>JAKPCT010000059.1 GCA_029553165.1 Bacillota bacterium
TCTTTCGCGGATTTGGTGTAAACTGTGTATTGTCCATAGTGATCACCTTTCTGCTGTTAATGTTTTATGGTAAATTCATTTTACAACAGAAAAGGTCACTATGGATTTTTATTAGTTCAATTTGATTTTACAATGAGCCTAGCAATTTTTTTATAGTTTAAATTCAGATTCTTATTATTAAATCACATTAAAAAAGCAGCTTATAGTCTTTTTAATTTGATAAAGAACCGATATAAGAACATTCCCGCAACAAACCCACCCACATGAGCCCACCAAGCAATATTTGCAGTCATACGAACATGTTGGGTTATCGCAGCACTGATTTGCGAAACAAACCAAAATCCGAGGTAGATTGTAGCCGGTATCGGTACAAATAACGGAATAAAAAAGACTGGTATTAACGTTATTACCTTGGACTGAGGATACATTACAAAATAAGCACCCATTACACCGGCTATTGCTCCCGAAGCACCAATTACCGCTATCGGCGAAACCGGTTCAGAAATGAGATGGGTTAATCCGGCAATTATTCCCATGCTCAAATAGAATAAAACGAACGAAATCTTACCCATCCGGTCTTCAACGTTATCACCAAATAGCCATAATGCCCAAACATTACTAATAAGATGTATCCAACCCCCGTGGAGAAAAGTATACGAAACAAACGGTAATAATAACCGCCAGTTACCTTCGAAGATATTTCCAATTACTTTAACCGGGATCAACCCATAAGTACTGATTAAAAAATTATTCAGTTCTTCTCCGATGATTTGTTGGTATATAAAGGCGCCAATATTTAAGATAATCAAAGTCCAAGTCATTAATGGTAATTTACGACTTGGAATTGTATCTTTTAGCGGAATCATAAATATGCTCCCAGTAATTCATTACGGTGATTAATCCAAAAGTTCTCATCAAGGACCGGTTTGATTAGGCGGTCCACTTCATCACGTTGATACCATTTTACTTTTTGGCATTGGAGCGGAGTTGGCGTTCCTTTGACAATTTCACATAAAAAATAAATTATAATCAAATGGATCCCGTCTTTAACCTCCGAAAAGACATCGATCAAATCTTTTACATTAACTCCAATGTCTAACTCTTCTTTTAACTCTCTGGCCAAAGAATGACGCGGCTCCTCTCCAAACTCAACCTTACCACCGGGAAATTCCCATTTTCCACCTTCGGTATCATTGTCAAATCTTTGAGCTAACATTATTCGATTATTCTGGACGATCACTCCGGCAGTCACAATCAGTTGCTTCATCTAAATCACTCTCTGTCAGTTTAGATCCTCAATAAAATTTTCAAGTTGAAAGCCAATTATTCCTGCTAGCAAACACCATTAAAATTAACCCCCTTTAAAGGGGATTAATTTAAACTAGTTTAACCATTTGATATTGTTTTTTACCCTTTTTGATTATTACCTTTCCTTCTTTAAAATCCGCTGTAATAACCTGATGATTACTGTCAGTTATTCGTTGTTCATTAAGGGTAATCCCGCCTTGAGCTACCAAACGTCGGGCTTCACTTTTGGAATCAACTAATTTTGCTGCTACAACCAGATCAATAATTGATATCCCACTGGCAACTTGTTCGTAACTCAATTCAACACTGGGAATCGAACTCTCATCGCCACCACGGTTGAATAAAGCCCGGGCTGCTTCTTGAGCGTTTTTGGCTGCCTCCTCGCCGTGGGTCAGTTTGGTTACCTCGTAAGCCAAAATTCGCTTCGCTTCATTAATCTCTTTATCCTTTAACTGTCCCAGCCGTCTAACTTCATCAAGCGGCAAGAAGGTATATAATGCTAAAAATCTTTCCACATCACGATCATCAACATTACGCCAGTATTGATAAAATTCATAGGGAGTCGTCTTCTCCGGATCAAGCCAAACTGCACCCGCTTCGGTTTTTCCCATCTTCTTACCGGCACTGGTAGTTAGCAACGGGAAGGTTATCCCAAAGGCTTCACCGCCCTCCAAACGCCGGATCAGGTCTGCTCCTGCCAGGATATTTGACCATTGATCATCGCCGCCCATCTGCAATTTACAACCATACTTGCGATATAAGACCAAAAAGTCATAGGATTGCAACAACATATAGTTAAATTCAATAAACGAAAGTCCCCGTTCCATTCGGGATTTGAAACACTCAGCCGTTAACATCCGGTTTACTGAAAATTGCGAACCGATTTCCCGTAAAAACTCAATATAATTCAAACCACGGAGCCAATCACCATTATTCACCATCAAAGCTTGATCGTTATCAAAGTTAATAAACCGCGAAAGTTGCGCTTTAAAACGTGATGCATTATAGTCAATCTGCTCCTGGGTGAGCATCTTGCGCATATCCGTTTTACCACTCGGATCACCAATCATAGCTGTTCCACCACCTAAAATGGCAATTGGCCGGTGTCCTGCACGTTGCATATGAGCCATTGCCATAACCGGTAACATATGCCCTACATGCAGACTGTCTGCGGTGGGATCAAAACCGACATAAAAAGTAACCTTCTCTTTCTCCAGCATTTCATATAAAGGTTCCTGATGCGTCGTTTGTTTAATAAAGCCACGTTCTTCTAAGACCTTTAAAACCGACATTTTATACCTCCATTAACCAAATCTAAATGATAACAAATAAAAAAACCTTCACCTGGTAAGGACGAAGGTTTCGTGGTACCACCTTACTTTATGCATTCAATCAATTGAATGCATCTTCAGTCGCGTTAACGGGCGAACCCGAATCAGCCTACTTAACACTTCAGCCCTTAGCTCCGGAGGGTAATTAACTGACCGTATCCGGCAGGTTTGCAGCATCCACCTGCTCTCTGTCTGTAAGCTTACTTGTCACTACGGAAAGTTTGGCACTCCTTCATTGCCTTTTATGTGATTATATCATGAAAAATAAAGACTCGGCAATATTATTAGCCAAAAATTGCTCAATTGGGTCCTTGGCATATTCAAGCTTAAGAATTATAATATTTTCAATAATTAATTTACCCACTGGAGTTAGTTAAATGCAAATTGAACACATTGCGATCTGGTGTAAAGATATTGAAGTTCAAAAAAACTTTTACATCAAATACTTTAACGCCACTTCAAACACTAAATATATCAACACTACCAAGAACTTTCAATCCTATTTTTTAGCATTTGATTCCGGTTGCCGGATCGAGCTGATGCAGATGCCAACAATTAAAAACTCAGCGAACCTCCCCGCCGAACAATACTTTGGATTAAACCATTTCGCTGTCAAAGTTGGTACCCAAGAAAAAGTTATCGATTTAACCGAACAACTTCGTAATGATGGGTATTCTGTCATCGGCGAACCGCGTCTTACCGGTGACGGTTACTTTGAAAGTGTTATCCTCGATCCTGAAGGCAACCGGGTAGAAATAGTCTGTTAACAGCATCAAAAAAGAATATCACTATAAAGGGCTAGCAATGAAGAAACAAACTAAAAAAAGAGCAAAAAAGAACAATAAAAAGAAACCCGATTGGATAGTAATCTTATTTATCCTATTCGTAGTTACGACCATCAGTTGCGCTTTATTCGACAATCTCTTTGATTCGCTCAATCAAAAGATCCAACAAGCGATCCCGTCTGCCAAACCAAAACCACATCGTAGCGAAACCACAACACCTGAACAACCCTCTGAAAAAGCCGGTGATTTGACGGAAGCGGACTTTACCATTGCCGGCTTATCTTTAGTAACATCTCCCGCCACAGTTTTAAACCTGTTTGGGGATCCATTGGAAGAGAAAAGGACTACAACAACCTCGTTTCATAACTCCGATTATAATCTGTACTATTACAATTGGATCTACCCGGAGCTGGAGATCGAGTTTTATAATCACGCTCCCAAAGATCAGCCGGTCCCAATAACTCCGGGAGCAATCCTTTCAATAAAATTAACCAACTCCTTCTATCAGACAAAACGGGGAATCCGGGTTGACGATCCAGTGACCAAACTTTTTGAAAAATACGGCCAAACTAAACTCGAAGATAACAGTTATATCTATCATCTTGAGTCAAAATATCTTGAATTCACCGTTAAGGATAATAAAATCAGCACAATCACAATTGGGCAATGGTTTGATTGAAACAGCTTCTAAACTACCTTTTTAATAAATTTTTTAAAACTACTTAAAGGCTAATAGCTTTTTGCTTAATATACTCACTTGTAGTTTAATAGCTCCTGGATGGAGCGTCATCGCTTCTTTTACACGGATGGAAAAACAGCGATTGACCTCGGAAGCCTGAGCCCTATTACCAGTCGAAAGGCCAGGATGAGGAAGACCATCGAAAAACCTTGGATGATTTGAAGGAGGTCCGGAACCATGCGGTTCCGGCGCCTTTTTAGTTCCTTTTTGCGCGCGCAAAAAGGAACCCGCCGGCGGAACAGTGGGCAAAAAGAAAAAGCATTCAAAAAATATTTCTCTGAACATAAAAGCATTCCACACTTTAGTTTCAAAAGAAAGCGCGGATGAGAGATCGTTTTCCATCACACAAAGAGGCGTTGCCTTCCCTTTAAAAAGTTCTGCAACGCCTCCGAATTTGACAGAATCCCCTTCTGATAACTCTTACAATCTCGCCTCTAATTTGGCGCGTTCGGCTTCGTAGCCAGGTTTGCCAAGTAATGCAAACATGTTTTTCTTATAAGCTTCAACGCCGGGTTGATCAAATGGATTGACAGCATTGACATAACCACTTACGCCGCAGGCTTTTTCAAAGAAGTAGACCATCTTTCCGAAGTAATATGGATTAACCTCCGGAATCCTGAGTACGATATTAGGAACTCCGCCATCGGTATGGGCTAAAACCGTCCCTTCAAATGCTTTTTGGTTGACAAACTCCATCGTCTGTCCGGCTAAGAAATTCAATCCGTCAATATCGTTCGGGTCATTAGGAATGGTTAACGAACGGCGTGGTTTCTCGACCCATAAAACTGTTTCAAAGATATCCCGGCGGCCTTCTTGGACGTATTGACCCATTGAGTGGAGATCCGTGGAGAAGTCACATGCTGCCGTGAAGATTCCTTTATTATTTTTACCCTCGCTTTCACCATAGAGCTGTTTCCACCATTCAGCAAAGTAGTGTAACCCAGGTTCGTAATTGACCATAATCTCCGTGGTTTTGCCTTTGCGATAGAGAATATTTCTGACTGCTGCATACTGGTTGACGATATTATCCGCAGCACCAGGATTTTTATATTCATTATAAGCTGCCGCAGCTCCATCCATCATTGCGCTGATATCAATGCCGCTTACAGCAATTGGTAATAATCCGACTGCGGTAAGGACGGAATACCGGCCACCAACATCATCAGGGATAACAAACTGCGGATATCCTTCCTGCTGCGCTAAACTCTTTAAAGCTCCTTTGGCTTTATCAGTAGTAACAAAGATTCTTTTTTTAGTCTCTGCTTCGCCAAACTTTTTCAACATTAATTCACGGATCAACCGAAATGCAATCGCCGGTTCGGTAGTGGTCCCTGACTTGGAAATCACATTAACCGCAAAATTCTTTTCGTCTAATACCTCAAGTAATTCAGCAGTATAAGTTGAACTGATTGTTTGACCCAGATAATAAATCTCCGGGAACTTGGTCTTTGCTTTGCTTAACTGATTACTGAAACTATTGTTTAATAACTCAATAGCCGCCCGGGCTCCTAAGTATGAACCACCAATTCCAATAACCACTAAAGCATCATAGTTATCAATTATTTGTTTTGCTGCTTCCTGAATTCGCTTAAACTCTTCTTTATCGTAATTAATCGGGAGATCCACCCATCCAAGAAAATCACTCCCGGCACCCTTTTTGGTATGAAGCTGTTCGTGAGCCAAGCTAATTTGTCCAAAGATCTGCTCCATCTCTATCTTATCAACAAACGGGGCTACTTTACTCAGATCGAGTCTTAATTGTTCTGACATCTTTTTTCCTCCTTAAAATCATCAACAAATAAATTCGATTTTAATTAAAATACGATTACCAATAATCCTAAATTTTTGTTATTCTTCATTTAAGAACTAACATCCTCTCGATGATCATATTTTTAATCATTTGTTAAACTCATTCAGGTAAAAAGTTTTGGGGGCAATATAAAAACAGCGATTCTCATTTTAGCGAATCACTGTTTAAACAGACGGAATTTGAATATTCATCAAATACTCTTTACTCCTTAATTATTTTTTATAATTGATTGACCAATCCTAGGGCCTGCTTGTTACCGCGCACACCAAGCGGGGACTTTTGACACTGACTTACCGTAGCTTGCCAGCTCCCAAAAGAGTACCGGGGAAATTTCTCAATCTCCCAACCAATCGCTTTCATCTCATTAATTAATCTCTCCAAATCATTGAACTCCTCAGTCTCCAAAGTTAACAGTGTTTTCTGAGCAACCATTTTCACTTTTGATAAGTCCATTGTTATCGCCCCCTTCATTCTATATTATAAATCTAACATAAACATGACATTAAATCAAGCTATTTTTTGATGTATACTAGATTTTATACCTATTATACAGGTATATATAACATATAAATGACACCAAAGGGTGTCATTTATTAGCAATCAATCTATTAAATGCTTTAGACCAGCGCAAACCGGGGAACACGATCGACGATTACTACTTCCTGCTCAGCAATCGACTGCAAAATCGCAAAAACCGTCTTAACGTCGCCCAGCTCCATCTCCGGCGTCACGGCAATTGTCTCTTTGCCTATTAAGGAATTATAAAAGTTTAACAGTTCATTATAATACCCGCGCATCGGGCGAAACTTAACCATTTCATGATGTCCATTATT
Organism: Bacillota bacterium; assembly: GCA_029553165.1. Taxonomy (GTDB): domain Bacteria; phylum Bacillota; class UBA4882; order UBA8346; family UBA8346; genus JAKPCT01. The sequence continues at coordinate 6,807 of JAKPCT010000059.1, forward strand.
ATAAAAGACATTGATTATCCCGCAATTAGCATCTTCTAAATAAATCATCCCATTGGTGCAGAAAATCCGCAATCCAATCAACGGACGCTGAACCTCCTGCCCGGCAGGATAATATGAAAACTCACCAATAACTCCATTGATAAAGTTTAAATTAACAGTAATTGCAGCATACGGACTAAAATCATCCTTTTGCGGTACGCCAAAAGCATGCAAATACTTAATTCCTCCAAAAACATGCCTGAGGCCTGCCAAATTATGAATTGCCGCATCCAGGATATCGCCACCTAAGTATTGCGGGTGTTGCCGCCATTCGGTTGCCGAAAAAGTATCTTTAATCATCGAACAAGGGAAGCAGCTGGTATTATGATAGACAAAGAATATTGGATCACCAACTTTCTTTTCCCTGATCAGATCACGAATTAGGTTAAATTCTTCACTATAACGATAATTTTCGGCAATCATCATCATAATCCCATAACGCCTGGGCAACTCCATTGCCGCTCTTGCCTGTTCAAGTGTCGCTCCCATCGGTTTTTCTAAGATAATCGCCTTACGCGATCGGGCAACCACTTCCGCAACCGGATAATTTTGTGCAATCGGCACCATGATATCGATTACCTGCAAATCATTACGCTCAATCATCACCCGAAAATCGGTGAACACATCCCGCTGGAGATCGAGATTAAGTTTTTTTGCCCAATTTTCCGCTTTATCACGATCGACATCACAAACTGCCGCTATCTTGAATTTATCGGCTAACTCCTGAAAAGCAGGATAATGCAACCGTTCCCAAGCCAATCCAGCTCCGATAATCCCTACTCTAATCGGTTCCAAAACAATAACCTCCTTTCTATAAGATAAGATTCCCCGAAAGAAGGTTATTAATTAAATCCTAACAGTATTTAAAGATGTATCTCAATCTAAGTTTTACCACGGTTGTTTTAAATTGCCGTCCGTCCGCGTTCTCCGGTCCGAACCTGGATTACTTCAGCAACATCATAGATGAAGATTTTTCCGTCACCAATTTCACCGGTACGCGCGGCATCAATAATCGCCTCAACCGCATTATCCAATTCCTGCTCTTTTACCACTACTTCAAACTTAACTTTCGGCAACAGGTTTACCACATACTCCGAACCACGATAGTGTTCCACATGGCCTTTCTGATGACCACAACCTTTAACTTCACTAATGGTCATTCCTGTTATTCCGACGATGTTTAGTGCGCTTTTTACTGCGTCAAGCTTACTCGGTCTTACAATCGCTTCGATCTTTTTCATCGCAGTTGCCTCCTTTGCTTAAAGTTTAACATTTACCGGAAAGAGATCAGGATAGGCATATCCGGTATGTTCATGAATATCCAGACCTTCAACCTCTTCTTCCTCTTTAACCCGTAAACCTACGGTATACTTCAACGTCAGGAATAAAATTCCCGTAGTAACTACCGTCCACACAAAGGCAGTTAGAACTCCTAAAGCCTGCACTCCAAGCAACTTAACTCCTCCACCATAGAACAACCCGCCATCTGTAGCAAACAGCCCAACCAAAATGGTTCCCAGCGCACCACAGACTCCATGAACCGAAACTGCACCAACCGGGTCGTCGATTTTAATCAGATCAAAGAACTCAACTGCAAATATTACCACTACTCCAGCAATCGCACCGATCGCAACCGCCCCTGCCGCAGAAACCGATGCACAACCGGCAGTTACTCCAACCAAACCAGCCAAAGCGCCATTTAATGTCATCGACACATCAGGTTTACCATACTTAATCCAGCTGACAATCATCGCCAAGCAAGCCCCTGCACAGGCAGATAAGTTGGTTGTAATGGCAATCATTCCCAAATTAGGTGCAAATACCGAAAGCGTACTACCAGGGTTAAAACCAAACCACCCAAACCAGAGAATGAATACTCCTAACGCAGCAATTACCAAGTTATGACCCGGAATCGCATTTGGCTTTCCGTCTGCACGGTATTTACCAATTCTCGGCCCAACAACCGCCGCACCAACCAATGATGCCCAACCGCCAACCGAGTGAACAACTGTGGAACCGGCAAAATCTACAAATCCAAGTTTTGATAACCAGCCACCACCCCAGATCCAGTGACCAATTACGGGGTAGATTATAAATGAGATAACCGCACTATATATTAAATAACTAACAAATTTAGTACGTTCGGCCATTGCGCCCGAGACAATTGTCGCTGCAGTCGCTGCAAACACGGTTTGGAACAAGAGAAATACCGGTAACGGAATATTCAATCCCAGATGTTCAAATGAATCATTTAAAAAGAATCCGGTTTTACCAATAAAACCACCTATTCCAAACATAAAGGCAAAACCAAATGCCCAATAAATAATCGAACCAACCGCAAAGTCCATCAGGTTTTTCATAACAATATTTCCTGCATTTTTGGCCCTCGTAAAACCAGACTCAACCATTGCAAATCCCGCTTGCATCAAGAACACAAACGACGCCGCCACCACTACCCAGAGCGAGTCGATTGCCTGCGAAGCCGAAAGCTCATCCGCCGCCAATGCCGGCAACGCAAACAAAGCCAACATCAAGAGAGAGATAAATGTCATTTTTAATCCTTTACTTATCATTTCAACCACCTCTAATGTAATATTTATGTTATAAATATTACCACGGTGTTTATTTGATGTCAATTATTTATACTGTATATATATTCAATTTACATATATATAACATACGAGGTGTTGATCAGCCGACCTCAATTTATTCCTACTTTCTTTGAATTTACGGGGATTGAGGCAAACTTATAAAAATCCACTGCAAGTGACACATCTATGTTAGCTTTCAAAATTTAAAGAGAAATACTTTCTGGTTAACCGGATCGGATTTGAAAATTCTTTCTGCAAATAGTTCAATACCATAAAAAAAGACTGTCAGCAAAACCCGTTTCGCCAACAGTCTTAATATTACTGTTAATTCGAGCAGTTATTATTCAATTTCATCATTTTCAGATTGCTTTGACTCATTATTTTCATCTAAAAAGATCTCTTCAACCTCTGACAATAGCACTTCCTGACGGCTTCCATTGCTAAATTCAACAATCAAAGATTCCTTCAATAAATTGGTGTCAACAATCTTGCCTTCACGATTATTAACCAATACCCTGCCTCCAATCAACGGCAAGTCAGCCTTAGCATCGCGATAGCTCGAAGATTCATACTTAAGACAACACATTAACCTGGAACAAATTCCCGAAATTTTGGCGGGATTAAGCGATAGATTTTGTTCTTTCGCCATTTTGATTGAAACCGGTTCGAAATCCCCTAAAAATGTCGCGCAGCACAGTGGTCGTCCACACGGTCCCAATCCACCCATCATCTTCGCTTCGTCTCTAACCCCTATTTGACGCAACTCTATTCTGGTCCTGAAGATCGCTGCCAAATCTTTAACTAACTCCCGAAAGTCGACCCGTCCGTCAGCGGTGAAATAAAATAATATCTTACTCCGGTCAAAAGTATATTCAACATCGATCAATTTCATATCCAACTTATGATCATTAATCTTCTCCTGACAGATCCCAAACGCTTTCTTCTCTTTCTCCTTATTCTCTTCCAACTGTATATGGTCTTCAGGAGTAGCGACCCGGATAACATTCTTAAGCGGTAAGGTTACTTTATCTTCGGTAACCTCTTTGTTCCCAACCATTACTTGACCAAACTCAATCCCCCGGGCGGTTTCAACAATAACGTTATCACCAACTTTAACCTCGTTACCGGCAGGATCGAAATAATAAATTTTACCTGCTTGTTTAAATCGAACTCCAACAACATTAAATGCCATGTGATTATCCATTCCCTTTCAACAAATAAACTATGATTTTTTACTGTTCTTAATCTGATTAATCAATTACCATCCGCTTTAACTCCCAATCTGTCTTCAAACAAGTTCGCTAACATTCAATTAATTTGATTGAGATTAACAGTTCATCCAGCAAAAGACGGATATTAACATTATACTCACACATCTTGATTGCTTGGCTCATTTTATCAATTATCTTTAAATTTCTCAAGCGAATATTCCGATCTGCAGCTTCGGTAATACTACTTCGAAGTTGAATCTCCCATTCCCGTAATTGCCGCAATACATCCTCACGGTCCCATTTTTCCATTGTATCAATCAATTTAAAAATTTGAATTAAGTCTAATTGAAGTAATTCTTCAAGGATTACCGGCTCTCTCTTAGTTTCAACACGATCATCGTCTGTTTGTAAAGCCAGTCCGGGTAAACCTTGGGATAAATGAACACGTCTTGATGCCTCTTCAACAGTAAAACCTCGTTTGATTAACCCCTGTTCAATTTCTGCAAGAGGCACTTTAAACAAATTATAGATCTGACAGCGGGAACGAATCGTCCCGAGCAGATTATCCAATCGTACTGCTGTAAATAAAAAAACTACTCCGGATGGTGATTCCTCCAATATTTTCAAGAAACTATTCGCCGCCGCATCAGTCAATCGTTCCGCCTCGGGAAAATAAAAAACTTTTTTACCTCCCAACACCGAACTCAAATAAGCTTTTTGTTGCAACTCCCTTAGCTGCTCAATCTTGATCGAACTTCCTGCCGGAGTAATAACATGAAAATCAGGATGAACATCCATCTTCAATTTTTGACAGGATTCGCAATTACATTCATCCTTATTTTCTTTACATAACAAACGCATGGCAAACAGCCTGGCAATAGTATCCTTTCCGGCACCAGAAGGACCTGCAAACAAATAAGCGTGTCCTATTTTACCAGAATTCAAAACGGATTCCAGCGCAGTAATGATATTTTGATGCCCAATAATCCCATTAAAACCCAATTTCCACTCCTACAACTTAAAAATATAAATCTAACAATAATCCACGGATTTCATCAATTTTTGCTAAGATTGCAAGCTGATTTTTTTCTTTGTTTAGGACTAATTCCATCATCTCTTCTAAAGATTGGTTAATCTTTCTGACAATCACAAAACTTGACCGGTTACCGGAACGGTTCCAGCATGACTCCTCACCCAATTCGTAAGATTGCCGAATGGCTTCCTTCATAAAAGCAGTTACCGCTCTGGTATAACGCCTTACTCCTTCCGGCGTCAGGCTCTTTTTCAGTTCCTGGCTCAACTGCTCAATCTGATCAAACAGGTTCTCACAGATTAAGCGCTGCTGTTCCGAAACCGTCTCTTTGAGCACTTTATTAAAAATACCTGCATTATTCTCACTAATCCGGTTCGGATTCGGAACATGATTGGGATGAATTGCCTCCGACAGTTTAACTTTCACTTCTGTTCCTCCCTGAAAGAAGTCTGTTAAACTTAAAATCGGCATTCTCAATCATTATTATTAGTCAAATATTGATCCTAAATTTTCAAAAAGTCAGTGACCTCCACCACAAACACTGTAGCTCCACCTACCGATACTTCGATCGGAGCAGGCATATAACTGTTACCAACGGTTGACATCGGTGAAACTAACTGCTTTCTGGTCTGACAAGTTTCTTTAATTAACTCCTTCACTTCGGACACCTTCTCATCAGTAACGCCAATCAGTAGCGTCGTATTGCCCTGACGTAAAAAACCGCCTGTACTAGCTAATTTGGTAGCCGAATAGTTATTATCAGTAAGTACTTTAAGTAGTTTATTCACATCCTGATCCTGAACCATTGCAATTACCATCTTCATAGCGGGCATCTCCTCTCCAAAGTCTGGCTACTACAGTTAAAAATTAGCTTTATTAGAAGATATGACTGGTTGAACTTGATTTATTACTTCACTATGAATTTGCTCAATCGATTTTCCGGAAGCCTCCAGTACTTTCATCCGCGGGTTATCTTTAGCTAACTCCAAAAATCCCTGACGGACCCGCTGGTGAAATTGTAGGTCCCGTGATTCAATCCGGTCCTGAATCTGCCCCGAACGGGAAATTGCTCTTTCCAAAGCTTCTTCAACCGTGATATCAATCACTATAGTCAGATCCGGAAGTACAGCTCCAACGGCCGCTAGATTAATTTCACTTACCATTTGGAGATCTCTTCCCAATCCGTAGCCTTGATAAGCTAAACTTGAATCAATAAAGCGATCACAGATCACAACCTTACCGGCAGCTAACGCCGGTTTAATCAACTCTTCAACATGTTGAGCGCGTGATGCCGCATAAAGTAGAATCTCAGTCATTGGATGGAGCGTCTCAGCTGTTGGAGTAAGAATAACCTGCCTGATATTCTCGGCCAGCGGTGTTCCTCCCGGCTCCCTGGTCAAAACCACTTCATAATCCATTGAAGTTAAATATTCGGCTAACAACTTTGCTTGAGTCGACTTCCCACATCCATCGGAACCTTCAAAAGTAATAAAACATCCATTTCGCATCGCTAATCCTCTATTCACATGATACCATGATCTCATTCTTACCTGTCAGACCAATAATTTTGGCACCGGTTACTATCAATTTGTCAATTAAAGCGACCTCTTCGGCACTGATTGACTCTCCCGGACTTAGTAACGGAATACCCGGGGGATAAGGTGCGACCATTGTTGCCGCTATTCTTCCGACAGCCCCGTCTAATTTAACCGGTTGCACTTTACCTAGCGCAGCTGTTCTTGGACTCCTCACCAACTGGGGCAGCTTGGGCTGAATGATTATTGGTTGAATCGCTTCCCGTTGATACCTGGCTACCAAACTTGAAAAAGCATCAATCAATCTGTAATAATCAGCTTTATCCTGCCAAGGACTGACTAAAAAAGTCACTTGATTAAAATCAGCATATTCCGGTTGAATCTGATATTCGTCCACCAGAATATTCTCTGCCAAAAAGCCGTTCAAGCCACTATCAAGAAATGATACTACAAGCCGCCAGGGGTCGATTGCCAGATGTCGATCCGGTATCGAATCCGCTAAAACTCTGACCCCGCTTAACTTGGCAATCGCACGCATCACTTCAGTTACCAAAGGTAATTTTTCCAAAAACAAGCGGTGCCCTTCCTGCTCCAGATACTCCCGGTTACAATCAAGCGAACTCATTAATATAAATGAAGGACTGGTGGTGGTTATTAATGCTAACGCCCACCTGATCCGTTCAACATCCACTCTTTGGGTCTTAAGATGAAGTATTCCGGTTTGGGTTAGACTGCCTAAAAACTTATGAGTACCATGGACCCAAAGATCCGCATACCGGTAGGCATTAAAACCCGAAAAACCGCACCATTCGAAGTGCCCGCCGTGCGCTTCATCAACGATTAAAATCCGCTCGCCAATCAACTCCCGGTATTTTGCCAGATTAGTGGCAACCCCCTGATAAGTTGGATTGGTGACAATTAAACCTTTACTGTCAGGATGTTTCAATAACTGTCCCTGCAAATGATCCGGATTGATCTCCAGTGGCAAGCCCCAGTCCGACAGTAAGTTTACTTCCAGATAAACTGGTACCAAATCAGCAACGATCAATGCAGTAAAGACCGAAATATGACAGTTACGGGCGACTAATACTTTATCTCCCGGACGAAAACAACCTAAAAGCGCTGCTAAAATCCCCTGAGAAGCCCCTTGTACCAGAAAAAAACTCCGGTCGGCCTTATAAAATTCAGCTGCTAACCTTTCAGCCGCTTCCCTGGCTTGCTCCCAAGCCAATCCCGAGATTTCGGTCAGATCCAGGTCGGTAATGACCGGTGATTGCCATAACTCCCCCAAACTACGCCCGGCGCGGTGTCCGGGAGTATGAAATTGAAGTTTTTGTTGCTTAGAATAGTTTAGTAATTGATCGTATAAAGGTGTCATCGGCAAATCCGCTAATTTGATATCCCCATTGTTATTCGACAGTCTTCCATGCTTTCCTCTTTTAACCCAATTTAAACCAATGTAAAAAAAATAGGCTTCCTTTTGCCTATTGTCTCATTCCTCTTTAAGAGTGTTAATCAATTGTTCATCCCATAATTCACGACATATTCGAATCCACTTTTGATAATCGTCTTCTTCGACACCAGTTTTAACTATCGCCGCTTCGCATTCACCACACAAAAAATTATCAAGAATCTTAACACCAACATCTGAAGGACTACCGCACGAGAAACAGATGTTATTACTCATCCAACCAACCTCCGCGCTTTGGGTTATGGTACAATACCATTTATGCTTGCTAAATATTATTCTAAATTATTCAGGGTCGCGCGGATTCGTGTCTGTCCGTCAAATTTTGATCAAATAACGCGCAGCTAACAGCATTAACAGTCCTGGAAACCCTAACAGCCCAACTATCAAAGCATTAAAAGGATTAAGCGGAATCTCCACCGTCATAAACTGTCCCAGCAGATTAAAGAGATAGATCCCAAAAGCGCCTAAACTGCCTTGATAGAAGATTGAAAACAATGAAACCATTGGTCTTCCCAGGCTCCGGCTTACTATATAAATTAATCCCAGAATAATTAAGATCAAGATTAAATAATTAGTCATTAAAAACTCCCTCCTTAATTTAAAAATTTATTGGAGGAAGTCCATTTTTAGAATCACAAATTTAATACTCCTGTAAATGATAATGTTCGGCACTTAATCCAATCATCCGGGCGCGTTTTAATAAATAGGCATACTTTTTTTCGGTTGCGCCCAAATAATAAATCGCATGATCAATCAGATCCGGCTCAATTACACTGTTAAAATACAATTTGGCATAATTCCATTCACTTTTGGCCTGTTCTAAATTTTTCAGCAATAAATCATCTTGGGTCGTCATCCTGATAAATCCGAAACGATTTAATAACTGTTTGGTTTTGGCAACCCAATTTTTAAGTACCGCTTGCATTTAAAAACCCCCATTAATTCAAGATTCAGTTAGAATGATGATTTAATCTAACTGAGGACAGTATGAACCAACAGAGGAAATTTTATACATTAAAATTCTACTCTTCCTTCGAGAGCCTTGCTAAGGGTTATTTCATCAGCATACTCCAAATCACCGCCCACAGGAAGCCCTCTTGCTAAGCGAGTTACCTTTAACCCAAACGGTTTTAAAAGTTTTGCCAAATATAAAGCAGTCGCTTCACCTTCAACATTGGGATCCGTAGCAATAATCACCTCATCAAATTGGCCCTCTTCAATCCGGTGCAATAATTCCTTAATTTTCAGATCATCAGGCCCAATTCCTTCTAAAGGTGAGATTGCTCCTCCCAAAACATGATACAAGCCTTTGAAAACCCGCGTTTTTTCCATCGCAATCACATCTTTAGGTTCTTCCACCACACAAAGAAGCTTTTGGTTCCGTAAGCGGTCGTCACAGATAGTGCAGGGCGATTTCTCGGCCAACTGGCCACAGACAGAGCAAAAACCCATCTTCTGCTTAGCATCAACCATCGCCTCAACCAATCGTTTCACTTCGGTTTCATTCAGTTCTAAAATATGAAATGCTAATCTTTGGGCGGTTTTCGGACCAACACCAGGCAATTTAGCCAATTCGTGAATCAGACGTCCCATCGGAGCTGGATAAAGCATGCGCAAACCTCGTTTGTCTCTGGATTAATCAAAACAATCCCGGCATTCCTGGAATCTTAAGATTGCCGGTTACTTTAGCCATCTCATCAGCAGCCATCTCTTGCGCTTTTTTGATTCCTTCATTAACAGCGGCTACAATCAGATCTTGTAACATTTCCACTTCATCATTGTTGACAACTTCCTTGTCAATCTCAATCTGTTTGATCTCTAATTTCCCGGTGATTTCTACTTTAACAACACCACCGCCTGCGGTTGCCGAGACAGTCTTATTCCCTAACTCTTCCTGCACACGGGCCATTTCGGCTTGCATCTTTTGAAATTGTTTCATTGCTTGTTGCATATTTGGAATCATCTTATTTATCCTCCTTAGGTATTATTTCTACTTTACCACCAAAGATTGATACAGCCTGTTTTACGATCTCCGGGGTCGGATCCTCATCCTGCTTAACTACAGTCTGGTCCTCTTGAAAAGGTACACATTTCAGCTTAACTTGACTGCCAACCATCTCATAAATAATCGTTTCCAATAATTCAACATTATGCGGTAATGCCAAACTCTCCAAATGAAACTTGAGATGTGGCGGAAATCCGACAATTAATTGTCCGTCTGCAAAACTGATCAATTTACCTTCTTGAATTAATGCCGCTACAGTCCGTTTGCGGTTCTTTACCATCTCTAAGAAAGCTTCCCAGTTAAAGTCTCCTGTTGAATTTGACGGTTTAACTTGAACTTCCGCGGTCGTTGCTTCCGGTTTAACATTGGTGCTGGCAGTCGTCCTCTTCGGAGCTGCTTCTTTAGGGTTAGCAACTGTAACTGCAGCCGGTGGTCGGACAACAGCAGCCCCTTTGAGCAGCTGGACCTCTTGCTCCAATTTATCTAAACGAGCACTCACATTATCAATAATAATGTCAATATCTGATGTAAGTTTGATCAATGCCAGTTCTAAAGGCAGTGAGCTTTGAAAACTTTTTTTAACTTCATTGGTAGCATTCGCAATCGTCTCAATGATCCGAATCAACTCTTGCGGCGAGAAGCCCGCTTCACTGTTCTCCTGTGATAATGATTTTAATAAACGGTCGCGAAAGTAATCTACTAAACTATGCCCAAACTGAAACAGATCTTTTCCGTCCAGACTAACCTCTTCAAGCAGCTCCAATGCTAACTTGGTATCATGTTCTTTGAGGGCAACCGCCAACTTTTCAATCTCTTCTTCACTGATTAAACCAAGGATCGCCCGGACATCATCCTCTTTCAGAAGTCCACCTTTACTATGAGCAATACACTGCTCCAATAAGCTTAAGGCATCGCGCATTCCGCCTTCGGCATACTTAGCAATCAGCTCCAAGGCAGTATCTTCAAACTGAATCCCTTCAGCCGTTAAAATTGTTGCTAACCGGCCTTTAATCTCGGCAATTGTAAATCTTTTAAAATCAAATCGCTGACACCGTGATAAAATAGTCAGGGGTAATTTATGGACTTCAGTAGTCGCTAAGATAAAGACCACAAAATTCGGCGGTTCTTCAAGTGTTTTCAGTAAAGCATTAAACGCTTCTGTGGTCAACATGTGGATCTCGTCTATAATGTATATTTTATAGCGACCTTCGGCAGGTGTAAACTTAATTTTTTCCCGTAAATCACGAATTTCATCGATGCCACGGTTGGATGCGCCGTCAATCTCCAAAACATCAAGAAATGTACCCTCATTGATCCGCTGACAACTCGAACATTGATCACAAGGTTCCACTCCCTGAGGAGATTCACAATTAAGCGCTTTGGCGAAGATCTTGGCGGTTGAGGTTTTTCCGGTCCCTCTAGGACCGGTAAACAGGTACGCATGGGCAATCTTTTTATTTCTAATGGCATTAGAGAGGGTTGTTACAATATGTTGCTGTCCCACAAAGTCATTAAACCCCCGGGGCCTCCAACGCCGGTATAAAGCTTGGTATTCCATCAAATCCTCCCAAAAGCAATTCTATTTGTTTTATTCGCTTTTTCTAATCAAACTCCTTTAGCTGATTAGGGAGGTTTCTGAAATACTTTGAGACAGCCAGTCTTCAATTGACCGGTTCGAGGTTTCAGCATGAGCCGCAAAACAGTCTTTATAGAGTTGTGCCGTCTTCTTTAAGCATTTATTTCTAATCTCCAAACAACGGGCAATAATATCGGTTTTTTCCAATAACTCCGTAATCTCCGCGAGCGTATAATTCTTCTCTGCAATTGGATACCTTTGATTTAGAAAAATTAGAGGTAATGTATATAGCCCCTTCGTAAAATCCTCGCTCGTATTTAAACCATTACCACCATTAATCAAATCTTTAATATCATCGGTTAATTGATAAGCGATACCCCACCAAAATCCGATCCGGCCTGCTTGCACCGCCAATAAACGGTTATTACCGGCCGAATTGATTCCCAAAATACAACAGGTCTTAAAAAAGACTGCTGTCTTTTTATAAATATAACGAAAGTATTCAAGATATGTCGAAACATGATTATCAGCAAGTTTTAATTCCTGATCCAACTCACTTAAAGCCATCACTTTAATTGTCTGATTGATTAATTTGACAGCGTCGCCATCACATTGCAGCAAACGGTTATAAGTTTCGCTAAACATCCAATCGGAGATCAAAAAGGAGATTCCTGCGCCATGTTGATAATTGATACTCGGCTTATTACGACGCCATTTCGCCCCGTCAATCACATCGTCCTGGATTAATGATGCCCAGTGGAGTAATTCAACGGCAACAGCTAATTTAATGGACCTCGGGTTGATCCCGCCTCCTAAAGCTGCAAAAGTTAATAATAATCGAGCCCGATTCAATTTCCCGGCAATCGGGAGTAAGCTCGATTGGATTACCGGAGGCAGATCCCGCCTGATAATCCGCTCCAATTCTACTTTAACTTTATTAATTGCCTCTTCAATAATAACGTTTGTTCTTTTCATCCCAGCAAACCAATGCATATTAAAATACCGGTCGCAAAATGAAGTCCAATGTTTCCGGCCATTGCCGGAATAAAGGTATTCACTTGCTCCTTGTAGTTCCATACTTTAAGACTGATCCGTACTGCTACGGGTAATGTAAAATAGGAGTAGAGGATCTTCATTGGAAAGATCTCCATAATTACCCCGATAAATAAAGTTATATATGCTAACGATACCACACTTAAATAGATCCACACCCCTTTTTTGAGCCCCCAGTTCACTACCCAGTTTCGTTTTCCAGCAGCCTGATCCGCAGCAACATCAGGAAATTCATTTAAGATTAATACGCCCATAATTAACAAGCCAACCGGTATCCCTGCTAATATTGCTTCTTTGGCAATATAGTTGGCCTGCATCAAAAAACTACCCATCACTGCCAGCGGACCAAATGCCACTCCGAGCATCAATTCTCCGCAACCTCGACTCATACCGTTGATCGTCTTATTACTATAAGCAATTCCTAAAAACGCCCCGATTACCGGCAGTAGAACCACTTGCCAATTGTGATAGACCAATACTGCAAACAACAAGGCGGTACCCAGGCTGATTCCGTAGGCAACATAAGTGCCGACCAGAAAATTACGGCGTTCAAGTAATTTATTCTGAATCAAACGACTACCACCGCTGAATGGCGTAGGGTTTTGATTAATCAAATCGCTTCCTTCAGCATCATAGTAATCGTTAATTAAATTGGCGCCGGCCTGACTACTCATCACAATTAGCAATGAAAAAATTAAGGCTGTCATACTAAAAAAACCATAGCGGTGAGCCACTGCCGCACCAACCAATACCGGGATTAACGACGCCGAAAAAAACGGGGCGCGAACTGCTTTTAGCCATAAAATGATTCTATCCAAATTTTGTTACCTCATCAAAATAGTTTCTATTAGTATTCTAAAAAAACCGCAAAGTTATACCCTCCCAAACTTTATCTGCTAAATAAAAAACAACTCCTCCAGGCAGAAGAGCTGTTACTGATTCAAAATCATTCATATTAATTCGGAAAATTAATCATTTGAACATTGGTTCCCGGGATCTCTTCAAGCTGTCTTCGAAATTTAACAGCTTCGTCGGATTTACCTTCATAGATTAAAGTTATTAATCCTTGTTCCTTTGATGCGCTGGGTACTCCCAATCTGCCAATAATATCCCGGCCATGTCTGGTTATGATCTCTTGAACCTCCGGAGCCATCTCATCACGGTTATCGACCATGATTGCAATCACTGAAAGTTGATCTTTCACAATATCACCTCACCGTTATTATGACTCCTGGTTTGGTGATATATTCATTGTAATCAGGCCAAATTTAGAGACTAATCTTGTCAACACCAAGATAAGGCCGTAAAGCTTCCGGGATGATCACACTGCCGTCAGGTTGCTGATAATTCTCCAAAATTGCAGCTACCGTACGTCCAACCGCAACTCCCGAACCATTAAGCGTATGGACGAACTCCGGTTTCGCCCCAGGCGCTGGACGGTATTTGATGTTGGCGCGTCGGGCCTGGAAATCCTCAAAATTACTACAACTGGAAATCTCGCGATAGGTATTAAAACTCGGCAACCATACTTCCAAATCATAACATTTTGCTGCTGCAAAACCTTGATCGCCGCTACACAGTAAGACTACCCGATAAGGTAACCCTAAGCGTTGCAGTACCGCTTCGGCATTGTTGACCAATTTTTCATGTTCGCTATAGGATTCTTCCGGTTTGGCAAACTTAACTAACTCCACTTTATTAAACTGATGTTGCCTGATAATCCCGCGGGTATCACGACCGGCTGAACCTGCTTCTGCTCGGAAACAAGCTGTATAGGCAGCATAATAAATCGGTAACTGTTCCGCACTCAAAATCTCATCCCGTAATAGATTGGTGACTGGAACTTCAGCGGTGGGAATCAGGAAGAAATCTCCGGGACTACTCTTGAATGCATCCTCTTCAAATTTAGGAAGTTGTCCGGTGCCGGTCATCGCGGCGCGATTCACCAAAAACGGTGGAAAAATCTCTTCGTAACCATGCTCTTTGATATGTAAATCAAGCATAAAGTTGATTAAAGCCCGTTCCAAACGCGCGCCCCAATTTTTCATCACCACAAAGCGGGCCCCGCTAATCTTGGCTGCCCTCTCAAAATCCATAATCCCAAGTTGGGTACCGATTTCATCATGTGATTTGGGTTCAAAGTCAAATTGACGCGGTTCACCCCACTTACGGATCTCTTTATTCTCAGTCTCATCTTTCCCTACCGGTACGGATTCGTGAGGAATATTCGGTAATAACAATAAGAATTGGTTTAATTTCTCTTCAATCGTCCGGATCTCTTCATCAAGTTGCTGAATCTTATCTCCGACCTGTTGCATCTCTGCGATCAGTTCGGCAGCATCCTGCTTCTGTGCTTTCAGACGCCCTACCTCTTTGGAAACTGTATTCCGCTTATTTTTTAGTTGTTCCACTTCTACCAAAATTGCCCGCCGTTTTTCATCCAGCTGTAAAAAATCATCTAACGATACGGTAATTCCGCGTTTGGCAAGCCCATTTATTATTTTTTCCGGTTCATTCCTTACCAGCTTAATATCAAGCATCGATTACGCTCTCCTTTGACCAGATTCAAAGTTAACATACCATAATATTATGCCTATCATTATAACTCAACCATTTTTAAAAGGCAATTGCTTGTAATTGAACTTACCTTTAAAATTTAAATTGATCAGAAATTGAAAAATGATCTAAATAATGTTATTTAGATCATTTTTATGACATTTTATACTTAATTTTAACGGCTACGCTGCACTTCTTCCTCAATCTGCGCCGCCCGTTCGGGACATTCTACGCAATCACCGCGTTTAGTATACATTTTATTGTAGTATTCATCCAGCATCCGTTTGACTGCAAATGTATCTTTGGTACTTAAAATACTGGCCTGCATCATCTTGACCCATTTTTCCTGATCCCGATAATATGTAGGCATAACTTCATTGAGCAATACTTTAATCAACGCTTTGAGGTCATGTTCATCCTGAGTCCATTCATTAGGGCTTTCAAATCCATCGCCAAACTGCCAGCCATTAATGCCGTGCTGACAGGCTTCAGGCCACCAGCCATCTAAAATACTGCAATTTAAAACCCCATTCATTGCCGCTTTCATTCCGGAAGTACCACTGGCTTCCAATGGCCGGCGCGGGTTATTGAGCCAGATATCAACGCCGCGCGTCATCATCTCCGCAATTTTCATGTCATAATTCTCTAAAAAGACAACCGCATTCGGATATTGACGGCTGATCTTAACCAGCCGGGCGACAATTCCCTTGCCAACATCGTCCAACGGATGGGCTTTTCCTGCAAAGATAAATTGAATTTTGCCATTTTCCAATAGCGGCTTGATTGTTGACTCATCTCTGAAGATTAAATCACTGCGTTTATAGGGCGCTGCCCGGCGGGCAAATCCGACCAGCAGAACATTCGGATCCAATTCAACACCATTGCGTTCTTTGACAAATTCAATCAGATTGCGTTTATTATGCTGATGTTGCTCCCACAAGCGTTGTAAGTCGTTTGCCTGAGCTGCCTCGATCATATTCGGGTCAACCCAAGTTGGCAAATGAATTGCATTAGTAATACCAATTATTTCTGCCCGGCGGTCAATATGGGCCCACATCTTATTGGCGGTAACCCGGTGTAGGTCGGCCACAGCATTCGCAATCCGTGATAATCTTAATGCTGCTACAGTCATATTAAATGGAGCGCCACCGATGCTAACCATCTGTTCATGTGACAATCCGTTATTGGCTCCCATATAAAAGAGCGGTTCCAGACAATGCTCTTCGTTGCCCTGTAATATCGGAGTATGGGTTGTAAATACCACTCTTTCACAACAATGCTCTAAAGCCTTTTGAAATGAAACCCCTTGCTCCATCTGTTCCCGGATCAACTCCAGTCCGGCAAAGACCGCATGACCCTCATTGAAATGATACACATCGACATCAATTCCTAATTGCCGTAACGCTCTCACGCCACCAATTCCCAGAACCATCTCTTGTGCGATCCGTTCTTCTTCAAATCCACCATATAACTGGCCGCTGATCCAGGTATCTTCATTCTCCGGTAAATCAGTGTCAAGCAGGTATAATGGCGCATTTTTAAAGTGGTCGGTCAGCCAAACTTTACACCAGACGTCCCGGCTACGGATTCGGACTTTTACTTTAACCCCGGTATCCTTAAGAAATTTATATTCGTAATTATGATAGGCATCATAAGGGTAATTATCTTTACCAATAATTTGGTCGCCATAACCTTGTTTCCATTTGATTCCAATGCCAATTATCGGATAATTATGATCATATGCACCTTTAAGATAATCACCTGCTAAAATCCCCAGACCGCCTGCATACATTTTGAATGAGGATTCCATTCCGTACTCCATACAAAAATAAGCTACCTTCGGTAAATTTCCATTGATCATTGCTTGACCCCCGATTTATTCCTTTATTTTAGTTTAGAAAAAGTCGACTCATTGTGTGACTCAATTTTTTCTCATTTTGAAATCACCTATATTATCTTCCGGAAACAGCTTCTCTAAACCAATTATATAAATCTTTTCGGTAAATATGGGGAAATACTTTATATAAATTTTTACCAATAAATAAAAAAAGAGCCGATTACTAACCGACTCTCCTGTGATAAATCCAAAGTTATTATTGTGCCAAACGTTTGTACATCTCGTAACGTGCTTTGGCTTCTTTTTCAGCTCTTTCATAAAGCTCATCAGCTTGTTCCGGGAATTGTTTCTTCAATGATGAATAACGGACTTCACCCAGTAAGAAGTCACGGAAGCTTAAGGTTGGTTCTTTGGAATCCAAGCTGAATGGATTTTTACCTTCCAATGCTAAATCCGGGTTGTAGCGATATAATGGCCAGTAACCGGATTCAACAGCAATTCGGCCTTCTTCCTGGCTCTTGCCCATATTAATACCATGGTTGATACATGGCGCATAGGCAATAATCAATGAAGGTCCTTTATAACGTTCGGCTTCGAGGACGGCTTTCAATAACTGGTTCTTATTGGCGCCCATTGAAACAGAAGCTACATAAACATAACCATAAGCCATTGCCATTAAGCCAAGGTCTTTCTTCTTCACATTCTTACCAGCGGCAGCAAATTTAGCGATTGCACCGGTAGGTGTTGATTTTGAAGATTGACCACCGGTATTGGAGTAAACTTCAGTGTCTAAAACTAAGACATTGACATCCTCTCCGGAAGCTAATACATGGTCAAGTCCGCCATAACCAATATCATATGCCCATCCGTCACCACCGAAGATCCAGATCGATTTCTTGGTGTAGATATCTTTCATACCGGCAATGTCGCTTAAGATCTCTTTTAATTGACCGCTTGCCTTATTAGCTTCAGCATCAATCAATTCTTTGATCTTATCGCCGGCTTTTCGGGAAGCTACAGCGTCGTCCTTACCATCAAGCCATTCGGTGAATGCTTGTTTGAGTTCAGCTGACAATTCTGCATTTAAAGCTTCGTTAATTAAACCAGCTAAACGGTTGCGACGTTGGGTAAATGCTAAATTCATACCATAACCAAACTCGGCATTATCTTCAAACAAGGAGTTCGCCCAAGCCGGTCCATGGCCTTTTTCATTTACGGTATAAGGATTTGACGGAGCACTACCACCATAGATTGAAGAACAACCGGTAGCATTAGCGACTACCATCCGATCACCAAACAATTGGGTGATTAACTTAACATATGGGGTCTCTCCACATCCGGTACAAGCGCCGGAGAACTCAAAGAGTGGTTTTAAGAACTGACTGCCTTTAACGGTCTCGGCATTAATCGCCAGATCAGGAATCGGTTGCGCCAGCGCAAAGTTATAGTTTTCAGTTTCAGTCTCAACGATTTCCTCTAAAGCTACCATCGACATCGGCTTTTCTTTAGCCGGACAGATGTCAACACAGTTACCGCAACCGGTACAATCTAACGGTGATACCTGAATCCGGAAATCATATCCTGCAAATTCTTTACCAACAGCTGCTTTGGTCTTGAAGTTTGCCGGTTTCTCGGCATCAGATTTTACCAAGTATGGTCTGATTGCAGCATGCGGACAGACGAAGGCGCATTGGTTACATTGAATACAGGTATCCGGAGTCCAAGACGGAATGTTAATTGCAATACCCCGTTTTTCGTAAGTGGTAGTTCCAACCGGGAAGGTTCCGTCCGGAGTAAAGGCACTAACCGGAAGTTTGTCACCTTCTAATTTAACCATCGGTTTCATAACTTCTTTAATAAATGCAGGTACATCTTCGTCCTCAATTACTTCAGCACCGGTGGTGGTAGTTGCCCAGCTTTCCGGATACTTGATCTCTTCAAGTGCTTCGATCGCCCGATCAACAGCGGCAATATTCATGTTAACAATCTTATCGCCTTTTTTGCCATAAGACTTCTTGATTGCTTCTTTAATATACTGAATGGCTTCATCTGCAGGAATAACGTTAGCAATTTTAAAGAATGCTACCTGCATGATAGTGTTAATTCTTCCGCCTAAGCCAACTTCTCCAGCGATCTTAACCGCATCAATATTATAGAAACGGACTTTATTTTTGGCAATCGCTTGTTTCATTGCTGCCGGTAATTTCTCTTCCATATCAGCGGCGCTCCATGAAGAGTTCAACAGGAAGATTCCGCCTTCTTTAATACCATCCAACATATCATAACGGGTTACATATGACGGATTGTGGCAAGCAATAAAGTCAGCCTGGTCAATTAAATATGGTGAAGTAATCGGTGAATCTCCGAATCGTAAGTGGGATACGGTAATTCCGCCCGATTTCTTGGAGTCGTAAACAAAATATCCTTGAGCATACTTATCAGTATGATCACCGATGATTTTGATCGAGTTTTTGTTGGCTCCAACCGTACCGTCTGCTCCCAAACCATAGAACATACAACGGTAAACACCTTTAGCAGCAGCATCGATCTTTTCTTTTACTTCTAATGAAGTAAAGGAGACATCATCGATAATACCAACGGTAAAATGATTTTTCGGTTGTGCTTGATTTAAATTATCGTAGATTGCTTTAACCATCGAAGGAGTAAACTCTTTGGAACCCAAACCATAACGGCCGCCTACGATAATCGGAGCTTGTTGTTTCTCCATAAAGGCAGTACATACATCTTGATAAAGTGGTTCACCGATCGCGCCTGGTTCTTTGGTCCGGTCGAGAACTGCGATCTTCTTAACTGTCTTTGGAATCACGCTTAAGAAATGTTCTACGGAGAATGGACGATAGAGACGAACTTTTACCAATCCTACTTTTTCGCCTTTGTTATTCAAGTAGTTAACTGTTTCTTCAACAGTTTCACAGCCTGAACCCATACAAATAATTACACGGTCAGCATCAGGTGCACCAACATAGTCAAACAACTTGTAGGAACGTCCGGTTAATTTAGCAACTTTCTCCATGATTGCTAAAACTATACCCGGTGTTGCCTGATAATACGGATTGCTTGCTTCACGGCCCTGGAAGTAAATATCCGGATTTTGAGCAGTACCTTGTTGTTTTGGATGTTCCGGATTGAGTCCTCTTTCACGGAACTCCGCTATTTTCTTCCAATCAACCAGTTTCGCCATATCTTCGTAAGCGATCTCTTCAATCTTTTGAATCTCATGTGAGGTTCTGAAACCATCAAAGAAATGTAAGAATGGAACTCTGGTCTCTAAAGTAGCCAAATGTGCTACTAAAGCTAAGTCCATAACCTCTTGCACCGAAGCAGAGGCCAATAAGGCAAACCCGGTTTGACGAGTTGCGTTAATATCTGAATGATCACCGAAGATTGACAATGCATGAGTAGCTAATGCCCGAGCTGATACATGGAAAACTGATGGTAACAACTCACCAGCAATCTTGTACATATTCGGGATCATCAATAATAAACCTTGGGAAGCTGTAAACGTTGAAGTAAAAGCACCGGCAGACAATGAACCATGAACTGCACCGGCAGCTCCGGCCTCTGACTGCATCTCAGCAACTCTTACTGTTTGCCCGAAGAGATTTTTCCTACCACGGGCTGCCCATTCATCAACTAATTCAGCCATAGTTGAAGATGGAGTAATCGGGTAGATGGCGGCAACATCACTAAATGCATAAGCTACGTGAGCAGCTGCGGTATTACCGTCAATAGTAACCTTTTTAGCCATGACTTTTCCCCCTTGTTTTATTTAAAGTAATAACTTGTAAAAAATGGTAATGCAATGCCGTGATTATAATGATTGCAAAAAATATTACCTTACCTATCATACCTTATTTTACTATAGTTCGAAAGATATTTTACAAAAAGTTTATCTTAGCCATGGATTCTAAGTTATTTTTTGCAATATTTCACAATTTGTCACACATTTCTATAAAATATTGATGCAATCGCAAATCATCAGTTAATTCCGGGTGAAAGGCTGCGGCTAAAAAGTTATTCTCTCTGGCAAGCAAAATCTTGTTATCAATCCGGGCCAGTACCTCAACCTGCGTGCCAACTTCACTGATATAAGGCGCCCGAATGAAGACCGCATGAAAAGGGGTCGCTCCTAATTCCTTAATCTCCAAATCCGCTTCAAAACTGGCAATCTGCCTGCCAAAGGCATTACGTTCAACTGTCATGTCCATCAAACCCAACCGTGGTTGATTACTGTTACGGATCTCTTTGGCCAGTAAAATCAGTCCGGTACAGGTTCCAAAGATCGGTAACCCGCGTCGCCCTTTTTCGGTAATC
The DNA here is from genome assembly GCA_029553165.1 of Bacillota bacterium. GTDB lineage: Bacteria > Bacillota > UBA4882 > UBA8346 > UBA8346 > JAKPCT01. The sequence continues at coordinate 28,049 of JAKPCT010000059.1, forward strand.
AATTCTAACATATTATATTGAACTAACAATTTTCCAACGGTCGTACTTTCACCGCCCGGAATCACCAGACCACTGATACCCTCCAACTGCTCTTGATATTTAATTTCTACCGGTTCGACACCACAAGCAACTAAAGAATTGCAGTGTTCCCGGACCGCGCCTTGTAACGCTAATACTCCGATCTTCATCCTATAACCCCCAATATATATATCTAAAGACGGGTCATTCACCCGTCTTTTTTAAGTAAATCTATCTCGAAGCCTGTTACCAGCCTCTTTGAGCGATCTTCTCTTCCTCTTTCATCGCACTGACACTGATACCACGCATTGCAATTCCAATTCCTTTTGAAACATCAGCCAATAATTTCGCGTCGCGATAATGAGTGGTTGCTTCCACAATGGCTTTGGCTCTTTTAGCCGGATTGTCGGATTTAAAAATACCGGATCCGACAAAGATACCATCACAACCCAATTGCATCATCAACGCAGCATCGGCTGGAGTTGCAATTCCTCCAGCAGCAAAGTTAACTACCGGTAATCTTCCTAATTCTTTAACTTCCTTAACCAGTTGATAAGGTGCTCCCAATTCTTTGGCGATTGTCATCAATTCTTCATCAGAAGCACTGACAACACGACGAATATCTTCATTAACCTGGCGAATATGCCTTACCGCTTCCACAACATCACCGGTACCGGCTTCTCCCTTGGTACGAATCATCGCTGCACCCTCACCAATTCGACGCAACGCTTCTCCCAAATTACGGGCGCCACATACAAATGGGACTTTAAATTGATGTTTATTGATATGATAAACATCATCAGCGGGAGTTAAGACTTCACTCTCGTCTATGTAGTCAATCTCCAATGCTTCTAAAATTTGTGCTTCGACAAAATGCCCAATCCGTGCTTTTGCCATAACTGGTATTGTTACAGCCTCCATAATCCGGATAATAATCTCGGGATCAGACATTCTGGCTACTCCGCCTTCAGCCCGGATATCTGCCGGTACCCGTTCCAGCGCCATAACCGCTACAGCTCCTGCTTCTTCGGCGATCTTTGCTTGTTCAGGAGTGGTTACGTCCATAATCACTCCGCCTTTTAACATCTCCGCCAGTCCTCTTTTAACTTTATCTGTTCCTGTCTGCATTGCAACTCCTCCGGTCTCGTCTATATTTTCAATCTTAATTGAATATTTCAAAAATTATTACTATTCTTAATTAGACAATTTTACAACAATTAAATTTGACATGCAATATGTAGTACTAATTGTTTGCAAAATTATAATATTTGATCAATTTCAAATAACTCGGATCGCAAACTCCGGACACTCCCGGCTACAATAGCCGCACATTAAGCATTGGTTGACATCAATAAATCCTTTACCGTCAACCATCCTAATCGCTCCACTGTGACAGCCCTGCAGACAACGACCACACCCCTTACAAAGTCCAACGATCACTTTGGCTACTTTACGGTAACCTCCGGCTTTAGTCCGTAATTCTGCAGAGATTGGAGCCCCTTCAAACAGTTTTAGGTTCATCTCCAACTCCACATCCCGGATCATCCCAACCGCGACGACAGGAATCCCGGCTGCTTCCCTTACAAACTTGAGATTTCCCTCCAAATCATCAATCATCGTCCCACCGCCAAAGGCTTTCATCGCATAGACACCCTTGCCATTACAACGCGCCAAACTTATGGCTGCAATCATCTCATCAAGACTACCGTCTAAAATACCCAGACCTCTTTTATTAACCAATGGAAAAACAACATCAACTCTTGGATCTTGGGCCGCTTCCCGCACTGCTGTCACTGAATGGGTGGAGACGCCAATATTTTTAATAAGTCCCGCTGCCTTCAACTCTACTAACGCTTCCAGCACTCCCGCCCGGTTCTGTAAGGGTTTACTGTCCCGGGCTGCATGCAGATGAAAGATTGCGATTGAGTCAACCCCCAACTCCTCAAGGCATTTGGCAACCGACTGCTGCATCTGTTCATACGTTAGCGCCGGGGATTTGGTGGCCAGGACCACTTCACCCTGGTAACGGTCTAACGCCCATTTGATATGCTGATGCGTCCCATAGATTTCAGCACTGTCAATAAAGTTTACGCCTTGTTGCAACGCCTGTAATATCAATGAACCGCCTTCTTCAATCGAGAGATTGGCCTGCAATGGCCCGAGCGGTAACGCACCAAAACATAATTCTGATACTCTTAGTCCTGTATTTCCCAATTCAAAGTAGTTCATCTTGCACCTCACCGGCTTTGCTTATTGTCTGTCAGGTCTTCGCCACACAAACGTCAGACATAACCATTATACTATAAAATTGTAAATAAAAAGCATTTGCTTTTCACGAAACAAATGCTTTTTCTGTAACAACTTAGCGGCTATTCTTCATTTCCATCTGATTCGTTTACTTCACTGTCTCCTGAATCTTCACCATCTTTACCGTTTCCGACTACCTTTGCCAGAGTTACCACCCGGTCACTCTCATCTAACCTGATAATTCTCACTCCCTGTGTATCACGCCCGGTCTGTGAGATATCACTAACACTGGTCCGGAGGATTATTCCCTCCGCCGTGATCACCATCACTTCATCATTTTCCGAGACTACTTTGGCACCCACGATCAACCCATGTTTGGCAGTCAGTTTCATCGTCTTGATCCCTTTACCGCCACGCGACTGCCGCCGGTACTCGGTCAAGCTGGTCCGCTTACCGATACCGGCTTCGGTGATTACCAGTAAATCTTCGGCCTCATTGACGATCTCCATCGCAATGACTAAGTCGTTATCTTCTAATGTAATTCCCTTAACTCCCCTGCCGGCACGCCCAATCATTCTTACTTCCGGTTCGGGGAATCTGATTGATTGTCCCAATTGAGTAATCAAAATAATATCCTGATTGCCATCGGTTAACCGGACATCGATTAACTCATCATTATCATCCAAATTGATCGCAATTAATCCGCCCTTCCGGATCGAATCAAATTCATCAAGCGAAGTCTTTTTGACAACACCATTTCTGGTAGCCATAAACAAGCAACAATCCGGCTTGAACTCCCTGATTGGAATTACGGCATTGATTCTTTCACCCGGTTCAACCTGGATCAGATTGATGATCGCCGTTCCCCGGGCCTGACGGCCGGCTTCCGGGATTTGATAACCTTTAAGCTGATAAGCACGGCCCCGGTTAGTGAAGAAGAGGATGTTTTCATGTGTAGAAGTAACAAACAGATGTTCAACAAAATCTTCTTCCTTGGTGGATATACCTGTTATTCCACGGCCGCCACGCCGTTGGCTCTTGTAAGTGGATACCGGCATCCGTTTAATATATCCCAAATTGGTAATAGTGACCACAATATCTTCATCAGCAATCAGATCTTCGACCGCAAATTCATCATCGTTGGCAGTGATCTCGGTCCGGCGCGGATCATTATACTTCTCTTTAATCACTAACAGTTCTTCCTTGACAACCTGCATAATTTTTTGGACATCAGCTAACAGCTCTTTATAATAAGCAATCAACTTCAGTAATTCAGCGTATTCCGCTTCAATCTTATCCCGTTCGAGACCGGTCAAGCGTTGTAACCGCATGTCCAAAATCGCCTGCGCTTGCTTTTCGGACAGACCAAAGTTAGTCATTAAGCCTTCGCGGGCAATCTCGACTGTGCGCGAAGCACGGATTAAAGCTATAACTGCATCAATATGGTCCAAAGCGATCCGTAAACCTTCCAATATATGCGCTCTGGCTTCTGCTTTTTCCAGATCAAATTGGGTTCTACGGGTTACAACTTCTCTTTGATGTTCCAGGTAATGAATTAAGATTTGGCGTAACGATAAGATCTTCGGTTGATTATCAACTAAAACCAGCATATTCGCACCAAAACTTTGTTGCAGCGCCGTATGCTTATAAAGCTGGTTCAATAAAATGTTGGGGTTAACGTCCCGCCGCAACTCAATTACAATTCGCATTCCGTTCCGGTCGGACTCATCACGCAAGTCGGTAATTCCATCAATCGTTTTATCTCTAACCAACTCCGCAATATGTTCAACCAACCGCGCCTTGTTCACCTGATAGGGTATTTCGGTAACGATAATCCTGCTCTTACCGTTATCCATCTCTTCAATTTGAGTCTTGGCCCGTACTTTAATTGAACCTTTACCGGTTAAATATGCATTGCGGATTCCCTCGCGCCCCAGAATGATTCCACCGGTCGGAAAATCGGGGCCTTTCACGAGACGCAATAACTCTTTATCATCAGCATCCGGATGATCAATTAACAATACTGCTCCGTCGATCACTTCGCCTAAATTATGAGGCGGAATATTGGTAGCCATACCGACAGCAATCCCTGAAGAGCCATTTACCAATAGATTAGGGAATCTTGAAGGCAGTACCACCGGTTCTTCCAGACTTTCATCAAAGTTCGGCCGGAAATCGACGGTCTTTTTCTCAATGTCCGCCAACATCTCCATTGAGATTTTGGACATCCGCACTTCGGTGTAACGCATTGCCGCTGCCGAATCACCGTCAATCGAACCAAAGTTTCCATGGCCGTCAGCCAGCACCATTCGGTAAGAAAAATCCTGCGCCATCCGCACCATTGTATCGTAAATCGCCGCATCACCATGAGGATGATACCGGCCCATGACATCACCGACAATACGGGCTGACTTGCGGTAGGGCTTGTCCGGAGTTGCTCCGGTCTCATACATACCGTACAAAATCCGGCGGTGTACTGGTTTTAACCCATCCCTCACGTCAGGAAGCGCCCGATCAACGATTACACTCATCGCGTAATCCAGGAAGGATTTTTTCATCTCTTCTTCAAGGACTACCGGAACGATCTTGCCGTCTGTTAATTCAGCCATTGTGACACCTCAATAATTCTTAATTTTTTGATAATCTTGTTACCTGTTGTGTTGCAGCGGTCCCCACTAACACTTCTTGGGCCATATTAAAGAAGAGTCCGGTCTCAATAACTCCGGGAGTATTATGCAAGATCCGATCAATCTCTTTAAGGTTGACGGTGGCCGGGAAACGGACATCAAGTAACATCTGGCCATTATCCGTAATTACCGGTCCGTCCTTCCTGACTCCCATCCGCAGTTGCGGTTCTCCCCCAAGTTGAATCAATGTTTGCGTTATAAATTTTAATGCCGAAGGGATAATTTCAACGGGCACCGCAAACTTCTCTCCGAGTCTTTGGACCAGTTTCGTCTCATCAACAATAACAATAAATTTTTTAGCCATTGCAACTACTATCTTTTCGCGTGTATGAGCCGCGCCGCCACCTTTAATCAGGTTCAGCTCCGGATCAACTTCATCGGCACCATCAATCGCCAGGTCCAAATAGGAACAATCCTGAATCTCCATTGTTGGAATATTCAATTGCGAGCAGAGCAGTTTGGTCTGAAATGAAGTTGGTACGCCAACTATTTTCAGATTCTCTTCTTTGACCCGTCGCCCTAACTCCTCAACCATAAACACTACTGTTGAACCGGTCCCCAAACCGCAGACCATCCCGTCTTGGACTTCGGCAGCAGCAGCTTTTCCCACTAATTGTTTTAATTCTTTATTGGCATCTGTGTTTTTCATTTAATTTTTTCCCTAATCATTTATTAATATTTATAATAATCTTTCTGGTCTGTTCGGCGCGGTTCATCGTATAAAAATGAACTCCCTCCACTTGATTAGCAATTAAATCATTGATCTGTTCAATCGCATAATCAATCCCGGCTTTTTCAAAGTCCCCGAGATTATCACCGTATTTATCAAACATCTGCAACAACTTCGCCGGCATTGACGCTCCCGATAAATAGACCATCCGTTTGATTTGGCTAGGGTTTAATACCGGCATGATTCCGGCAGTGACCGGAACATCAACCCCCATCCGCAGTAAAGCTTCTTTAAAATTATAAAAAACCCGGTTATCAAAGAAGAGTTGCGTCACTAAGAAATCAACTCCGGCATTGACTTTGTCACGCAATCTGCTCCAGTCTTCCTCCCAGCGTTTGCATTCGGGATGACCCTCGGGGTAAGCCGCTGCTCCGATGCAAAAACCATCTTTCCGGCGAATATGTTTGACCAGTTCATTCGCATAACAATAATGACCCGGTTTAAAGACAAAATTAGGCTCATTGCGGGGCGGATCGCCGCGCAATGCCAGGATATTTTCAATATCATTATTCTTCAGATCATCAATGATCTGGTCCAATTCTTCAGGAGAATGGCCGACACAAGTTAAGTGGGCCATCGTCTCAATCTGATAATCTTTCTTAATCTGAGCCGCAATCTGTACGGTGCGTTGCCGGTTTGATCCACCGGCGCCATATGTAACACTGATATAGTCAGGTTGCAAATCCTGAAGCTGACTGATCGTCTCAAATATGGTTTCAATTGGGTAATCCGGCCGTGGCGGAAAGATCTCAAATGATAACACCGGTTTCTTGCTGCTAAACAAATCTTTAATCTTCATTGATCCAATCCTCTGGAAAATATATTGAATCTTTTTATTTCTCCACTTCTTTCCTAAACTCCTTTTAGCATTTTCACACATTAGCGAAAATTTACAAAACAGAAATATAAGGTTGAGTTTATCTCCAGTGGATAACCTCCCGGTACGGCAGATCGCCACCAAAGATATCCAACGCGCTCCCAATCGTCAGGTCCAATTTATCTTGTCCCAACTGTTTTACTAGTTGAAAGTCCTCAAACCGGCGCGCGCCTCCGGCATAAGTTGCCGGAATCGTTAACCAGTTGCCAAGTTTGGCAACCAAATCCTCCAAAATTCCCTGGCGCTTCCCTTCGACATCAACGCCATGGATTAAAAATTCAGCGCAATAATCCGCTAATTGCTGCAAATTGGTCTGATTGATCTGATAACCGGTAAACTTCTGCCAGCGGTCGGTTACCACATAATAGGCATCTTCTTTTAAACGGCAACTCAAATCAAGCACCAAATGTTCCCGACCGACTTCCGCAACGAGCGCGTCCAAATTGGCTTGGTTGATATCCCCGTCCTGAAATACATAAGAGGTCACAATCACATGGGATGCCCCTTGTTCAAGATAGAAAGCGGCATTCTCGACGGTAATGCCGCCACCAACTTGCAACCCGCCGGGATAAGCCCGCAATGCCTTTAACGCTTCAGCTTCATTACCGGCACCGAGCATGATTACATGCCCGCCGGTTAACCCGTCCGCTTTAAACAGATTAGCAAAATAGGCCGCATCGTGATCGGAAACGAAATTTTCAACTACTCCCTTATTTACATCATTCAGCGTACCGCCGACAATCTGTTTCACTTTGCCTTGATGGATATCAATACAGGGTCTGAACTTCATCAATTGCCTCCAAATGAATTACGGAAAGCCAAAACGGCTTTCCATAACTCGAGTGTAATAACACTAACATTATACCATTCTTGATCTGGAAACACAAAAGATTATCGCGGCAAATAACGTTCTCCCGGTAAGAACTGCTCGTAGGGCCGTTCAATTATTTGGATCACTCTCGTCTCCGGATCCTTAACTGAGTTTACAAATTTGAGCCAGTTGAAATCATCCTTCTCGGGATAATCGCTGCGCGTCTGAAATCCCGGCCATCGGGTTTCTTTCCGGTAAGCCAGATGTTCAACCAGTTGCCGTGCGACGTCGATCCGGTCGAGTACTTCATGACAGTTCATCAACTGGTGATAATCTTCCGCAACCAAATACTCGCTTTGTCGTTGTAACTTAGCCAGTTCGCTGCGGGCAATCTCCAGCCCTGCCTGATTGTACTCATAGTAGGTTTTGATTCCGCCGGCATACTCATCCATAATTTTTTGCAACCGCTCTTCCATCTCGGCAGCGGTGATTCCATCCAATCCGTCACGATATCGGAGTAATGGCCGGTAAATATACGCAATTAACTGTTGGAGTTTTTCCGCCGTAACTTCAACAGCAGGGAGCTCCGGCAGATCCTTAACTACCGTCTCCGCAGCAATCGCTCCCTCTGCCCAACAGCCACTGACAAATTTGTAGGGATAACCTCCGGCTACGTCTCCGGCCGCATAAAGGCCTTTCAAAGTCGTCCGGCGTCCTTTGTCAATCCAGTATCCGGCCTGACAATGCCCGCCCATAATGTATGGTTCGGTCCCACAGATCTCGACTGGTTCCTTGGCCGGATCAAATTCATTTGCCGCCCATTGGAGTACCACACCCGGATACATATCCAAATAAGCCTCTTTAAGCTTGTGGACTTGCTCGGCACTCAAATGCTTGGTATCCAGATAACAGGGGCCTCGGCCTTCTTTAACTTCTTTGGTCGGGCCGTAAACCCGCATGCAGGTTGGCGCGCCTTCGCCACCTAGGTGAGCATACTTCTCTTTCATAAATTGCTCGCCTTCCGAATTTAACTGTCGGGCTCCAAAACCTAACGCCAGGGTTCCTGTCGGACAGATACTGTCTTTAGTACGAAGCGCAATAAACCGCATCTCCAAGCTGGTAAACTCCGCTCCGGCGCGAATTCCCATCGCATAACCGGCACCGGTATTAAACGGCGGATACCACATTTTATGCGCCGCCAGCCCTGGATTGTTGGGACGATATACTCCTGATGCGCCTCCGGTACAGCAGATTACTGCCTTGGCACTGACAACATGACAAACTCCATCACGGACTCCGAAACCTACAACGCCACAAACTTGCTGATCTTTTACCAGGTAGTCAACGGCATTGACCCGGTTTAAGACTTTCACTCCTGCATCAGCAACCGCCTGCGCCAGAATTGGTTTGAGCGATTCTCCATTTATTTTGATATTCCAACGTCCCCGGGGTTTATATTTGCCATTCTCATCTTTTAAGATCGGCAATCCCCAGCTTTCAACTTTGGCAACTACTTCATTCAATCGTTCCCCACCCGACTGCACCAGGTCTTCTCTGATCAGCCCCATCGCGTCATACCGGACATATCTGGTAAATGATTCCGGAGTCTCGCCAGGATTGATGTAGGCATTAATCGCATTCATTCCTGATGCTAAACAGCCACTCCGTCTAATATCCGCTTTTTCAAGTATTAATACCTTCAACTCCGGATTGGCTTCTTTGATGTAAACCGCCGCCATACAACCGGCTGTACCGCCTCCGACAATTACCACATCTACCTGCTGATAGTTGACTTTTGGTTCATCTTTTTTGGAATTCAAAAAAATACACCCTCCTTCATAATCTCCATCTACTTTATGCCGTCAGCCTAAGGAGAGTGCTTTTTTGATTCAGATTTTTAGAATAATGAAATACTATTCCTGTTGTTCTTCCTGCTTTTCAGGCTCGAGCTCCCGTTTCTCAACCCAAGTATTTTCGGAGATTGGCTTAATCTCCGCAATCCTCCAGATCCCACGGAATGGCTTAAGGACCAACTCTTCACGTTTGGCAGTGTACTCGATCTTCTCTGTAAAAATAATCTTTAAACGGTAATCAACCTGATACCGCACGAGTTGTGGACTCTCTTCCAATGGTTTAATCACCAAATCTTCGACATCAATTAATGTAAGGGCTGCTTTATCAAAATCGACCGAGCGTCTCACCGTATTGTTTACATGGATATTACTCACCAAAACCTCATAACTGTTCTTAACGTTTGGGGCAGCTTCGGCCAGCAGCGGGGCATCGATCGCTTTAACTCCGTCAAAATAAATCCGGACCACTTCGAGTGGTTTGGTCTGTTTCGTAATTATTGGCTTGCCCTTGGCACCAAACGCCAGAAAATAACCGGTAATAAGCACCGCTAAGACAATCAGCACGATAATTCCATACTTTTTAAACCACCACCAAAGGTTCTCCTGGAATTTTTGCTTTTTGAGATTTGAGACTGCAGTCTTCTGATAGACTTCTGCTTCGGCATCGGAAACCTCGTAACAATTATTCTCGATGAGCGTGGTTAATTCAGCAATTAAACGTTCGCTATTCGGTCTGTTACTCGGATCTTTACTCAAAGCATTGAGAATTAGGCGGTTCAACTCATTACTGATTTTCGGGCAAACATCTTTCGGTTCCGCGATGTTCATCCGGACAATTCTGGTGATCCGTTCTTCTTTAGTTTCAGCTTGAAATGGATCGGTATTCGTCAACAGACGGTAAGCCAAAACCCCCCATGAAAAAATATCCGATTTCTGGTCCCACTTTGAACCGGCGATCACTTCAGGAACATTCTCAATCAGATAACGGGCATCACTCAATGATCTGCTTAGATAATTCAGCACCAGCGGATCTTGGACCAGTACGGTCCCACCGTTATTTCTGACTAAAAGGCCCTCGCTGACACCACCTAATACAATCCGATGCCGGTGATAATTCTCCATTATTTTTAATAGTTTTAATAAAATGTGACAACTCTCGCTGATACTTCCGCTTTTAAAAGGCTCGATCCCAAAAACCGTCTTTTCGGCACGGACCAAATAAAGTTTATCGCCCAACTTTTCAAAGTTTTGATATTTGATCAAAACAGCATCAGTAACATCTGTTTCAGCAGCAACCAATTGACGGATCTCCCGTTGCATATCCAACCGCAATTTTTCTTTGGGTTGCAGGACAAACTCAACTTTATCCAAGACCACCAGTTCTTCAGACTCCAATTCAATCAATGAAGATATGGCGCTTAATTCCTCTTTTATTTGATACTTCATGGCTACCTCCCAGCTTCTTTCCTGCAGTCGGTGATCGAGCAGATTATCAAACCTGGCCGATTAAAGGTTTAGTTTCTATTATTACACCAGTTTATCCTTTCTAACGTCTAAAAATAAAAAATATTACTAAAAGAGCGACATTTTTAAGGGATTTTTTACTTACATTTAAAAGGAGTAAAAATATTGATCACGAATTGATAATTTACGCAATTAACAGACAAATGAGGTGTAAAGATGAAGACGAAAGAACATGTTGTGATCACCGTTATGGGACAAGACCGGGTCGGAATTGTGGCTAATGTCTCTAAGGTACTGGCAGATTGTCAAGCCAATATTATAGATATCAGTCAAACAATCTTACAGGACATTTTTGCAATGATTTTAATGGTCGATATCAGCGAAGCTAATAAAGACCTAATCGAACTCCAAGAACTGCTGGCCCAGACAGGTAAAGATCTGGGTGTGAATATCGTTGTCCAGCATGAGGATATTTTCCGTTACATGCATCGTATTTAAACTTTAAGACGAAACGGAGTTGTTACTATGCCTTATACCCCGCAGGAAATTTTAGAAACGATTCAGATGGTTGAGAATTATCACTTTGATATCCGGACGGTAACAATGGGTATCAATATCCTGGATTGCGCCGCTGCGGATATCAAGTCGGTTGCTAATAAAGCTTCAGCAAAGATCCTGCGTTTAGCAGAAAACTTAATGAATACGGTTTATCTGATGGAGAAGACTTTCGGGATTCCCATCATCAATAAACGGATCGCGGTCACTCCAATCTCCTTGTTAGCACAGGCTACCGATGCGGACAGTTATCTGGAACTTGCTTTTATGCTTGATCAAGTCGCTGCCAAGTTAGGGATCGACTTTATCGGCGGTTATTCAGCCTTAGTCCACAAAGGCGCCACTGTTGGCGAGACCAAATTAATCGAGTCGTTACCGCAAGCACTCGCGCAGACGAAGAAGGTTTGTGCTTCGGTTAATCTGGCTACTACCAAGTCAGGGATCAATATGGATGCGGTAATGAAGATGGCCGAAATCATCAAAGCCGCTGCCGAATTAAGTAAAGAACAGGACGGCCTTGCCTGCGCTAAGTTAGTAGTGTTTGCCAACGCTCCTGAAGACAATCCCTTTATGGCCGGTGCGTTTCATGGTGTAGGCGAACCTGAAGCCACCATCAATATCGGAATCAGCGGACCCGGAGTTGTCAAAGCCGCAGTTGAGCGGTTACCTGACGATTGCGATTTCCGCAATTTAACCGAGGAGATTAAGAGGGTCGCTTTCAAAATAACCCGCGTCGGTGAATTGATCGGTCGCAAAGTATCGCAACAATTAGGAATTCCGTTTGGGATCGTCGACCTGTCATTAGCCCCGACTCCGGCAGTCGGTGACAGTGTTGCCAATATCTTAGAAGCAATGGGGTTGGAACGTTGTGGTTGCCCCGGAACTACAGCAGCATTAGCTATTTTAAACGATGCAGTTAAAAAAGGTGGCGCGATGGCTTCATCGGCGATCGGCGGTCTTAGTGGCGCTTTCATCCCCGTAAGTGAGGACGCCGGAATGATCGAAGCAGTTCAGGCCGGTGCGTTATCGATTGAAAAACTCGAAGCAATGACCTGTGTCTGCTCGGTCGGATTAGATATGATTGCCGTTCCCGGCAGTACTTCTGCCGAAACCATTGCCGGAATCATTGCTGATGAGATGGCCATCGGGATGATTAACAATAAGACTACTGCCGTCAGAATTATTCCGGTTCCCGGTAAAAAAGTCGGCGATTTGGTTGAGTTCGGCGGATTGTTAGGCAGTGCTCCGATTATGGCCGTTAAAGAATTTAGCCCTGCTAAGTTTGTCCGGCGTGGCGGACATATACCGGCCCCGCTCCAAGCGCTTACTAACTGAAACCAGACAGGGTATTATTTTGGCTTAGTCCAGTCCTGATCCTTCCTGAATAGTATAATAGTAAAATTTAAATACCTTGAATCGGACTCCAACTTAAGGAGGGATAGCGCACTTGACTCCAGATGAAATCAATCAGTTAACCGATCGGTTCTATGCTAAAGTAAGAAGAATTCCCGGAATTGATCGAACCTTTATTTATAAATGTTTACTAGGTATTGCAAGCCTTAATGATCCTGACGTTGAAGCAAAGTTACGCTTGCTTATTAATCTGCTATAACAATCAAAACCATCAATAAATTTGATACAATCTGATTCAGATAAAAATCCAGCTTTTGCTGGGTTTTTTCATTTCTTTCTCAACTCAAATGCTACTAAGCCTCAATTATAAAGTATCAATTTTGCTCAATAAATAATTTCATCCACTACCTTGCAATATACAGTAGTGTATGTTACTATTTAAATAGCCACAAAACAACTATGACCCAAAGGAGGGATCCAATGAATATTCAGTTTAAAAAAGGGGTCTTGGAACTATGCGTCCTCGCTATGCTGTCTAATAAAGACCGTTATGGATATGAACTTGTTAATGAAATATCAAGAAATATTGCGATAGCAGAAGGTACAATCTATCCGCTTTTAAGACGTTTAAAAGATGAAGGCTATTTGACAACTTATATCGAGGAATCATCTGAAGGACCCGCTCGTAAATATTATCAGTTAACTGATTTGGGTCGGACCACTAAAGATGATCTGATCAAGGAGTGGCAACAGTTTGTGAAAGGGGTCACCAAAATTATTGAGGAGAGTGAAGACAGCAATGAATAAAGATGAATTTTTAAATAGATTAAAGAATTCACTGACTGGACTTACCGAAGCTGAAAAAAAAGATATTCTTTATGATTACGAAGAACACTTTAGCATCGGATTGGAAAAAGGGAAAACCGAAAGCGAAATCTGCGAATCACTTGGTGATCCCAAAACAATCGCTAAACAGTTTCGCGCAGAATATGCCGTAAAACGCGCCGAAGAAAACAAATCGACTGTTAATATTATTCGGGCGATAATCGCTGCCCTTAGTCTAGGCTTTTTCAATCTGGTCTTTATGCTTGGACCTTTTATTGCGCTGGTTGTCATAATCATTACATTCTTCATTGTTTCCGGAGTCATTGCAGTTACCGGTCTGGCGATCATTCCTCTGTCTTTTCTTTCAAACTCCTTTGTCAATCCGGCTGCCGGTTTTTTCATTGCAATCGGAACAACCGCGCTGGGTTTGTTGATGTTTCTGGGGTCATTTTGTTTGGCAAAGCTCTTTTATAACTTAACAATTGCCTACTTAAAGCTAAATCTTAAAATTATTATCAAACAGGAGGCCAACAATGCTTAAGTGGAATCTTAAAAAAGCCTTTTTATACTTGTTTTTAATCATGATTGTTTCATACACAATCGGATTTTTCTTACTTCCCAAAAATCATTTTTTGCGCCAATTCAACCCAATTACAGGAAAGAAAAATTTCCAACCGCTTGATCAAAAGAAAGAACTGCTGCTTGAAGGCGTTGACACGATAACCATCAGTACTGACAGCCCTGATCTGCAGCTTTTTGTGACCGACGGGCCCCAGATTAACGCTCATCTGTATCATAACTATATATTAAAAGATGGTACCTTAGTCTACGATTTTATTCTGGAGCAAACCGGAAGCAGTGTGAAGCTTGAGGTTAAAAAGAATACAAACTTCGTCTTCTTCCAAAGTGATACCAAGCTTACAGTCTTTCTGCCCAGCAGTTTTAAGGGTAAATTAAATGTCGCTACCGGATCGGCCGACTGTGAACTTCCTCAAATAACTGAACTGGAAGAATTCACATTTCAAACCGGTTCCGGAGATTTAATCGCCAACTCAGTCTCTGCCAAACAGATCAAACTGACTTCCGGTTCCGGCGAATTGGAACTTCTTAATGGCGCTTGTGAGCAGTTTTTAGTAACTACAGCCTCCGGAGAGTTTACAACCCGGTCTTTAACAGCGACCTCCGCCTTGATGAATACCGCTTCCGGAACTTTTAAAGTTATTGGTAAGTTTCAAGAGTTTCAATTTAAATCCGCATCAGGTGATTTAAAGTCAGATGCTTTCGAATCCCAAACAACCAGGATCAATACCGCTTCAGGCGAATTATTGCTCCATGGAGCGCCTGGCAATGTCGAAGCTGAAACCATGTCCGGCAATATCACGCTTAACTATTTTAAATTTGGAGATAACATTACTGCTAATACGCTATCCGGCGATGTTAAGATTGTGATTCCAACTAATTCCGGTTTTTCAGTATCCTTTAATTCGGGATCGGGTGAACTGAACCTGGCAAAAGAGATCACTAACGCTCCTAAGAACACCGTTGTAAAGAGGACTTTTCAAGGCAGCTTTGGCAGCGGCATCAATCAAATCACCATCAATACCACTTCCGGAAATGCCAAAATACTAAACCGATAGTGCCAATCTAACCGCCATCGATTAACTTAGCTGCCCCGGAGATTTTTAGCTTAATAAAACACCAAAAACTGCCGAAGTATTATTGGAGGAATTACCAATTCTCAGTACGGAGGCAGTTTTAATGAAACAATTAGTTGGATTAATATTATTCTTCTGTTTACTGGGCGCTTATCCCCAGTGCGCGTTAGGCAATAATGCCGGATATGGAGCCCGTGCCGTTGCGATGGGCGGAGCTTATACCGCAATTGCCGATGATACATCGGCGCCATACTGGAACCCTGCCGGAATCACTGAAATCCGGTTCATTTTTGCTCCGACTCTGGGCTATAATGGTACTGACTGGAAAGAAGCCCGGGATTTACTGGACATCGAGACCTATCCTCCAAAATTACCGGAATTTGAACTTAGTTCCCAAGGGATGCTTGGTTTGACTGCCAAACATTTTGCACTCAATGTGCTGGCTGATCTCAATGCAGACTCGAAAGTGATTGCCGATGGTATCTCAAGCAATGGACAAGCGCGGTTGGACCTTTACGGCGTACTCACTGCTGCTTGGAAAGTAGGAGAGAAATGGTCCGTTGGCGTTAACTTGAAAACAGTCCGGAGTGAATTATCCGAATACCGGCTTGAGCTCAATTTACCCTACAATCCGGACCATAATTATTTAGCTGATGCCAGTGCCAAAGGTTCTGCCTTCGATATTGGTTTGCAATACCGGCTGAACGACCGGATTAAATTTGGTTTTATCGCCCGTAACTGTTATTCCAATTTAGAATGGGAGGGCGAAAAACAACTCTATAATTTTGACGGCACCAAATTGGGTCCCAAAGAACCTTTTGAAGTCGATAAGAAACTGCCGCAAAATTATGTTTTAGGTGTAGTATACCAACCATTTGAATCGACATTATTGGCATTAGATATTGATCAGATCGAAACTGATTACAAAGACTTTGTCCGGATTCATTTCGGGTTGGAACAATCATTGCTCTCCAAAACGGTAGCCATCCGTTTGGGAGCTTATACCAACAAAGACGATTCCCCCACTTTAACCGGCGGCCTCGGATTCAAACTTGGTCCGGTTATAATCGATGCCGCAGTCGTTTTAGAAGAAGATAATGAAGGATATTATTTGACCACCGGATTTAGTTTCTAATTAATTTAATTGTCAGCAAACCCTATTTTGCCCTTTCGAAACCATCACCATTATCATGAATGATCGCCTCGTTAGGGCATTATTATTTTTTACAACTGTATTGAACTTCTTCTTGCAACTCTTCCTGTTTTGATATTATACTCATTATGAAAAGCTCTAACTTTTACTGTAATTACTGACAAGGAGTAATGAAGATGAAGTCACATGATTACTATAGAAAAAAGGCTGAAGAACTTGTATCTCAAATGACAATTGAGGAACAAGCAAGTCAACTGACATATAAATCTCCAGCCATTGAAAGGCTGGGAGTCCCTGCATACAACTGGTGGAATGAAGCCTTACACGGAGTTGCCCGCGCCGGAACCGCTACTGTTTTCCCCCAGGCAATCGGAATGGCGGCAATCTTTGATGATCACTTTTTAACCAAGGTTGCTAAGGCAATTGCCCTTGAAGCAAGAGCAAAATATAACGAAAGTTCCAAGCATGGGGACCGGGATATCTATAAAGGTTTAACCTTGTGGTCTCCCAATGTAAATATTTTTCGTGATCCGCGCTGGGGCAGAGGCCACGAAACCTATGGCGAAGACCCCTTTTTATCCAGCCGGTTAGGAGTTAGTTTTATCAAAGGACTCCAGGGAGATTCGGAATTTTTAATGACAGCAGCCTGTGTGAAACATTTTGCTGTCCACAGCGGTCCCGAGGATTTACGCCATGAGTTCAATGCCGAAGTATCATTGAAAGATCTATGGGAGACCTATCTGCCGGCTTTTGAAGCCTGTGTCAAAGAAGGACAGGTTGAAGCGGTGATGGGCGCCTATAACCGTACTAATGGCGAGCCTTGTTGCGGCAGTTATGCCCTGCTGCGAGATATTTTAAGAGAACAATGGGGTTTCCAAGGGCACGTTGTTTCTGACTGCTGGGCCATCAAAGACTTCCACATGTACCATATGGTCACGAAGACTCCCGAAGAATCAGTAGCCTTGGCAATTGATGCCGGGTGTGATTTAAACTGTGGCAATATGTACCTGATGCTGCTTGTTGCCTTAAAAGAGGGTCTAATCACCGAAGAGCATATTACCAGAGCGGCGGTACGACTCTTCACCACCCGGTTTAAACTGGGACTCTTCGATCAAACTGATTTTGACAATATACCATATGAAGTTGTCGACTGTAAAGAACATCAGGAACTGGCGATCGAAGCCGCCCGAAAAGGCGCCGTCTTATTGAAAAACGATGGGATCTTACCGATCGATAAAAAGCAGGTCAAGACGATCGGGGTAATCGGACCGAATGCCGATAGCCGCCTGGCGTTAAAAGGAAACTATTACGGAAGTGCTTCACGTTATATTACATTACTGGAAGGGATCCAGGATGAAGCCGGTGATTCGATCCGAGTCCTCTATTCAATCGGCTGTGAATTGGTTAAAGACCGCAGCGAAGTATTGGCCCAAGCCAACGACCGGCTGATGGAAGCAGTTACGGTAGCGGAGCATAGTGATTTGGTAATCCTCTGCCTTGGACTTGATGAGACCATCGAAGGCGAAGAGGGCGATGAAGGTAACAATTATGCCTCCGGAGATAAACCGGATATCGAATTGCCAGCCGTGCAGAAGAATTTACTTGAGAAGATCGTTGCCACTGGTAAGCCGACCATCCTCTGCCTCATTGCCGGAAGCGCGATCAACTTAAGTTTTGCCCACGAACATTGTAACGCTGTTTTGACGACCTGGTATCCGGGAGCAAGAGGCGGCAAAGCAATTGCTGATCTGTTGTTTGGCAACTGCTCGCCGTCCGGAAAACTGCCGGTTACGTTCTACCGTTCTTTGGATAACCTGCCTCCGTTCACGGACTACTCAATGAAAAACCGGACTTACCGGTATATCGAAGAAGAACCGTTGTATCCCTTTGGCTACGGTTTAACTTATGGCAATGCTGTCTGCAAAAGTGCCGAACTGGTTGGAACCGTAGAACTTGAAAAAGATCTTGAGATCACGGCAACAGTCCAAAATCAAAGCAACATTGCCATTGAAGACGTGTTACAGACTTATATTAAAGATGAACAATCAAAATATGCTGTCCGCAACACCAGCCTTTGCGGCTTTTTACGAGTTGCCTTAGGCGCACACGAAGAGAAAGTAGTTAAACTAACAATCTCCTTTAATTCGCTTAAAGTGGTGAACGACCAGGGTGAACGGATCCTCGACAGTAAGAAGTTTAAGTTATACGTCGGTTTCTCCGGACCTGATGCCCGCAGTATCGAATTAACCGGCAAAACCCCGGTTTGTATTCCAATTGAATTATAAGGCACGCTTATTACGCAATGAATGCAACAGGCAAGCATCTTCTGAAGAGCTTGCCTGTTTTATACTAACTACAAGTCCGTGAAGCATGGCTGCCAAGGTGGAACAGAATGAATCCGGGTGGAGCCGTGAAGGGGAATATGAAGGTGTAAGCTACAGGTTTGACAGAGCCGGTAATCTGGTTGAACGAAAGGGAGATAAGGAAACAAGCTTTGTATGGGATGGAAACCAGCGACTGATTGAGAGTATTACCAACGGATACACAACATCATATAAATATGACCCGTTGGGGAGGAGAATTTGCAAGGAAACGGACGGTGAAGTTACACGCTTCTATTGGGACGGAAATGCACTTATGGGTGATTCCCGGACAGAAGCGGTAGAGGATTCAAGTACCAGGCTTCGGGAGTTTATATATTATCCCTATACATTTGAACCTCTGGCAATGCTCCAAACGCATACCAGGATGAAGAAGCCGACGGGCAGGAGAATCTTTATCTATACCACAATGACATAAACGGCTGTCCCACAAGGCTTATGGAACCGGATGGCAAAGTGGTGTGGGCTGCCAGGTATGATGCCCTGGGCAAGCTTGAAAGTATACCGGTTCATTTATCAGCCAGGACCCGCTGGGATTAGTAGCCGGATTGAATGTGTATGCATATGCGCCAAATGTTTGGGCATGGACAGATCCATTGGGATTGAAGGCTAAAAATATTAGAAAGGTTGCGAGAGATGGTAAGGTTAATTATAAACAGATGTCAAATAATGACCTTATACAAGAAATAGTTCCTGTTAAAAGAGGTACAAAAGGTAGCACAAGGCTTGATGTTTATGACCCTGCTACAGGTACAGTGTGGGATTATATATTTACAATCAATCCAGGTCAAGGCTTAAAACAGAAGCAGATTAATAAAATTCTAAAAGAAGGGCCATTAAATATTAATCATAATAGAATATTTGAAGTAAATCCATAGTGATTATTAAGAAATACATGTGAAGGTAAGGGAGTTATTGATGCCACTAAAAAAAATAACAAAGGCAGATGAAAAAAGGATGACGAAGGATTGGCAAGAATTATTTCCAGAATTGAGCATCTATAAGAATATGAGATTATTAAATAGGCTAGGACCGCTACTAGTTGGGATTTGTCTTGAAAAGGATTCCGGAAATTACGCGTATAATCCAATATTCCATGTTCATAATTTATGTAGGGGATTTACGACGGTATCTTTAACACTGGCAATGCAAATAAAAAATTATCATTTAATGTTATCATGGCATGAAAAAAAGTACAAAGAATTAGCCGAAAGGATTAGGAATGACATGCAAATTATCCCATTTAAAGGGCCTGTATATTTATCAACAATTATAAATGCATATAAGACATATATCGCTACTACTAATATTCCTTTTCAAATACACCTTTATGAGGATATTATTCTTATAAGCGCATGGTGTGGTAGTACAAAAGAAGTTGAAAGAAGTTTAAAATATGCCCAAGATGATATTTGTAATTGGCCTGAATATGTAAAAGAAAAAATCGGTGGTTTTGATAAGTGGTTTATGGATATAAAAATGAAAGCTCAAGATGTGGAATCTTTGCGGTCTATTTCTGAAAAACAAATTGAAGAATTAAAGGTTGCAAATCTTCCAGTGAGAGAGATAATACTAGATTAATGATTTAGGGTAGTGTAACAGCTTATCCTTTTTATTTTCTTTATATGTCTAAGCAATTTTTGATCTGCGACGAATGGGGATATGCTCCATTTGAAAAAGATGGCTCACAACTTTTGTTTCAGGTAATTTCAGAATGTTACGAGAAAAGGAGCGTGATAATCACAACGAATTTGGAATTTCTCCTTGAATCTCAAACAATGAACATGGAGGCATGATGTTAATATTGGAAAAATTAAAGGTTACGACGTTATCAGATATTTCCCATTTTATCCTCCCTGTTTTTTTTAAACCCAGGCAACCACTATGAAACGTCTATTTGATACAAAAATCGCCGCCAGACTCTAGCATTGGGATATTACTTCATATAGCAAAAGAAGTATCAGAGGAATTTGAAATGGTAAAGCAGATAAGTATTTACCAGTAGCAATGGCATATGAAAGTAATGGCAAGAACATTCTCCACCAGATGCTGGAGAATAAATATTTTATGCCAATAGTTTTCCTAAATTATGAGACAAAGCCCGCTTACTATAGATAACTGGCACTCCTTCTTTTCTCGCCTGCTTTTTAATGCTATACATCAATAAATGGTTAACAAAATCACAAAAGATAATTATTTGGGTGACCCGTTTAGGGATACTTTTCTTATTACAATTTTTGCTTCGCCCGGACCAATGGATAATCTCATTATCCAGAGTTATTTTTTCCTGAATCTTTCCTAATCGGTCCGCCCCAACAATTAAAACAGCCATTTGTTTCACCCCTATTTCATATTAAAATCTTTAAAGAATCGGCTAAAAATTCAGTTCTTTTTTGATGTTTTATTTTCGTGTCCCTTCGTTATTAAATTATACTAATCCTATCTGTTTACTAATATATGCCCATATTATTACACTATCCCATTTTTGTCAATTGCCTTTACCTATTCTTTACAAAAGAGGATCCTGACTTGGGTCTTATATGTTATTATTAAATTAGAAGGATAACATATTTAGATAAAAAGGGAGTTGTTTGCTAGCCTCAATCCCGGCAAGTTCAAGTTCCTTACAATATCTCCATGCAACTGCTTTTGTTCTATGAAATTTTATTCTTGATTTGATTCTCGTTCATAGCTTCACCGAATATCTTTTTACTTTTCTAGTACCTTGAAGGCAAAACGTCGTTATAATAAATCCTTTCACTTTTCTTCGCAAAATAATTCCAAAAAATATTGCCAACTATATGTTCATCTTTCCATTCTCCATCAATGTAATTCTGTAAGATCCATTTTCTTGGAGTGTTGCCTGCTAATATTTCTTTGATTCGCATCTTGTAACTTAATAAATCCCGCACTAATCCCATCACCGACTTTAATGTTTCCGAAAAATCATCATCAATAACCTCAAAATGGTCATGAAAGCCTTTATCGGTATTAACATAAATGTAATTTTCATTATGATAGCCAATAGTTATATCAAACCCTTGATCTGTTTTTTTCTTAAATAAAATTTCTTGATTGTTATTTTTCCATTCATAATCTAAAGAAGGATAATCCTTAATTAACTCAGATACATAATCATAAAAGATATTTCCCATTTTATCATCACCGTTTTCGTTAAATGTTCCCATGTTTTAGTATATTCCCTACTCTACGCATTGCTTAACTCAAGCAAATAAACAATGCTATTGAAAAAGCAATTATTAATGATAAAAACTTTTTGTATTTTAAGACTGTCCTTATTAAAATATAATTCAAAAAACTAATTACGATCACAATCAGAAGATCGCTAGTAACCCATGGCAATAAATATGTCCAACCGCACAAAATTTCATCAATAAACACTTCAAGTAATATTAAACCCAATAAAAAAAGTCTTCCCAAAAATCTCTTCATTTTAACTCTTCCATTTCAAATACTTTGGTCAGAGCGAGCACAATTACTTTTTACTAATATGAACCAACTCTAACGCCTGTAGTTGCTCCGCAATCACCTTATCAAAAACCCAATAAACTTGGTCAAACATAAACTTTTTTCATCTCGCCACAATAATGCCACCTCCTGTTTTTAATTTACCAGAGTTAAGACACTTTTGTCCAAAGAAATTAGGGGGCTAAAAAGATACTATATATCTATCTTCAGTGGCATCTTTTTATAGTTTTCAACTTGCTCTTTAGAAATGATGCCTTCCGCCCCCATTAAGTCCATTACCCGATTACGCTTAATCTCAATATAATCTTTTCTTTTAAAATTTTGTTCATTCTTTAACACAGCATCCAATGTATCTACCGCAATACCAACTAAGATCGCAATCTCATCGGGCTGTAATTTTGCTAGGTCTTTTCCAAAATAATATTGAGCTGCTGTTGCAATTCCAAAAATCCCATCTCCGTAGTATAAATTATTAAGATAAGCTTCCAGTATCTTTTCCTTAGAAAGACTACTCTCAATTTTATATGCTACAATTGCTTCTTCAGGTATTGAAGGAATTGCATTTCTTTGAACTATTAACAAATTACGCGCAACTTTTAGGGTGATTCCTGGAGTATAAGAATCAAAATTTCTACCAGTCAATCCCGAACAGAACAATTTTAAGTTAGCCAATGTATTATCATTAAAAAATTGACGGTCTTTTAATTTAAGCAAAGTTGTTATTACATCAGAGGGTACTTGTGAGACTGTAATTTTAGTCTGTTTTGATACCGGTAAACTTATGTCTCTCCTCTCTTTACGGTCATAAAATGTTATTAAGTTGTATTTGGTAAGAGGTAAATCAATCAGATTTACATTAACCGTTAAGGGATACCATAATTTATATACAAAGAATATCAATCCAATAGCGATAATACCTGTAATAAGCAATAGCCATTTTTCTTTCATAGCTTCTGCCGCTTGAGCTCTCATCTTCTGATCCCCGCTATAATAAATATTTCAAAAAGCTTGTCCTAAAACCAATAATAAGCCGTGTTTTTTGGCGATTCAAGTCTTGTCAGAATGTGCAGCTTTAATTTTTTCATCCTGTCTGCCAGACCTGACGTTTTATGAGCTTCAAATATTATAATTGAACTTGCAAATATCAAGGGCTTTTTTTACCGCTTTTGCCAATTCTACTAGGCGGTACTTCTTTTTTCAAAGTTTAGTTTTGTTTATTACAGGAATGCTCCTTTTATTAAATTTATTTGTTTATCAAGCAACATTGTAAAGAGGTTGCATTGCTGCTAAATCTATAAACTAACTTAAACTTCACTTTTATCCTTTTCAACCTTATCTTAAGCTCTATCAAAAATTCACCCAAATTCCAAAAGATTCCTGCTTTTGCTAATCAAAAACCCGGAAGCTAACCGGGTTAATGAATTACAGGCGAATAAAAAAACTTCGTTGCCAATACATGTCTGGCAAAAGATTATTGTAATTTAATTAATGGATCATCTCCATATAAATTTTTACCATCCGTTCCTTTTTTGATTAATAATAGAAAATAAAAATAGATATTAATTATTGGTACTATCAACAGTATTATATTATTTCCAGGCATCTCAATATCATGAAATCTTTTTACTGTTATGGATATATACTTAACAATTGAAATAACAAATACTAATAATACTAAAAACTTTTGAATTAACAATCCTTTATATAATTCCGTTATTAAATTCAATAATAATACCATAAAAATTGAATAAATTAAAAATTTAGCTCTATTAATTCTGCCCTTTGTTGCAAAAAATTTACCCATTTTTTCAAAAATATTCTTCATTTTCATTCCCTCTTATTTATTTCGCTCTGAAATCTCATCGGGACGGTTATCTTCGTACTCTGCGCCATCTGAAACCCAAAATTTAAGAGCTTTATTTATTCGTTCAATCTCAATTTTATCATATTCAGTATTAACTTTTATTTCATGCTCTAATCTTTCTTTTTCAGTTTTTAATTTATGGTATTCCTCAAGCTCTTTCTTAGTTAATACTTTCTTATTTTCTAGTATTCTAAGTCTTGCTTTAACTTTATCTAAATTTGCATTAGCTTCGACTAAAAAAGCTTTTCTTTGTTCAAAAATAACAACATATGGGTCAACCTTCTCATCCACTAATGCCCCTATTTTACCTAAAAAATCGATGGTTTTTGAAGGAATAAAACCTCCAAAGGAAATTATTAATTTATAACCTGTTATCTCATCTTCTTTTGTACAATATTTAGTTTGATTGAATGTAGATGAACCGACAGGTTTATATCCATCTGGGTCTATAAAATTTATTGGATTATTATTACAATAAGCAAACCAATTTCTCCCATCCTTAATCGGATCCTGACTTATAAACATCCCCACTACCGGGTCATAGAACCGGGCACCAAAATACTTCAACCCGATGCCTTCATCTTCCCGCTTGCCGGTATAATCATACTGACCATTTAATCCCGGAACTTTAAGCCTGATACCGTCAAACTTTACAGTCATCCCCGGAGCATTCTTTTGCGACAGGCGAATCTCCATCGAAGCTGCGTCTGCCGGTGAGTGTGACTTGAGAGTAAACTGTTTCCAACCTGAGCCGGAATGACCCAGCGCTCCGGTATCATCAATTTTAATTATATTACCATAAGTATCATAATAAACCAACTCAGCATGAGCTTTCGTAGCTTCAGCACCATCTGAATAGTAATATCCGGTTAGCTCATAGTCGGTATTCGGTGATGCATAAAGATCACTTAATACCCAAGCAGCATTTGACCCATTATTATCAGAAGTTATCTTTAAAGCAGCACTGTTATTTAAACCTCCTGAACTTTCATAAACACAACTACTGTTTCCATCGCTTACTTTTTGCCACTTATCTACTACTTTATTGGCTACAGGAGTTAAACTTCCACCCAATATCCTCTGACGGCTTATATTTATTATTTGCATTAACAAACTTGCTTGTACATTGATTATTTCCATATCACCGTTGATAATACCATCATCATACTCATTAACACTCTCCAGGTTACCCCAGGCATCATACTTACACAATCCAACCAACCTTCCATCTGGCCGGTCATTGCTCTGGTGGAACCAAGGTGATCACGGTGGTAAAAGATCTTCTTGCCGCCTTTTTCTTCAGCAATCGAACGGTCGCCGGCATAGATGTAATATGTTGACTCCCCGGTAGCCGGATCATATTCCATTAATGGGTTGGCGCCGCTATAAATGGTATAGTTTGTCTTGCCGTTAACCTCCTTCTTAACCCGCATTCCGGCAGGATCGTAACTGTTTTTGATCTGTGGTATTCCATCTTTATTTACCTGAAGCAGACGTGATTCGCCATCGTAATGATAACTCCAGGCAACTCCATCTTGATATTTATTTGTCCGTGCTCCGGCAGCATCATTTTGATAAGTGGTATTTCCTTTGCTCCACAGGCGGTTAGCTAAATCATAACCTAACATTTCCATCTCTTGCAATTGCCCATTAGTATATATCTCTTGTCTAGTCCGGTTACCGGCACCATCGTAATACCAAGCTGTCCCTCTACCCCATGGAGTTACTCGGACATCTACCTTAGGTACATTTCCGGACCAAATTAGCCTGTTTAAACCATCATATTCGTAATAGTCGCCATTCATGCGGGTAATGTTACCGGAATTGTCATAAGTATAACTTAGGGTCAGCAATTCAGCTATACTGTTATTCTGGTTAATTTTGTTAACCCCAATCTTAACAATTCTTTCATTAACATCATAACTGTACTGATTTCGCATCCCATTAGCCAGTTGCATCTCCAGTAACTTATTGTTCACATCATACTGACACCCATTAACATATCCCGGTATTTGCTGCAAACGGTCTAACTCATCATACCGATACCTGACCGGTTCAGCCTTACCTGGATACCTAAGCTCCGTCATCCGGCCAAAAGCATCATACTGATAACCAAACTCAAAACGCTTACCATCGAGCATCGCGATTAACTTGGTTACCCGATTGCGTTGATCATACTCATATGTATATGAATCCATTCCCCAGGTTTGACTGATTAAGTTATCATTATTATCATAATTGTTACTGATAACTCTTCCATCGGGCTCAACAACCTGCTTCAACCGGTAACCGGCAAAAAACTCATAGTCCATCCTCTTAAAACCATTTGCTCCGGTTTTCCCGATCAAGTTGCCAACCTCATCATATTCATAGCTCTCGGGCGCCATGGGGTTTGATCCATCCTGAGGATAGTCGACCCGTTGCAGTCTTCCCAGGTTGTCATACATATATCGGGTCTTAGCGCCACGCGGATTGGTGACTTCAACCAGATTTGAAGCGGTATCATAGATATAACTGGTTTCGTAAGTAGTATACTCATCAGGGAATTCTTTCACCTTCACCAATCTGTCAAGGAGATCATGTTCCTGGATCTTCTTATTGCCGTTCGGGTCAATGGTGGTTAAAGTCCGGTCATCCCACTGATAATTAGTCGTGGCCCCATTAGGAAGCACCATCTTTGTCATCCGGTCGAGGGCATCATAACTGTAATCGATCGCTTGTCCCAGATTATTGATCTCTCGGATAACCCGCCCATTACTGTCATAAACATATTCCTTGATCTTAACTAAACTACCATTAAGCCTGCGTTGAATCAGTTGCGGCTTCCCCAATAAAGGATGATAGGTAATAACACCCTCCTGCCATCCTTCAGTATCATTACCATAATGTATGGTTACTGTATTTTTAGCGTCATTGTAAGTGATCTGCCGGGTTATGGCTAACTTTGGATCGTCATTTAAAAACGATTCTTTAGTCAACCTTCCTACTTCATCATAACGATACCTATAAATATTCATTTTTGAATCAAATGCTTTAGTTTTACGGACCAAATCAAAGTCATAGGAATAAACAGCAATTACCGTCCCATCCGGCTTATAGACTCCGGTTAAAAAATTATAGTTATAATTAAAGCAAAGCTTATTTCCTTTGGCATCAGTCTTTGATGTTATATTATTGTAACTGTCATAGGTATAGCTGGTTTCTAAATATTTACCATTATATAACTCCAGTTCCTTAACAACATTCCCTCTGGAGTCATACTGATACTCCGTCCTTTTAGTTTGAGTTGTATTATGGACGGGATCTTTGATTGTCGTAGTTACTACTTGAGGTAAATTCCGTTTGTCGCCAACAGTAGTATAAGTAGTCGATACAACCGTCCCATAGGGTTCTTTGACCATCGTACGGTTTCCCCAAATGTCGTAGGCATATTCATAAGTTGCCCCTGATCCTAAAGAGCCGTTCGCTCTAGTGTAATAGGTGGTTTCGGTCTGTGGAAAATAACGATAAGGTCTGTGGACTTCAGACTTAAATTCATAATATGTTTTATCGACCTGTTTTAATAATCTTCGCGAGAGATCATAATGAAGCTCTTTTTTGGTATTGCCATAATCAGTAAACTCATAACGTTTTATGCTTATCCCGTCATTTACTTCAATCGGTTTTGTTGGACCTTCATTCCGATTGCGAATGTACTTTACTACCCGATATGGCGATGTTGCTCCTGGCAAATAAATGCGTTGCTCAGTAATCCTGTTGCCAAAGTAGATCGAAGGAGTATAACTATATTCTGTCCTTGACCCATTATGACGCCAGATTATAAACTCTCTCTCTTTAGGCTCATACCCAATTGCCCGCCCTTTTGCATCAATAAAATGACCCTTATTATCAATTGACAAAATCGTTTTTCTGTCATTCAATACAACGCTGCTTAATCTCCGATATTTATTATCATAGTTGAAAACCAATTTGTATCCTGAAGAACTCTCCAAAGTCTTGATTCTTTGACCTTTTTCTGAACCATACTGAAAATTTTCAAAGGTATAGCTGATCGTATTACCCTTAGCGTCTGTCCATGAGTATTTTGTTAACACTGACCCATCACTAAAGACAACTTTTACTATCTCCCTGTATCTAAAATAAACCGTATATTTAGCTGCTCCTTCTCTAAATTCTTTCGTATAACTGGATGAAGATGGACTTGTTGGTGTAATTGAATAAGATTGACCACCAGGCAAATACATCTTTGAATCCCGTATATTTGGAATATCCCAATACCATCCTCCGCAAATGTAAAACGGTCAAAACCGCTGAGTTCAAACTGCCTTGCAAAAACCGATGCAGTCACCAGCATCGAAACTACGAAACCTAATCCCAGTAATAATCCTAACAAACGCTTCTTACCAAACACCAACCATCGCCCCTTTTAATTTTATCTTTTAAATTTTTACAATCAAAGATAAATATACCTAATATTCGTAATCATTCTGTATCTTCCTTTTTATGGGTTTTATTTTCATAAAATTTTTACATTAACAAAGGGGCAGTTACTATTGATTAGCAACTGCCCCTTGCTTTGACACTTAGCACTTCACCCCACAGCCTGGACCATCAGGTTCGCTACTTTATTGGAGAAATCGAGCGGATCTTCAACACTGAGTCCCTCAATTAGTAACGCTTGCCCGTATAACAGATCAACATAATCGCCAAACTTCTCACTTCCGGCCTGATGCAGGTTTTGTAAGGTCTTAAAGATCGGGTGATTCGGATTGATCTCCAGGATACGGGCCGCCTTCAAGACCGTCTGGTCCAGCTCCGCCAGGATCTGCTCCATCTGCAGACTGATCCCGTCTTCACCACTAACCAGGCAGACAGCACTCGATTTCAAGCGGTTACTCAGTTTTACTTCAACAACTTTATTACCCAACCGGTCCTTGATCGCTTTAAGTAATGGCTCATTTTCCTTGCGCAACTCTTCAGTGGCTTTCTTAGCTTCCTGATCCTGATCGCTGTTTAGATTCAAATCACCACGACTGATCGACTTAAAGTGCTTTCCTTGATACTCATGTAAGCTTTCAATCGCAAACTCATCGACCCGATCAAAGAAATACAATACTTCATAACCTTTTTCACGTAAAACTTCCATCTGTGGCAACCGCTCAACCGCATTCTTATCTTTGGCAGCCGCATAATAGATCTCGGTTTGGCCCTCCGGCATCCGTTTAATGTATTCATCCAAAGTGACTAAACCTTCACCCTTGGACGAAGGAAAGAGCAGTAAGTTTTGTAGTTTTTCTTTGGCTTGAACATTGAGATACAGTCCGCTCTTGATCGCTTTGCCAAACTCATTCCAGAACTTTTCGTATTTAGCCCGATCATTGTTAAGCAGATTCTCTAAATTCTTTAAGACACTCTTCTCCAAGTTTTTGCCGATCAACTTTAACTGCTTATCCTGTTGTAAGATCTCCCGTGAAATATTCAGCGAGAAGTCAGATGAATCAACGATACCCCTGACGAACTTCAAATACTCCGGCAGCAAGTCCTGACAGTTATCCATAATAAACACATTACGGCAGTATAACTTGATTCCTTGCTGATATTCCCTGGTATAGAAATCAAACGGCGCATGCCCCGGGATGAAGAGTAACGCAGTGTACTCAACCACACCTTCAACCTTGGTATGCATGATCTCCAACGGTTCAGTCCAGTCATAAAAGACACTCTTGTAAAACTCTTGATACTCTTCAGCCGTAATCTCCGATTTATTCTTCGTCCATAATGGAGTCATCGAGTTTAAAACCCGGGTTTCGATTGTTTGGGCCGGTGTTGCCCCCTCGATCTCCTTACCGTTCTCATCGACCGGTTTGACTTCTTTGGGGAAATTCAGCTTAATCGGGTAACGGATATAGTTTGAATATTTTTTAACCAGATTTTGCAGGGTATAGCGATTTAAGAAATTTTCTTCGGGTTTTTCGGCATTACGGTATTCTTCATTGAGTTTTAAAATAATTGTTGTCCCCCGGCCACTCCGTTCCGTCTCTTCGATCGAGTACGTCCCATCACCGGTCGACTCCCATTTAACCGCTTTATCAACGCCGGCTGCCCGGGTAATCAAAGTCACTTGATCGGCAACCATAAAGGCGGAGTAGAAACCAACCCCAAACTGTCCAATCAACTCGGCGACACTTTGTTTTTCAGCAGCCTGAGTCTGCATCTTCTCAAGGAATGCTTTTGTCCCCGACTTCGCGATTGTCCCGATGTTCTCTACCACTTCATCATAGGTCATTCCGATCCCGTTATCAGAGATTGTTAAAGTATGGTTGGTCTCATCGACTTCTAAGAATATTTGAAACTCACTGTCGCCTTCAAGCAGCTCAACGTTGGTCAATGACTGAAATCTGATCTTATCAATTGCATCCGACGCATTGGAGATCAACTCCCTTAAAAAGATCTCGCGGTTAGTATAGATCGAATGGACCATTAAATTTAACAACTGCTTCGTCTCGGCTTGAAATTCCCGTACTTGTTTCTCCATCTAATCCCCTCCAAATAATCTTAGAATCTTTATTATCAAAAAATATTTTAATCATCGCCCTAATTTTGTCAAGGCTATTTATCAATAAAACCCAATAATCTCTTGCCTACCTCAATCGGCCTTCCTTCCACTGCCCGCGGATCATCATTTAGCTCAAGCTCCCACATACAATGCGCCGCATAAGCATCCTCCGGTGTCTTAAAGTTCTCTGCCTCGCCAAACAGACTAAACGTCACCGAACCGGTCATTCCAACACCAACCTCATCTGCTTGATCATTCCGGTCAACATAACGGTAACGAAACAGATACAACATCCTGACATCGCCGGTCGGCGGCCAAAACAGCTCTCGCTTATCCCAAAGTTCGATCTGATCCGGTGGCGCCCCATATTCGTTAGGGTGCATCAGCCACGAAACCATCTTACATAGCGCTTGATACTCCGGTTTCCGCGCTTTTAACGGAATCTCATCCTCCAATCCTAATTCCGCTAAATAGTCAAATACCCGCTCAGATACTGCCGGATTTAAGGACAGCTCCAGCAAATCCTGGCGTACACTCGTTTCTCCCAAACTATACAATGAGTATAGTGCTTCCAACCGTACCATCGGATCCGGATGGTCTTTGGCCAGATTCAGCACCTTGATACTCTCTGCTCCGGGTAGATAACATAATGCCGCGCAAGCCGTAACCGCATAACTATACAGTTCGGATTGCCGCTCCTCAATCCACGTCCTCAATAATGGTATACAATTTGGATAAGGATAAACCTGCAGTCGCCCCAGACGCATAAAGCGATTGGCAAAATCAATCAGCGCCACTGCTTTAAAATCATTATTACTAAGGATACTCTCCAATGCCGGAAATAATAGCTCAACTCCAGCGACATCATCGGCAATCGAATCCAAAATCACCGCTACCATATAGTCAGCTGGCCAATTGGGATTGGTAAGTTCGGTGACGATCTTTTGTAATCCTTCCGGGGTACCTATTAACGCCAGAATCTTTAAACAAAAAGCCTTTTCATCCTGGTCCAACCGGGGATATAAGTTCAACAGCGGCTCAGTCCCCTTATTTCTAAAAACTTGAATCGCTTCCGGGTCCTCCGTATTTTGAATCAGCGCAAAAATTGTATACCAACGATGGGTCCAGGGATTAGGTTTGGGTGGCATCTCGCGGTATAAGGCTTCAAGGACCAACCAGGCATCACGCTTACCAATTGCTCCAACTTCGGCCAGGACCTCTTCCGCTTGATCGTAAAGCTCCTCTTCTTCACTGAAAATCCCATCAAGATATCTTTGAACAGGAGTTTTCAAACAGATCACCTATCCTTAATTCTTTGTTGACATTATTAGTTAACATTCTTTGTTAACTCCTCTTTAGTTATAGATTCCATAAGATGAATTTCAAATCCTTTTCCAATATAAAATCGGCCAAATTGATCTGCCTGAAAATAACTTTATTTTGAAATAAATCGAAAAAAATTGATCCTTTGTTACATTATTATTTTTGTTTTTCCATCTGAATATGTTAAAATAATAGATATATTTTACCTTTAAATTAACAAAAGGAGGCGTATTGATGAAAAGTTTGAAAGGGACCAAGACTGCTGAAAACCTTTTAAAAGCATTTGCCGGTGAATCACAGGCAAGAACCCGCTATACTTTTTATGCATCGATTGCAGACAAAGAAGGGTACAAGCAGATTAAAAACATCTTTATTGAGACGGCTGACAACGAAAAAGAGCATGCCAAACGCTTTTATAAACTTCTCCTTGAAGGATTTGACGGCCAACTGCCCGCAATGATTGATATCAACGCTTCATATCCGGTTGCTCAGGGAACTACTTTAGAAAATCTGAAAGCTGCCGCCGGTGGCGAAAATGAAGAATGGACCGAACTCTATCCAGCCTTTGCCAAAGTAGCAGAAGAAGAAGGATTCCCCGAAGTTGCGGCTGCTTTTAAAATGATTGCTACCGTTGAAGCAAAACATGAACTACGCTATAAAAAATTAGCCGATAATATCCAAAACAACAAAGTATTCTCAAAAGATAATATGATTCAGTGGAAATGCGGTAACTGCGGTTATATTCATGAAGGTAATGATGCACCGCAAAAATGTCCGGCCTGCCTCCATCCACAAGCATTCTTTGAAGTGTTTGTTGAAACATATTAATACATTCTGATAATTATGATTAAATTAATATACCCCATCCAAGCTATGGATGGGGTTATCTATCAAATCAATCAATAGACACGTAAGTAATCTTAAAACCGGGGATTGATATGTTTAATTATCTCACGATGATATTCCAATAAAGATAAATTAATCGCATTCTTCATAATCTCAATCATCTCTTCATTGGTAATCTCTTTAATTTCTTTATTAATACCATTCTGGGTTACATAACCTACAGCACGATCTACCGCCTGTCGAATTGCAATATCAAAATAAGTAAATTGCAAAGTTACACCTCCCCTAATTTTGTTGTGTTGCTACGATACCTTTTCCCTCGCTTTCGCTTCCGCAATCTCCTTGATGCTAACTGTCATTATATTGGGTTCGTATGGGAAAACTCTTCTTACACGTTTTTCCCAAAGTTCCAGTTGATTCTGTTTTTGATTTGGATTTTTTAAAGCAACGATTGATATATATTCGTCAATCAAAACAAAGAGTTGATTGATTTGGTATTGATTGAGATGAGCTATTATAATCCCTTCTTTCTGTATCTTGATTCTTGTTTTTTCTCTAAAACCACCTTTCGGACATGATGACCGGTTCTCTCGACAAAGTTTCCTTTACCGCCAGCATTGTACTCGGCTTCTGAATTTGCTTCCAATCCATCTTCATCGCCCTGCCGTAAACTTACTAGCATTTACCAATTGCATTAGACAATACCGGTCATCATGTATAGGGCCGAAATCCGTTTCCAAGCAATCGTCACCGACATAGATTTCTAAAAGACACCCTCGGCAATGGTCAACAATGATTTCCTTAGGCGGATCTAATCTTAATTCGCCGTTCATACGTTCCTCCGAATAACACATTTAAAATCATCTCCTTTTCTTCATCTGGCAACATTGCATTGCTTTTTCGTTAGCATTCCAATCCCTCACTCTCCTCCGGCTCTAACTTATCCATCTTTTCTAACTTCTGATGTCCGCAGTATATGCACCACTCCGCTGTGTCCGCTGACGTGTATTGATTCCCGCCCGCAAGCGGGACATTTAAAACGGTTCATGGCGTGGTCTCCTTTAAGTAGTTTAAATATTGTCTGCTGCATTAAATATTGTCTGCTGCATCAAATACGGTTCAATTCTCTTTTCTGCTATCTTGCAATATTCCGGGTTCAATTCAAAGCCTATAAAATTACGTTGATGCATAGCTGCCACCATACCTGTTGTGCCACTTCCCATGAAAGGATCTAAAACTATTCCGCCTTCGGGGCATCCTGCTAAAATACAAGGTTTTATCAAATCTGGCGGGAATGTTGCAAAGTGTGCTTCTTTGTATGGCTTAGTGTTTATATTCCAAACTGTGCGCTTGTTGCGTTTACCGTCACTACTTTCTCCACATCTTCCTTCTCCACGCAGAGATGGTCCATGT
>JAKPCT010000060.1 GCA_029553165.1 Bacillota bacterium
ACTTGAAGAGAAATCGTTAATGTTATACTTAAGCGATTCGTCAATTATCCCTTTACTCCAATTGTAAAAATCGCGGGTTTTAAATAGTTTAACCATCTCATCGGGCGAATAGCCCATGGCGTAAAGCCCACCAATAATGGCACCCATTGATGTTCCCGACACGTTGTCGATAGGGATTCCGTTCTCCTCAAGTGCTTTAATAACTCCAATGTGAGCCAAGCCCTTTGCACCACCTCCGCTTAAAACCAGGCTCACCTTTTGGGCATTAAGCCCTGGCGCTAATAGAAACAGAATGAAAACAACGATATATTTTGAACGGCACATAGGTGTAATCGATTTGTCAAGCTAAAATTAGGAATACTTAATTGTCTAAACAATATCAGAATACATATTCTGGAATATCTAACAAAATTTAATACTCCAGCTAATTGGCATAGCATAAGAAGGAATGAAACCGTACCAGACGGAATAAGTCAGGATAAACTGGATAAAAAACAACCTACCTACTACCAATAGTCCTGAAAAGCATAAAGCAAATGGTGAAAAGGGATTTGTTAATTGTTAGCCGTTATCAGGTATAGTCTGATTTTTGACGTCTGAATTCTGATTCCTTAATTAAGTTGATTGATGAAAATTTTCTCAACGACTATTTTTCTACCTTTGCGTAACTAAATCAAATAACAGATGACTCTCATTAAATCGATATCAGGAATACGGGGGACAATTGGCGGAAGGGTTGGTGAAAATCTCACCCCAGTTGACATTGTAAGGTTTACTGCGGCCTATGCGGAGTGGCTGAAACAACGTAATAATGGTAAACGATATGGAGTTGCCGTAGGTCGCGATGCTCGCATATCCGGCGAGATGGTCAACAACCTTGTGATTGGAACCTTAATGGGATGTGGTATCGATGTTCTTAACCTTGGGCTTGCCACCACTCCTACCGTTGAAATGGCCGTAATCCACGAGAAAACCGATGGCGGAATTATTCTAACTGCAAGCCACAATCCACGTCAGTGGAACGCCCTCAAGCTGCTGAACGAGAAAGGCGAGTTTCTTTCCGACACCGACGGGCGTATGGTTCTTGAAATTGCCAGGAGCGAAAATTTCTCGTTTACCGATGTTGAAAAACTTGGCGCTATTCACGATGAATACTCCTTTGTAAACGAACATATTGAACAAATCATCAAATTAAAATACGTTGATGTTGATGCCATTAGTAATGCAAACTTCAAGGTGGCTATCGATTGTGTGAACTCGGTTGGAGGAATAGCGTTACCGCGCTTACTTAAGGCCTTGGGGGTAAAGAACATTGTTGAACTTTACACCGACCCCACCGGCGATTTCCCACATAATCCCGAACCGCTGCCTGAACATTTAACTGAAATATCAAAGGTGATACAGGAACAAAAAGCCGATGTG
>JAKPCT010000067.1 GCA_029553165.1 Bacillota bacterium
CCCGGAGTGGATTTTTTATGATAAGGTTAAGGTCAACCCTGTTGTTCCTGAAGTTAGTATCGGCAGTAAAGGTTATGAAATTCTTACTAAAAGTGAAGTAGCCATTTCGTTTTAGCATTGTTTCAATTCGCTCCCTTTCGGCTTGGAGTATATCCACATCAAACAAATCGTTTCTTTTAATTAAGCGGTTCGCGGTGTCGGCCAACACAAGCTGGCGGATTAAGGTATCCTCAATGAAATAGCCAACTCTCCTCACCTTATAGGGCAAATTGGGATGGATGGTATAAAAAACATCGGCCTTTTTCCCGTGAATCCAAACCGAATCCGTTACCACTGCATTATAGAAACCTTTACTTTGAAGGTAAAGCTTGATGTTTCTTGAACTACCCGACACTGCCATACTATCGAAAAGCACTGGATCCTCACCAATGGTTCTTAGCCCACTGTTAAGCCAACCTGATTTATGGGGATTTGATAGGCTGTAAACCCTTAGGTGGAATCTGAAACCCAAAATCTTCTTGTTAGGTTTTTGTTTCACGTATGGTAATAAATCATCGGGTTTTACCTGCCTTGAACTTGTTTTTATCTCTACTTTGTTGAGCAAGTGCATATTCTCCGGCACATGCTTGGTTACGGAACAACCTGTAACTAATAACAGTAAATATAAATACAGTACAAACCTTAAAGGCCGATTAATTTTCTGAAAGCTGAAAGTCACAGGCATAATCATTGTTAGATGTTGTGAATTATACAAATGTAATTATATCAGCAATTCGCCACCCATTTTTTACAGCAATAGTTATTGATTTATGACCAAATTCATCAAAATCAGGGCAAAAATAATGTTCGATTGTGATATGCTAAGAATTTTTGAAAATGCTGATAATATTAGAAAAATGTTTTATTTTGCCCTAAAATTAAGGTAGATGTTATCAAAAAATACCATTAAAAGGGTAAAATCGCTACAACAGAAAAAATTCAGGGATGAACTTGGCCTTTTTTTAGCTGAAGGTACAAAACTAGTTGATGAGCTAATTGGTAGCAATTTTGAAATTGAAGAGATTTTTCACACCGAGCAATATTATGTAGTAACAAATGTAAATTGCCCGGTAAACAAAGTAAGTCAATCCGAAATGGAACGGATAAGTGGGCTTGTTACACCAAGCCCAGTACTTGCCGTGGTTCGGTTCCCAACATATACACTGGAAGTAAACCCAAGCAACGAGCTGGTTCTTGCTCTGGATACCATTCAAGACCCAGGCAACATGGGTACCATTATCAGATTAGCTGATTGGTTTGGGATTGACAATATTGTTTGTTCCCATGGATGTGCCGACGCTTTTGCCCCAAAAGCTATCCAGGCAACCATGGGTGCCATTGCCCATGTTAAGGTTCATTATACCGATCTGATTACCTGGCTTAGCCAGCACACTGTTAACTGCCCAATTATTGGGGCATGTATGGATGGTGAAAATATTTACAAGGCAAAGAAAGAACACGCAGGCATTATTGTGATGGGTAACGAGGGTAACGGCATCAGCCCTGCTGTTGACAAGCTAATTACACATCGTATCCACATACCAACATTCGCTAGGGGTCGCCAGAAAGTAGAATCGTTGAATGTAGCCATGGCTACAGCCATAATACTCTCAGAATTTAAAGGGACATTACATCAATAAATCTACCTGCGGAAGAACGGTAAAAACCTACGGGGCCAAGCCATAGTTGTGATAAGACTGACCGGGTTTAGCCTTGGTTACAATTTTGCCTGGCTTGGTACGCCCATTGGCGTAAAGCATTTCCTGCTCTTGAAAAGTTCGTAATGTATCGGTGATCCTTTCAGGTGTTCGTTGCTTTATAAGTTCCCGGTAAATCTGGAACGCTTCCATCCGAAGTTTGAGATGAAGTTTTTTAATACGATCAAGCGACGGTTTAGCCTCTTTAACCTCAGGTTTAGCCTCTAAGGGAATGCTAACAACAGGCTGTTCGGCAAATCTTTCGTCAAACTCAACTTCCTTTTGTTTTTCTTCAAGCGTTTTGACTTTTACGTTTACCCTGCGGATGTTTTTCATTTCGAGGAGTATCTCAAGCAAATCGTGCCAGAATTTGCTTCCCCAACTCAGGAAAAAGCCAGTAAACAAACATCCAATAATCCATGAATAGCCTGTTGTTGGAGTATTCCATCCGAACGTACCCTGGTTGATAACTGCAAAAAGATCAGCTTTAAGAGAAAATGAAACTAACCCACCAGATATAAGGCTAATTGCGAAAATTCGCCTTTCACGCTTTTTCTCCATAAAGGGATCGTCCTCCTTATACCGAACATTAACTAGCCCCTAAAAGCCAACGGGAATAAACATCTTTATCAGGTTTGTTATACGTTCGGCAATAAAGCTTAACGGGAGTAGAATTGTTAGGAGAATAAATAGTGCATCGGTTTCCATGATATTTTTTTAAACCGATACAAGTTAAGTTCTTTTAAATTGATTTAAAACGTTTGATTGATTTTCCTGGATGATAAATTGACAAACAGATGAGTTTCTCGAAAATCGAATAAATGATTGTGAGTTAAAATCACAATAATCAATTCCGTTTAACTGACATACCGGGCAACAGCATCTGCTACAATACTGCCGTCCAAGGCCGATGACACTATACCGCCGGCATAACCTGCACCCTCGCCCGAAGGGAAAAGCCCGGAAAGGTGAGAATGCTGAAGGGTCTCAGGATCTCTAGGAATACGGATAGGCGATGATGTTCGTGATTCTACTCCCAGTATTACTGCATCGTTGGTAAGGAAACCCTTCATCTTTTTTCCAAATGCCTTGAAACCCTCCCTGAGTCTAAAACCAATGCGTTCAGGTAGCCAAAGGTGCATCTCCGAAGAGTTTAGCCCGGGATGGTATGAGCAGGTAGGAAGATTTGATGAGAAACGCCCTTCTACGAAGTCAACCAAACGCTGAGCGGGAGCTTGAACTCCATATCCCCCATGCTGCTTAGCAAGACGCTCCAATTCAGCCTGAAACTCAAGTCCGGCAAAAATGCCGTGCTGAGCAAAGTCAGCCAAATCATCTAAACGGATTTCAACTACTATTCCTGAGTTTGCCCAACGTGAATTCCTATTCGAGGGCGACATTCCATTGACTACAACCTCATC
>JAKPCT010000100.1 GCA_029553165.1 Bacillota bacterium
CCGTTTTGAACCCAAAGAAGCTGAATTGTATGTTCGTGAAATTGACCGTAAGCGCGAAGAGATTAGGGTTTATTTTGGCGGGAAGGACACTGATTATACCCGCTTTGATATCACCTTTAATGCCATGACCCTATCGGTGCATGAAATTGTTGATATTATAATCCATGCCATGGAGGTGCGTAACCTTATCGTTTAATAAAGTCTTTAGCCAACGTGTTCAATAACGATCTTTAGTCCCAGCCCAATTAGTATAAGCCCACCTATTATCTCCATTCTTTTACCCAACACGCTGCCAATACTTTTTCCGAAAAGCATACCAAGCATGGCTACCAAAAAAGTAACGGAGCCAATTATGAGGTATGCATGCAGCATATTTACCTTTACCGCTACAAACCCTATCCCTACCGCAAAAGCATCGATACTGGTTGCCAATGCAAGGGTAAAAAGTACTTTAGGGTTTAATGGATCAAGAGCGCTGTTGGTCTCCTCCCTTCCAAATGCCTCAACAATCATTTTTATTCCGATAAGGCACAGCAATGCCAGCGCTAACCAGTGATCAATTGGCTCAATAACCGATTTAATGGCTAACCCGAAACCCCAGCCCAAAAGCGGCATGGTTGACTGAAAAAAAGCAAAGACTACTGCAACCCTAAAGGCCTCCCAAAATACAATGTGTTTTCGTGCTATTCCGCATGTGATTGATACTGCAAAGGTATCGAATGAAAGACCAATTGCTAGAAGAGTAATGGTAAAAAAAGACATGATTATTCAAAATTTTCACAAAGATAAAGATAATAGGGGAGAAGTTGGATATGGGGGGATTAGGAAGTTCGTGAACCGTGAGCTGTGAGACGTTAAAAAGTTAAAAGTAAGAGGATTGGGGTATGCGATAGTGTTCAAAAAAAGTATCAGTTTTAAATTGGCCTTCGTTAAACTTTTAACTTTTGGTCTTTATCCTTTATCCTTTATCCTTCCTCACCTACTTCCCAATAACCTCAATTTCAACCCTACGGTTAAGTGCACGGTTTTCTTCGGTATCGTTAGGTGCTATTGGAACTGTATTACCAAAGCCACGAACCTGCAGATTGCTAAAGCCATTCTCAATCAGGTATTGTGCAACCCGTTTTGCACGATCCTCTGCAATCTTCTGATTGTTAATTGCTTCAAGGTCATCGGAGTGTCCCTGAACCTCAACCTTAATGCCAGGATTTTGGCGCAGAATACTGATCAAGCGGTTAAGCTCAGCAACTGTTTCGGGGCCAAGGTCAGCTTTGTTGATATCGAACCGGATGTTGAGTTCAAGCTTTGAGCCAATAGCTATGGGTTTAAGCAGTACATCGCGGGTAACATTCATAAAGGTGGTAACCTGGTTCAGGTTAAGGTTTTCGGCATAGTACCAGTAGTCGTCGGCAACAATCTCAAGGGCATAAATATCATCGGCGGCAAACGAAATGGCATAATCGCCTGTTTGCGGGTTGGAGTAAACCGATGCCACAATGCTATTGTTCTTGGTGTTAACCAGGTTTACGCGCGCCCTTAGGGGCTTAAGCGACAACGCATCCTTAACTGTACCCCGTAGGTTGGTGCGTCGGATTTGTGTAACTCCCTCAGCGGCCAGCTCCTGAGCCGATGGGCTAAAGTTAATACGGCGTATCTTTTCGTCAAATACAAAGTTCACCTCAAACTGTTTGTAGCCGTTGAACTGAACCCGAAAGTTATTCTGGCGTAGGTCAAAATCCTGGTAATAAATATTGTTGATGTTGACAATGTACTCATCGGTAACGGGAGCGTATATAACAAACTCGCCATTTTTATCGGTAAGTGTGGAGTATGTGTTACCTCGACTATCGGTTGCGGTTACCCTTACGTTTGAAATATCAACTTTTCCTAAACCTGATAGCTTACTACGGTTCAGAATTATGCGGCCAAAAACCTTATTCTTTTCTACGAAGGGGATGAAAAATGAACCATTGCGATTAACATTTATTTCCAGGTCGCCATATGCTTTACTAAAGGTTCCTATCTCTGTTCCAAGGGGTGTGTAATCTAGCTGATATCGTCCTTCGGGAAGATTTTCAATTTTTACTTGCCCAAAATTATCGGATATAAGCTCTAGCATATATACATCGCCTGGAATAAGACCTTTTGCAGTGGTTGAAGTACGAGTAAGGGTCACCAGTACATTCTTAATGCCTGGTTCATTTTCATCCTGAACATGGTTTCCATTAAAATCTTTATAGAATAGTAAATCAATATTATAGTATTTTACTCGTGGTTGATTAAAGCCAAACTCTTTACGAACCCCAGCCTCAGCATAAAGGCTATGAAACCTTTCTATGGTTTCCTGGGGGGTAGTTCTGTTTTGAATAGTGTAAACTGCTAAGGCGTGTACCTCCCAGTTCTTGGGTAAATACCAGTTTAACTGACCAGTAATGTTCGAATATGATGACTTTGCAATCAAATCGTTTGAGTAACTTAAGCTAATAGTTCCTCTTAGAACATCTTTTATTAAAAATTTATCGAATGAAGGAATTAACATAAGCCGACGGCTTTGGCGACTGCTTCGGACATAGCTTAACTGATCCAATGAGGACCGAGGTCCTTCACTATAAAAAGCTAGAACATTAATGTATGGACTACGGAAATTTACAGTAAAATACTGGTAGTTAAAATTTTTCTTACTGTTCTGGAAAGGGTTACTTAAAATACTAGCCCGGGCAAACTCAATTCGTGGTGTTATAAATATTGTACTCGATGCATTTTTCACCCTAGTA
The DNA here is from genome assembly GCA_029553165.1 of Bacillota bacterium. Taxonomy (GTDB): domain Bacteria; phylum Bacillota; class UBA4882; order UBA8346; family UBA8346; genus JAKPCT01. The sequence goes on from JAKPCT010000100.1 coordinate 2,775, forward strand.
CCAAGTTGAAGTTTGTATGCTAATGTTGAAAAATATTCGCCATCAGGGATTGAGGCGTAATTCTTTAGCCAGTAATTTTCAATCAAAGGGCCAAAGAATAATTGAAGGTTACTTGAAAGTTGGTACTGGAGTTCACTCCTTCCAGAACGGCTAATGCTTATTGAATTATTAATACTACTATAGTCAAAGGAGTATTTTCCTGCCTGTTGATTTTCATAGTACTGATTGTAAACCCTAAGTTTGTCATTAATTTGATAGAATGAACTGACTTCGATTCTTGTTCTTCCAGCTTGATTGTGGTAAAATTTAGGGCCACGTTGCTCGAACGATATGCTGTTCCTTAATCTTTTAAAGTGTGATGCGTACCTGAAAACTATTGCATGGTCGTAATTATCTTCACTTTCTGCTTGATTGTTTAGGGTTAACTTGTTGAATGCATAGTACCCCGAAAAAGTATGTTGCTTAACAGCAAAGCCACCTCCTAGTATACCAATCATTGAATTGAAACTGTTTGTGGGATTGCTACTGTATAGTAAACCACTTTGAATAAAATCTGTTTTAGTGAGAAAAAATTGATTAAGCCCGCCAAAATTTTGAAATTTATTACTTTTATTCTGGTTAGCAAGCAATTGAAACTTTAATTTATTTCCGTTGTATTCCATGTAACCACCTCTACCCATAGTGTTACTCTCAAGCGAGCGGTAGTTGTCGCCTACTTCTAGTTTTACTTTTCCGATGTTAGCTCCTAGGTACATACGATTGTTGACCCAAAAGTCGTCGGACGTTTTTGACGAAAAATTGCGATAATAGTAGTAAATATCGTTGCTTCCTTGAAATAATGTTTTACCCTCAACTGTTGCTATGTATTTTGGTTGCTGAACAGCATCGAGCAAACCCTGAGCAGTTAAATCAACGGTAAGCATTTTATCCGATGTCGGAATATAATTTTCGTATTTTGGTCTAAGGCGCCTAACCCAAATACTTGACTTATACAATGTGTCAGAAGTTCGCACGGTAAGTTCTAGCAAGTAGTTAATTCTTTCGGAATACTTTTCCTGTAAAAGAGTTATGGGTAGGACAATAGTGGAATCGGAAAATGGTTTAATGGTTAAGTCTTGAGTATATCGGTATTGTTCCTGCTTGCCTATCCCTATGCTGTTCCCACCATCGAATAGAAAGGATACGGGCTCTTCACGATTTCCCCTATTACGGACCTCTATTTTAACTTCGGAATTAAGAGTAACTGGATCGAGATATACGATTTTAGAAAGTACTTTTAGTTTAAGGTCTACCAACCGGGGAATTTTAACATAGCTGTATTCATTTTTAATAGTATTTCCCCTACTATCGGTGATTGAGGCAATTATACTATAACCAATATCGCCTTTTACAGCACTCCCTACTGCCACACGAATAGGTATAAACAACGAGTCGTAGGGGGGGAGGGTTAATTCAATCTTATCCGGACCAAGAATACGCCAACCCTGTGGTACGGTTAAATTAAGCGTTAGGGTTTCCTGTCGGCCTAATTCGTTTTTAACCTTTACTACATTGAAAATAATATTACGGGATCCCGACTCCAGTGAATGTCTGGCAAAGGAAACGTTAACCTTGGGTGCTACCTGATCAAAATAAAAATACTGAGCATTCACACGTAATGCGGTGAATACACAAATAGAAACTAAAACTAAATACCTATATAGTTGGCATTTTGCCATATATACTACTTTTCAACAAGTAAGAATTGAAGGGTTACAAAGTACAATCCAGGGGGTTTATTTAGCATATTCCCCATGGAGTAAGTTATTGATATCTCAACTTCTATTGGAGGATCAGTTCCAACAGTTCCTCCTGTTCCCGATACAAGAACTTGTTCCGGTTTAGAGGGATCAAAAGGCCCTTGAACTAATGAGTAAGATCCATTAATAGTATTGGTTGGGTCGCTTGTACTTAAAATTGTTGGTGTAATGGATAAGTCTGTTAAATCTAAATTTTCAGTTGGAGCTCCTTCGTATTCAATTTCAGCCGAATTTGTAAAAAGTCGTAATTCCCAACCACTTGAACCATCGTACCTAAATTTTAATCGTATTCTTGTGTATCCATTAAGAGTAACCCCAGTTTGGTAATCGTTTAGGGTGTTATAAAAAATTTGAACATAATTTCCAATCTCCCTAAGATCCTTGATGTTTTGTGAATAAGAATAGATTGGTTTGAAATTAACCAACATAAATAAAACACCAAAAATGAACCAATCTTTGATACTCTTCATGGGAGCTGGTTAAGTAAAAATTCAATGAGGCTGTCTTAAATAGTAAAATTAAGAACTTGTAATAATCACAATAAACTCAACCTTCAGTTTTGCCAAAAAAGTTCTGAAGTTTCCTTGCAATATTTAAGACAGCCTCAAATGTTTTTTACTATTGTGGAGCTAGATTAAGGAAAACATTGGTTACATAAATATCAGCTGGAAGATTGGCTGCAAGTAATGTACCAGCCGATCCCCCTGTTCCCAGTTCCCATTGAATTTCGTATAATAAATTTCCTCCAGCATATTGTGTTACTACAGTAGTTGGGGCATCAGATAATTCTTGTATTCCAGCAATAGTATTACCACCAGCACCACCCATTGTATAACGTAAGAATGCCAGATCCATTGTTCCGCCTGTTTCTAAGCCAATGAAACTTGCATCTTCAGCGCCTAATGTTACGTTAAAATCTCTTGAAGAGGATACTACGAAATTAGTTGTGTACTGTGCACTATTGGCAATACCAT
>JAKPCT010000101.1 GCA_029553165.1 Bacillota bacterium
GAGACTTTTGCATAATTCAAAAAAATGCCTTTAAAAAGGGTAGCTAAATCTATTTACCGCAAACATCAATACAGTTATTACCATATTGGTGAGATAGTAATGGTCAAATTATGCTGATTGCTAAAATAAAGGCAGACTACCCCCTTTAAGGTGTTTAGTTCTTTAAAAACCCTATAAGTTCAGGCTATGCAGCCAAGGATTGGGTACTGCTATCTTGGTTAACGGCTATTACAGCTGCAATCATAGTTATAGCACAGAGATAAGCGTGGGTTTCAACTTTGGTTATTTTCCTAACGTTTAATCCGGTTTCTAACCCCAGATTTTCCTTGAAGCGGCTGAAACAGCGTTCCGAATAGGTACGCATATTGTAAAGCTTCTGCCAGTTAGTCGTCCCCCGGTGCGGAGTCGAAAATAACCTGGGATCGTCTTTAACCCTGGTTTTTACCACCATCCCATAGTTGCTATCTGAACACCAGGCAGAGCCAAATGGGCAATCGCATTTACCCATAACATGAGGGCATCTGAACTTGTTTACTCCCCGGCAGGAACCCCAGTATACCATCCGATAACCAGCAGAACATATGGGAGTTCCATCCCAATCAAAACCGGCTGGAGGCTGTTTAGCACCCCGCTTGTTCAGGGCAATGATCGCTTGGGCTTGATATTTATCTCTAATCAGAGAGTAGATTTCACGATGGTCATAGCCAGCGTCCATCAAGAAATATTCTATTTTGGATTTGGTATTTGAACAACACTGCTTCACCAGTTCCAAAGCCACACTGGAATCAGAACAATTGGCCGGTGTTACCTTCATAGCTATGGGAAGCCCGGACTTTACATCGGTGCCAATGTGAAGCTTGTAGCCGAACCACTTGATGGGATTGCCGTTGGTATCACTCTTAATACCCCAATCAGCGGCTTTACCATCCTGGATAATATTCTTGCGGGGAACGGACTTCTCATAGGCTTCTACCTTGGTAGCATCAATTGCTACTGAGGAAAGATCC
>JAKPCT010000103.1 GCA_029553165.1 Bacillota bacterium
GGATCAGGCCGTCTCAAAATGTATTTACCCCACCGTTCAAGTCTTTCACCGTCACCGGTATCAATCAACTCATAATCTTTCCATTGATCAGCAAGAAACATGGTTACTTCCTCTCATTCTTAATTAGCAGAGTTGATCTTAACATTATTTATATCCTCGGTCAATGGGAAGATAGTTATACAGGTAATAATTATAACTTCCAAACAAAAAATCATATAATTTATGACTTTTCTTTGCCTGAGTTTCCTAAAAACCTTACTCCTTTTTGTTCATATTCATTGAATTTGTTCCTAAGCCCTTCAATAGTGATAACATTTAATTGATTATCCGGATTCTTAAAATCTTCTAATGCTTTAAAAAATTCGCCTTTAGGAATATCTTTGTTTTTCAAATTTTCAACTGTTTTTGATATCATTTTATCTGCATTCATATGTGTTAATTGCTCCGTGTCAATAACTGGTAATCCGTTTTCTTTACTGAGCTTATTTAGGAATTCAGCATAAAACTCATTCTGTTCCCTTAACTTTTCAACAATTTCATTTTTATTTTCAAAATTACTTCTTAGCGTGCTTAGTATATTCCTTTTGTTTTCCTTAAATCTAACCTCAATATAATCCAATGTTTTATTAACAGCCGACATTTAATATTCTCCTTTAATAAATTCAGTATTTCTTTCGTCTAATATAGAAAAAAGATAATAATAATTACATTTTATTATATATTGCAAATTTTTTCTATATTATTTAACAATTATTAATTTAATACTTTTAACCTTTTTATCTCTGGGGTGCAAGTTTAAGAACTTTGGTGTTCTTCGCTGCTTTAAGAAGTTTGCTTCAATAATAGCGCACTGATTACTGAGCTATTCCCTTCTTTCCAAACTTCGTAAAATCTATAGCCCTTTCTTTTATTTTCTGTTGCCTATCTAATTCAGGTTGAATTATCTTACTAATAATATCTTTGTCATATTGGATTTTTGCTTTTTTAAACTTATCTTCAAGTATTTCTTTAAATTGCCCGTAAGAAATTTTTCCGTATAAATCAATTGTCATAGCTTCAAATACTTTTTGTGGATTATGATATCTTATTGCTTTTGGATAATCAAGCACAGGTAGCTTTAACTTACTTCTGCAGTCATTTATTAAGCCAGCATAAAATTGGTTCGCATATTCAGCGCCCACACGGGTTATTTCAGATTCATCACTCTTCATATTAATAGTATTGGCTCTATGTCTGTCTTCTATGAATTTAACTACTTTGTCAACAACCGTCAATTCATCTGCTTTATTAACAACCGTCATTTAAATCCCCCACCATCTTTAATTATATAAATATATTGTTATTATTATTTATATAATATCATGCATTAAAAATTTTTTCAATACTATTTAATTTAAAAATTTTAACAGTCTATCTCTATGGCTCAAGTTATTTGAATCTTACATAGAAAATAAAGTAATCTACTGCATCAGATTCAGCATACTCAACCCCACTGCCATGATTACTATAAATGATAAAATTACCAACACAAAGGAAACAATCAAAATAATTCCATTAATCTTAAAGAAAGAATTCAGTTGTTCCAATACTTGATCAGAGTCCGAACTGCTATAAGACGGGCTTTTGGTGATCTCCACCGCTTTAAGGAGTTTAAGTCCGGCAATAATTTGAAAGACTCCTATAGCTGCTCCGATTATGGATAAACAAGACAGCGCTCCAATAATGATATTAAATATGCCCCAAAAAGTAGTCCAACCAGTAAGAGTTTTTTTGGGAGTCGATAATGAATAAGCCCGATTAACACCTGGTGTTTGATTAGCTTCATAGATATTGTTTTCCATAAATCCACCTCCTAGTAATAAAATTATTATAATACATTTATTGATATTTTTTAACATTTTTTTGAGAAGGATACCAAAATTATGGTAAAGTTAAATATTATATGATATTATTTATTTATGTTACAAAAATTGGGGGAAATCGATGAAAAAAATCACTTTACTGTTACTTGGTTTAATTTTGGTTGTCTCTTTAACAGTAACAGGTTGTGGCAGTGGTAGCAAAAAGAAACCTGCAACCAATCCAACTTCAAATCCAGTCTCTGATCCGACTACTGATCCAACTGTCGATCCGCAAGATGAAATTGGCGCATCAATGGATCAGGAAACGATCAGGAACAAGTTCAAGGAGATAAACGGGATAACTTTAAATTTACAGACAATAGTTAATAAGTGTTATCCCAAACTAAACCTTACTAATATTTCAAATAACCAAATTAAAGCCAGTAAATCTACTTTTGAATTAGAATGGGCTGGTCCGGACAATCAAGGCTGGTATATTCAACAAACAGAATATTATACTTTTAAAATAAGATATCTTAAGAGTTCCAATACTGTCGAAATAGTTGAAAGTCTTCTCGGTTCCACGGAAAATATCAAGGTCTTCCAACAAAATTCCTAAAATCTCTGGAGTGGCTATTGGAAGATTATAACCTCGACTGAAGCCGAAAAAGAAAAACAAATTATCGAAATCAAGTGTAACGATTTCGATGTCGCTAACGCTACCGGTTCATTTGAAGAATGGTACCAATTAGAACTACAATCAGCTAATGACAGTATACCACGTTTCCAAAAACTCAAAGCTACGACCACTGCTTCCGGTGATAAATTAATTGTCAATGGTTGGTATAAAGATAATCCTGATGACCAGGAAATACCCATAACAAACTACCAAATAGAAAAACCATAAATTTCAAACAAAAAGTTGGCAATCCTGCCGGCTTTTTTGTTGGATTGTAAATAATAAACCCATTGTCGCCCTCCCTAACTAATGATATTATTATATTTGGTTATTTAATAACTGATTGTGAAATAAACAAAAGGTGGGTTCATCTTTGACCAAACAAAAGCGTAAGACCGAATATGGCAATGAGAGTATTTCGTCACTGAAAGGCGCTGACCGTGTAAGACTCCGTCCCGGAGTTATCTTCGGTTCCGACGGTATCGAAGGTTGCCAACACTCTTTCTTTGAGATTCTCTCCAACTCAATTGACGAAGCACGCGAAGGATATGGTAATCTTATTGAGGTTATTCGCCATCTCGATCGCTCAATCACTGTCAAAGACTATGGCCGCGGTATCCCCTTGGAATATAACCCGAAAGAAGAGCGCTATAATTGGGAGTTAGTCTTTTGCGAACTCTACGCCGGCGGCAAGTATCAAAACAATACCGGCGAAAATTACGAATATAGCTTAGGCCTCAACGGTTTGGGCTGTTGTGCTACTCAGTACAGCTCGGAGTATATGGATGTCACGGTTCTGCGTGATGGTTATCAATACCGGTTGCACTTCGAGCACGGTGAAAATATTGGCGGTCTTCAAAAGACACCTGCCGAATATGAACATACCGGGACAATGATTAAATGGCGGCCTGATCTCCAAGTATTTACCGATATTCATATTCCTCTTGATTACTTTCAGAATACCTTAAATAAACAAGCAGTAGTCAATGCCGGTTTAACATTTATCTTAATTGATGAAGCGTCTGGATCTACCTACGAATACTGCTACCAAAACGGAATTATTGATTATGTCAAAGAGTTAAACCAAGACAAAGGTTTTACGGAGATCCAATCTTTTCAGACTGCAACTAAGGGACGGGATCGGGAAGACAAACCGGAATATAAGGTTAAGATCGAAGTTGCTTTCTGTTTCAATAACGAGATTAATGCACTTGAATATTACCATAACTCCAGTTTTCTGGAACATGGCGGCGCTCCCGACAAAGCAGTCAAAGCAGCTTTCCTTTATGAGATTGATAAATGCATCCGCAATAATAATAAGTATAACAAAGATGAAGCCAAGATCACCTTTGCCGATATTCAAGACAGTCTAATCCTGGTCACTAATTCATTTTCGACAATTACCAGTTATGAAAACCAGACTAAAAAAGCAATCACCAACAAGTTTATTCAGGAAGCAATGACCGATTTTCTCAAACAGCAACTGGAAGTTTATTTCATTGAGAACAAGGCCGAAAGCGACCGGATCATTGAACAAATCTTAATCAATAAACGTAGCCGTGAGACCGCTGAAAAAACACGGATCAATATTAAGAAAAAACTAAGCGGTACCATCGACATCTCCAACCGGGTCAAAAAATTTGTTGATTGCCGTACCAAAGACATCAACAAACGTGAACTCTATATCGTTGAAGGCGACTCAGCGCTCGGTTCCTGTAAATTAGGCCGTGATGCCGAATTTCAAGCAATTATGCCGGTCCGCGGTAAGATCTTAAACTGCTTAAAAGCAGAATATGAAAGTATCTTTAAGAGTGAAATCATCGTCGATCTGTTAAAAGTGTTAGGCTGTGGCGTTGAAATCAAATCAAAACATAACAAGGACCTTCATACTTTTGATCTGGCTAACCTGCGTTGGAATAAGATTATTATTTGTACTGACGCTGATGTTGACGGGTATCAGATCCGCACCTTAATCCTGGCAATGTTATACCGGTTAGTACCAACTCTGATTCAGATTGGCAAGGTCTTTATCGCCGAAACTCCGTTGTTTGAAATCACTCATAAGAATAAAACCTTCTTTGCTTACAATGAAAAGGAAAAAAGTGAGATCCTGGCGAAACTGGATGGAAAATATACGATCCAGCGTTCCAAAGGATTAGGTGAGAACGAACCTGAGATGATGTGGCAGACCACCATGAACCCGGAGACACGGAGATTAATCCAAGTGCTACCTGATGACCTGCAAAAGACTGACGAATACTTTGAGTTATTACTTGGGGATAATTTACAAGGACGGAAAAGCTTTATCGAAGAAAATGGCCATAAGTATCTTGATATGCTTGATGTCTCCTAGCCTCCTAAACGTCACGTTTTGACATTAACTAAGTTTTAGAGGACTTACTAACTATAATAAGTTCTCTTTTTTTATATTCATTCCAACCATCTTGTCCCAGATTTACCTGTAACAATTACTTTTGATCCATGAGATAAATGTTAAAATGGAATCAATAAATAAATTCGAGGTGAAAATATTTGCATAACAAAACCCGCCACTCTTTTCTCCTCAAAGGCATTATCTGTGTGATTCTTATTTTATCAACCGCCACTGCCAGTTTTGGTTCGGCAACCAACTCTGATTTCTTAAACATTCGTGGCGAAGCTGCTATCTTAATTGATGCCCAAAGTGGCCGGATTCTTTATTCTAAAAACCCTGATTTACTTCTGCCAACCGGAAGTATGGCCAAGATGATGACCGAATACCTGGTACTTGAAGCAATTCATAACAAACAATTCACTTGGGATGAGAAGATTCAGATCAGTGATTATTCCTTCAAAGTTTCGCAAAATAATAAGTTGTCCAATGTACCACTACGCAAAGATAAGACCTATTCCATCAAAGAACTCTATGAAGCAATGGCAATCTACTCCGCCAGCGGTGCTACCATTGCTCTCGCTGAACGGGTTTCCGGTTCAGAGACGGCTTTCGTCCAACTGATGAATCAGAAAGCATCCGAACTGGGGATGAAAGATTATCAATTTGTAAATTCAACCGGACTGAATAATAAAGATTTATATGGACTTCATCCGGCCGGAACCACCGCTGACGCCGAAAATATGATGTCAGCCCGGGCTACTGCAACTTTAGCATTTTCGCTGATTAGAGATTATCCTGAAGTATTCCGCTTTTCAAAGATACCAAAGCTGAAATTTCAGGAAGGTACTTCCGATGTGATTAATATGGATAACTGGAACTGGATGCTGCCACAACTTGTATACGGCTACGAAGGGATAGACGGACTGAAGACCGGTTCAACCACTTTAGCCGGATATTCATTTACAGGTACTGCTGTTCGTAATGATTTTCGGTTAATTTCAGTAGTGATGAAGACTGATTCATATCAAACCAGATTTATTGAGACTAAAAAATTATTGGATTATGGTTTTCAAAATTATTCCCTTCAACAAATATTACCCGCCAAGCAAGAGTTTGAGGTAAAGATCGCCGGCGGCAATAAGCGTAAAACCACATTAACCAACCCTAAACCATTAACAGTTTTAGTCAAACAAGGCGAATCCGATCTTTACACACCATCATTAAAAATTGACAACCCTGCTAAAAACAAAGCTGTTTTAGCTCCGGTTGCCAAAGGTACTGTTGTCGGCAGAATAGCTTACAACTACAAGGGCTCTGTTTCATATGACTATTTAACTGAAACGATTAAAAAGATGGACGGCGCGGAATTAATTACAACTGAAGCAATCAACAAACCTGGCTTTATCAATAATATCATTAACAATCTGACAGATTTCCTTGGTGACATCTGGAGCAATATTTACAATTCCGCTGCTAATAAGCTATTTAAAAAATAAAATAATTACTAATTAATTATTTGGCGTTGCAACTTCTTTTCAAGTAGAAGCAACGCTTTTTTTGTTTTTTTGATATACTGTTTCTGCCACCACACCTTTACAGACGGCAGGTTACTTCTTAGATGTTCAACTTAGCTAAAAAGCTTGGAACCCAATCGTCCAACTCTTTAAAACATCTAAGTTTTTTTCAAAAAACGCTTATACTTCTTGTTTTTTTACATATCTTTATTATATAAAAAACCTTCCGGAGAACATTGGAACCGATGCTGTTAATCGTCACCAATACAACCAAATTACTTAAGTTATCATTGTTGGGCTTAATGCTTTTTAGTTTAATGAGTGGAAGCAGTTTATTAACACTCAAAGTTTCTCAAGGTAAAGGCCGTGCTTATTTTGAAGAACGCGGTGAAATTGTTTGGGAGTCAAATACTCCCTGCAAAGCCGTTGCTTTGACATTTGATGATGGCCCCAGTCCCTTTTTTACAGTCAAAATTTTGGATCTTTTAAAAGAATATAACATCCAGGCAACGTTTTTTGTCTCCGGTAAACAAGTTGAACGCTTTCCGCATGTATTAATCCGGGCCTTTGAGGAAAAACATGAAATAGCAAACCATCTTTATAGTCACCGTCCACTATCTTCCCTTAATGAATACCAACTAAAACAGGAGTTAATCCAGACTCATAACTTGGTGAAAGCGATTACCGGTTATTCAATGAATCTCTTTCGCCCAACAAATGGCTATTATGATGAGAAAGTAGTCAGAGCAGCCCATAGTTTGAACTATAATGTCATAATGTGGAGTCAGGACAGTCGGGATTGGTCTCTCAAGAGCGGTGTGGAAATTGCTAATTCAATCCTCAAGTCCGTTAATTCCGGACAGATCTTCCTCTTCCACGATCAAGGCGGTGATCGCAGCAACACCATCGAAACCCTGCAAATTATTGTTCCAAAACTGCGCGCCTCCGGATACCGGTTTCTTACGGTATCCGAACTCCTGCGACTGGACGTAAAGAGTAAAAGGCCGACAGACACTAAGGTGAATTCAGAACCCCATAGCTCCCTTTAGAAGAGGGCATTCAGGCACTTCTGTCTAAATTAACAGCTAAAAAACAAACCAATTTTCTTGTTTAGCAACTCTGTCCCTAATTAAAGTAAAAAAACTCAAATTAAACAATACTTAAAATCTGTTGCGGTTCACTGACAACATAATCAGGAGCTCCTTGGAGCGCGACCTTGGCGATGTCATAACCCCACTCGACCCATATAACCTTAATTTGGGCTTGCTTACAAGAGTGAATATCCCGTAATTCATCACCAACATAGATTACTTCACTGTTACTTAATCGATGAGTCTTTAAAAATTTCTTAATCATCTTAGCTTTACCAAAGATATGAGTCGAACAAAGAATGGCATCAATCAAATCAATACGGTGCTGCATCAAAACCTCCCGAATATTATGTTCGGAGTTTGAAGAGATGATTGCTAACTTCAGCCCTTTCTCTTTCAATTGCTGCAATAGTTCTTTAATCCCATCAAAAATATTAATCTTTACACTTAATTCTTTATATAACTTGTATAATTCCGGAGCCAAAACCGGTACTTTATACAATGGCAAGTTAAGGATTTTAAGTCGTTCGGCAAGCGGCAATCTTCTCAATTCGTCCAGCTGATCAAACTCAATTCGCTGCAAATTATGTTTGTCAGCCATTTGATTATAAGCTTCAATAAAGACATCTTTTGAATCAGCGATTGTTCCGTCAAAATCAAATAATACACATTTGTACATCTAATAAGCCTCCAAAAAAGTTAGGACCTCATAATTTAATCGGTTTAATTATTCGCTTATAATAAATCCCAATCCTCTTTCTTAAGATGAAGATTAAATGTTCCATCTCATTCTGCTGGAAATTCATTGACAATCCTTCTTGACAACCTACTGTGAATTTAATATCATTTAGTTAAGATCATTTAGTTAAGATCTTTTATTAGATTGATGCTGATTTTTTTGGAGGTGATTAAAATCAACAATTAGTTTGTGACACTGTTAATTGTCGAATTAGGGTAGCTAAATAATTTAAAGGGGTATTAAAAAGATGAGTAAACGATTATTTGGGGTATTTGTTCTAAGTTTAGCAATAGCTACCGCTTTAGCCGGTTGCGGTGGTGGCGGAAAAAAACAACAAAACACGTCAGGGCCGGTAGACCTTTCCAACCGCTCACTTTATATAACTACAATTGCCGGAACAGGAATTGAGCCTGACAGCAGCAATACTGATATCGATGGCGATAACTGCCCGGCTCTTAATGCCAACATTCAACCATCAAATATTACACTCGACCGCGAAGGCAATATTTACTTTGTGGATGGTTCAGCTATTCGTAAAATTGACAAATCAGGCATTATCACCAGAATAGCAGGTCAATCGATAGCGGGTCCTTGTCAAAACAATATTAAAGCCATTGACGCATATCTTTTTAATCCGAAAGAAATTGTTTTTGACAACAACGGAAATCTTTATGTAACCGATAGTGACAACAGTTGCGTTCGCAAAATTGATAAATCCGGCATTATTACAACTTATGTCGGACCTCAAGATGATGCAACTATCAAGTTTGAATTAATACAACCATGGGGATTGGCCATTGATTCAAGCGGAAATCTCTACATTTCTGATGCTAATGGTTCTATAAATTCCGTTTTTAAAGTAAGCGCCTCCGGTAACGTAACTACGATCGCCAGCAATACTACAGGAGCAGACTTTAGATCGCCATGTAGTTTAACAATCGATCCAGCCGGAAATCTGTACGTGGTTGATGCTATTCATCATTGCATTAAAAAAATTACTCCATCTGGTAATATCTCAATTGTTGCCGGTAATGGTACATTAGACAATAATAGCGATGGTGGTTTGGCCACCGAAGCTAAATTAGGTATACTCAGCCAAATTGCCACAGATCCTTATGGCAATCTTTATATCTGTGATACCTCAAACCATTGCATCCGAAAGATTTCTCCCTCGGGTATTATCACTACTGTCATTGGAACTAATGGAGAAGCCGGATATGCTGGTGATAATGGTTTAGCAGATCAAGCTTTATTATTATTTCCATATGGAATCGCTGTCGATTCAAACACTAATTTCTATATTTGCGACACTGGTAATTTTCGAATTAGAGTAGCCAAATAATTTAAAGAAGTATGGAATAATAGAAAAATAAGTAAAAATATCTAAAAACAAGTCTACAGACCAGACTGTATGGTGGAAACCGTACAGTCTTTCTTTTATTACATCAAATATAATGTCCCCCTGGTATAACCAAAAGTTAATTTGTAAAAATATCCAAAATAATCTTTCCCGCCCCGCTCGACAAAATTAACTAAATCAACTAAAATGGTTAATAGATCTTTGAAATAGACTATGGAGGCTGTTTGATGGCAGTAAACAACCCTATACCGCAAAAAATCGTTGAAACGCTTGAGCAAAACTATATGCCATACGCCATGAGTGTAATCGTTTCCCGGGCGATCCCGGAGATTGATGGTTTTAAACCTTCACATCGCAAACTCCTTTATACCATGTATAAAATGGGATTACTCAGCGGCAACCGGACCAAATCGGCTAATGTAGTAGGCCAAACCATGAAGTTAAATCCCCATGGCGATATGGCTATCTATGAAACCCTGGTCCGTTTGACACGGGGTAATAACGCGCTCTTACATCCGTTTATTGATTCCAAAGGCAACTTTGGGAAGCAATACTCCAAGGACATGCAGTTTGCCGCTCCCCGTTATACCGAAGTTAAACTGGATAAGATCTGTGAGGAGTTATTTAAGGATTTAGACAAAAATACGGTTGATTTTGTTGACAACTATGACGGGACGATGCAGGAACCAACCTTACTGCCAACAACTTTCCCCAATATTTTGGTAAATGCCAATCAGGGTATTGCAGTCGGTATGGCAAGTAATCTTTGCAGTTTTAATTTGGCCGAAGTTTGTCAGGCAACAATCGCCTATATCAATAATGAAAATGTCAACATCATTGAATATTTAAAAGCACCTGATCTTGCCTCGGGTGGTCAACTGATCTATAGTGAAAAAGATATTCAGGAAATCTATAATACCGGGCGCGGTTCGTTTAAATTACGCGCCAAATACCGTTTTGACAAAGACAATAACTGTATTGAGATTTATGAAATTCCCTATACCACTTCAGTTGAAGCGATTATTGACGCGATAATCAATCTTGTTAAAAGTGGCAAATTAAAAGAAATTGTTGACGTCCGTGATGAAACCGATCTTAGTGGTTTAAAGATCACGCTTGATCTGCGCCGGGCAACGGATCCTGAGGCGTTGATGAATAAACTCTTTAAATTGACCCCATTACAAGACTCATTCAGCTGTAACTTTAACATCCTGATCCATGGCCGGCCGAAAGTCCTGGGGGTTAAAGAGATCATCCGGGAATGGCTCGATTTCCGGATCAACTGTATTAAACGCCAGACATTATTTGATATTGACAAAAAACAGGAAAAACTACACCTGTTGCTCGGTTTGCAAAAAATCTTACTCGATATTGATAAAGCGATCAAAATTATCCGTGAGACCGAACAGGAAAATCAGGTAATAGCCAACTTGATGCAAGGATTTGCGATTGATGAAATTCAAGCCGAATTCATCGCGGAGATTAAACTGCGTCATTTGAATCAGGAATACATCCTAAACCGAATCAGCGAGATTGATAACTTACGTAAAGAGATTGCCGATCTCCAAGACTTATATCATGACGAAGCAAAGATTAAACAATTAATCAGCAGGCAATTAACCGAAATTGCCAAAAAATTTGGCCAACCGCGCCGGACGGAGATCATCAATGAGGAACATATTGAAGAGATCACCAAAGAACATCTGATCGAGGATTATAACTTAAAATTATTCTTAACTGATCATAATTATCTCAAAAAAGTACCGTTGGTATCTCTAAGAGCCAATCCCGAACACAAACTGAAAGATGATGATTTCATCATTCAGGAGATTGATACTCATAATAAGGCCGATCTGTTGCTCTTCTCCAACAAATACACTGTTTATAAAATCAAGATTTATGAGATCAATGACTGCAAGGCCAGCAATCTCGGCGAGTATTTGACCAACTTGCTGGAACTGGAACCGGATGAAAGAATTATCTATCTTTTGGCTACCGATGATTATCGCGGCTATGTATTATTTGCGTTCGAAAATGGCAAAATGGCCAAGATTGACCTTCAAAGTTACGCTACGAAGACCAATCGTCGTAAATTAGCAAATGCCTATTCTGATTTAGCGCCATTAGTCAGAATCTTCTATCTGGAACAAGACGTTGAATTAGTTGCCTTCAGCAGTATCAATAAGGTATTGATCTTTAATACGGCAAATATTAACGCCAAAACAACCCGTGATTCTCAAGGAGTCCAAGTTTTAAAAGGCAAAAAAGGCAGCAAAATGATCGCCGTCAAGACGCTTCAGGAAGTGCCTTTTACTAACTACGATTACTACCGGACTAAGAATATTCCTGCAATCGGTTGTTATTTAAAGGATGAAGACAACGGAACCGAGCAAACAAGTTTAAATTTTGAAACTCCACCTGAAGAATGAATCACGGGAAAAACCAGAGGAGGTCAACAATGAAAAGACTGTTTCGAAGCCGGCAAAATGCGATCATTGGTGGCGTTTGTGGCGGTATAGGAGAATACTTTAATATCGATCCGACAATTATCCGGATCCTATTTGTCTTACTAACTGGAGCAGGAATACTCCCTTACCTAATCTTATGGATAATCCTTCCCTATCAAGATCAGAAATCCAGCGATCCGGCGGAGACAATTCGCGCCGGAGCAGCAGAAATCGGAGAAAAAGCACGCAATCTTAGCGAAACAATCCGCAACAACCGCCCTGACTCCCAACACACGGGATTACTTCTAGGCTTAGGTTTAATAGTCATTGGCAGTTTAATTTTATTAAGAAATCTAGGATTTATCTGGTTTGAATGGATCAATCTCCGTAACCTGTGGCCGCTCCTGCTAATCGCATTTGGAGTAAGTTTACTGATTAATCGGAAAAAATAATAAAACAGCTCAAAAACTAACCCCCGAAGTAGTTCACACTTCGGGGGTTATTGTTTAGTCAATTATTGAGCGTCAACTTTTGCCATATGCATAATTAATTCTAAGACTTTGTTTGAGTAACCCCACTCATTGTCATACCAAGCAACTAATTTTACAAATTTATCATTTAATGCAATACCTGCTTTAGCATCAAAGATTGAGGTTCTGGCGTCATGAATGAAGTCAGAAGATACAACATCATCTTCAGTGTATCCTAAGATACCTTTGAGTTCATTTTCAGATGCTTTTTTAACTGCAGCTTTAATCTCGTCATAGGTTGCTGATTTCTCTAAACGGCAGGTTAAATCAACAACTGAAACATCTAAGGTTGGAACGCGGAAAGCCATACCGGTTAATTTACCGTTCAATTCAGGGATAACTTTACCAACCGCTTTAGCAGCACCGGTTGAAGAAGGAATGATATTACCCGCTGCTGCACGACCGCCTCTCCAGTCTTTCTTGGAAGGACCGTCAACAGTCTTTTGGGTAGCAGTAGTAGCATGTACAGTCGTCATTAACCCTTCAACAATTCCGAAATTCTCGTGGATAACTTTGGCTAAAGGAGCTAAACAGTTGGTGGTACAGGAAGCGTTGGAAACAACGTTCATCTCTTTGGTGTATTTATTGTTGTTAACCCCCATAACGAACATTGGCGCATCAGCAGAAGGAGCACTGATAACAACTTTCTTGGCACCGCCTTTGAAGTGGGCTGATGCTTTGTCAACGGTGGTGAATACACCGGTAGATTCTACAATGTACTCAGCGCCGCATGATTTCCAATCGATTTCACTGGGATCCATTGCACCAAATACAGCAATCTTTTTACCGTTAACAACCAGTTTACCGTCTTCAATTGCGATTGAACCTTGGAATTGGCCATGGATGGAATCATACTTGAGCATGTAGGTCATGTACTCTAAATCAATAAACGGATCATTGATACCTACAACTTCAACCTCCGGATTGTCGATGCTGGCACGGAAAACCAGACGACCAATTCGACCAAAACCGTTAATACCTACTTTAACTGCCATTAATTCTTCCTCCTCATAATTGTATTTGTTAAATTTTTCTCAAAGTAACTTAAAAAAAATGTGCGTTTTACACACTTTAACCACATTAATTGTATCCAATATCAACAATGATTTCAATAGGTTTTGCCATTTTGATCAAAACTTTTAACAATTGCCAACCAATTACCGTCAATAGCATATGTATTTTGAGGGATTCTATTTACCAAAATTACATATAAATTATCGATCTGAATTTTACGTGGCGAGGATTTTCCGATGTATTCAACCAATCCTTTTAACCTTAATGACTCCTTATTTACTGCCGATTACTGGCTTGAAAAAGCAACCGATCCTGAACGTTTAATCGCACCTGAAGCAGCGATCGTCTCCTTCAATCAGGAAATTATCCGCAGACAACCCCGTTTCATGAAAGATTTAACAAACTACCCGAAATTGATTCCCAAAGCCAAACTAACTACGATGCTCAAAGCTAAAATTACCGAGCTTAATCCAGGTTATTACCATAACCATAGACAGTTAACTCCAAATTATCTCAATACGGTTAAGAATAATCTAAACCTTAACAACATTCCCGATTTTTCTGTCCCTAAATACGGAGTGACCATCTTCCGGACTGATCTCCGCACGTTTCCGACCAATGATTCGGTGTACTGTACCCCAACCGATTGTAGTTTTGATCTCTGGCAAGAGACCGCGATCAATCCTACCGAGCCGGTAATCGTGTTACATTCCAGTTCTGATTCCGAGTGGTATTTTATCCAGACATATAACTATTCCGGCTGGGTGGTAAAATGCAACATTGCCTTGCTAAATTGCTATAATGATTGGTTACAATACGTTAATGAGCCAAATATCTTAGTGGTTACCGGCAAACAACTCCATATCCCTCTGCCAACCAACGGTCATGAATTGATCTTTGAAATGGGAGCCAGGTTATTCCCGGCAATCAAAGACCACCGGCGCTCAAATTCTGCTTTGATAAAATTACCCATAAAAAAAGAGAATAACACCGTTGAAGAGGTGATTCTCACAATCAATTCCCCACAAAATGTCCATTTTGGCTATCTGCCCTATAACCTTACCAATCTCCTGCGTCAAGCCTTTAAAATGCTGGATCAGCCTTATGGTTGGGGCGGTCAGGACGCTAAAATTGATTGCTCGGCATTCATCAGCAACATCTTTGCAACCTTCGGCTTCCGATTGCCACGTAACGCCAATCAGCAAGCTCAGTCCGCCGGTATTACAATCCCGTTTACCAATCTTAATCCCCAAGAACGCCGTCAGTTAATCGCCCGGCTTTCCCCTGGCGCTCTGCTTTACCTCAAGGGCCATGTCATGCTTTTTTTAGGTGAAGATCAGGGTTCCTTTTATGTGATCCACGCCCTGTCTTCTTATGGTTTAAAAAACGGAAACAAGGTTGAGCCAGTTCCATTATTCAGAGTTACAATTACGGATCTCGACCTGCTGCGCCCAGATGGGAAAAGCTTATTAGAGTCCTTAACGGTTGCAAAAGTATTGACATTATAAATTAGCTTTAACTACCCAACAGATTTCTTACGACTTTGGCCCTGCCGGTTGCAACATCCATCTAGACTGTTCTGCTATAGCATCCGCCGGTTTCGACAGCAATGTATTTTAAACCAGAGGCTTCGAGAATAGCAACGATAGCTTCAATATTTCGTTGCCCAATATCAAAATAATCTTGCCAGCCGATCGTAGCTCCCCCAAACAATTCAATCCGAAGGTTTTCCTTTTTGCAACCATAGCTAATGAGAAATTGATCCAAAAGAATTTCCAGGGCCGTATCGGCAAAATAAGCAGGTTTAAGTCTACTTTTTTCAATATCAATTTTGGAATCCGGCAGGACAATATGGGCCATTCCCAAGATCTTTAACTTTGTGCAGTAAAATGTAACCGCTACACATGAACCCAGGGCATAAGTCCGCAAAACATCATCACGATCACCCGAAATATGGTAATCACCGACACCCAGTATGTGTAACAATAAAAATCATCCTTCATTAACCAAGTTATATAATAAATTAGGAATATTTGCCAAAGAAGCTTGTCTCTCAACAGCACCAATCTCATAGGCGACTTTAGGCATACCATAAACAATTGACGATTCTTCATCCTGACCAATTGTCCGGGCGCCGGCCTGACGCATTTTTAATAAACCTTGCGCCCCGTCTGCACCCATTCCGGTTAGGATTACCCCAACGGCTTTCGCTTTAGCATGTTCAGCAACCGAATTAAAGAGCACATCAACCGAAGGGCAATGTCCGCTCACCTTTTCACCTTTATAACAATCAACATAATAAGTATTGCTTTTTTTCTTCAAAACCATATGGTAATCTCCGGGAGCAATTAAAACTTTTCCGGGATAAACCTCATCACCAGTGGCTGCTTCTTTAACCTCCAATGAACAACTATTATTTAAGCGTTCCGCATACATTTTGGTAAAGACCGGCGGCATGTGTTGAACAATCACTATCCCCGGCATCTCCCGCGGCAAAGCTTTTAATAAACTTGCCAAAGCTTCCGTTCCACCAGTCGAAGCACCAATGGCAACAATCTTACTCAAATCGGTCTTCGGACTATGGAAGATGCGACTGGCCATATCGTTTTTCCAATGTCCCACTTTAACCGTTGAAGCAATTTTGATCTTGATCACCAATTCATTGACCATTGAGTCAATTGGTTGCCCAATTCGAAGATTTGGTTTTACTACAAAATCGACTGCCCCTGCATCAAGCGCATCAAAGATACTATCACTGATTGAACTGACCACAATCACTGGAATTGGGTATTGCGGCATCAATTTTTTTAAAAATTCGATCCCGTTCATCCGTGGTAATTCGACATCCAACGTCATAACATCCGGTTCATGTTTCAAGATTAGATCCCTGGCTTCGTAAGGGTCAGAAGCTTTAGCCACCACCTCAATCGCCGGGTCGCGGGCAATCGCCTTGGCTAATGTCTCCCGAAATAACATTGAGTCATCAACAATCAATACTTTTATTTTTCGTTTGATCTTCATTTACATCCCCGCTTTTAAAGAAATTTGGCGGACCCTTCTCAAAATTAATTTACCTGTTGACAGAAGCTTTTGATTATCCTTTTCGATAAACCGCTGGCATCACATACTGATATTTGGTCTCTTCACGGTTGATTGATTCGGCATGTCCGATAAATAAATACCCTCCGGGCTCGGTATACTCATAAAACTTATTAATCAACTCTCTTTTAGTATTATGATCAAAATAAATCATCACATTCCGGCAGAAAATCACATGAAATTTACGTTTAAACGGAAAAGTGGGATTATTAAGATTAAAAGACCGGAAAATAACTTCTGATCTAATTTTATCAACAATTCGATATTCGTTGTTACTGATCTTCTCCAAATAATTGCGGCGCCAGCTATCAGGGAGTGTGGTTACCTGTTCCGTAGTATAAACTCCGGCAACTGCTGTATCCAAAGCTTTTCTGGAGATATCCGTGGCCAAAACCCGGCTATCCCAAAGCCATTTGCTTTGACCAAAAAAGTCAGCAATTATCATTGCTAATGTATACGGTTCTTCGCCACTTGAACACCCGGCACTCCAAATCCGCAGATCTTTGATGGTAACCGTACTTGCCAAGTAAGGCAACACTTTATCTCTAAAGAAGTTAAAGTGATCGATCTCTCTTAAAAAGTAGGTATGATTAGTGGTTATCTTACTTAGCAATGTAGTCACTGCCTCACCAGTTTTATCCTGAATAATATATTTATAGTAGTCACTAAAACTGTTAAGGTTTAATGAGATCAGTAGATTCTGCAATCTTCCTTCCACCAGATGTTTTTTTACCATTAAGATCAATCCCACAATGATTTTTTACATAGTTCATAATCTTATAAAATTCTTCATCAGTTATTCCTATATTCATTGGTGGCTCCTAACTCAACTCGTCTGTTTTTAGTCCTGATTCTAATTCTAAAAATTTACATCGTGTCAGTACTTTGCAAATTCCGTATCATCAAGATTAATCTTGGCTTTTTTGTTGCCACTTCCCCGCGGTGCTTTTCCGGTTGCGGTTTCAGCTATTGCCGCGCGAGTAATTAGCCGTGGTGAGGAATCATCTTTAAATAATAACTCTTGATCCATCTTAATCCGAAACTTCTCCACTATTGATTGCAACAACTGGGCCTGACTCGATAATTCTTCACTTGCCGCGGCACTTTGCTCGGCGATGGCCGTATTTGATTGGGTTACATTTGACAGTTGTGTGATTCCCTGATTGATTTGAGCAATTCCGGTTGCCTGTTCATTGGAAGCAATCGCAATCTGACTAATCAATTCGCTGGTACGACTGACTCCGGTCATAATCTGACTTAATGCTTCTGCTGTTGCATTAGCGATCTTGGTACCAACCTCAACTTTCCTGACTGAACCTTCAATTAAATCAGTAGTCTCTTTGGCAGCATTAGCACTTCTGGCAGCCAGATTACGCACCTCTTCAGCCACTACGGCAAATCCTTTGCCGTACTGACCGGCCCTGGCGGCTTCAACTGCCGCATTTAATGCCAAAATATTGGTTTGAAACGCAATTTCATCGATGACTTTAATTATTTTCGAAATATTCACTGAAGATTCATTAATCTCGTCCATTGCCCGTAACATCTCTTGCATCTGTTCATTGCCTTGGAGTGCTTTTTCTTTAGAGGACAGTGCTAATTCATTAGCTTGACCGGCATTTCCGGCATTCTGTCTGGTCTGCGCCGCAATCTCTTCGATTGAAGCAGACATCTCCTCAACGGTGCTTGCCTGTTCAGAAGCCCCCTGCGACAGCGCCTGACTTGAATCGGATACCTGCCGGGCGCCTGACGCAACCTCTTCGGCAGCGTTTTTAAATTGTCCGATCAGACCATTTAACGCTTCGATCACCTGATTAATTGAGTTTTTGATTTCGACAAAATTCCCACGATAGTCGGCAGTTATTTCGACATTCAGATTACCCTTTGACATCTCACTTAATACATACGAAATATCTCCGATATATCCTTGAAGAGTCTCGATCGTTACATTTAAAGTGTCTTTGATTTTAGCATGATCACCATGATAATTACCGGTAACATAAACATTTAGATTGCCGTTGGCAAGCTCCTCTAAAACAACTATAGCTTCCTTGACCGGTTTGATTATGGCATCTAAGGTTTGGTTAACCCCTTCAATAATATTGCGGTAACCACCCTGCAATTTACCGGCGTCACCACGGACATCCAACTGACCTTTAATCGCTGCGTTGGTTAAACCTTCAGTTTCCGTAACTAAGTTCTGCAGTGATTCGACCATCTTGAGCATACTTTTTGATAAGACATCGTTCTCTGATCTAACCTTGACAGCAACGGTCAAATCTCCGGCAGCAATTTTTTCCGCAATCAATGCCTGCTCCCTGGTATTGGCGATCATCAGATTAAATGAATTTGATAACCTCCCGATCACATCATTTGACCATTGCTCAACATTAAACTCCACATTTCCCTTAGCAAGCTCTTCAGCAGCATTAGTTAATGTCCGAAGCGAAGTGTTAATGACTTTCAGCAAGATCAACGCCATGAAAATAACTGTTAATAAGATTACCACGTCAACAATGATTAACCGTCTGATTAAACTCTCTCTTCTTTCCAAAAGCAATTTGATCTCTTCATCAGTACTGCTTTTAATTAAATCACCAATTTTATCAATCTGGGCTCTGGTCTTCTCAAATTGCTGCTGTGAATTAAGCGTATACTTTTTCTCCCTCGCATTTAGAGTTAACCAGTTCTCCAATTCAGTATTAAACTGCTCAAAATGCTCTAGGGCTTCTTGCTTCAAACTGATTATTTTCTCATCCATTAATTTTTCATGATTTCCGTCAATAATTTTAAAGGATTCCGCCATCCGTTCCCGGACCTGCCCCAGATTGGTAGTATAGTCATTTGAGTTGACATCGCCGTTAATCTGATAACTACTTAACATCTGGTACAGATCGCGATCGGCATTCAAAACCAAAGTTGCACTGTTAAAACTGTCCGCCTGAATCTCCAGCATTAAACCAGTGATATATTTAATATTAGCTACTGCCAGATAGGTAACCAGAAATAATGCTGCTAACAAAACACCGATGATGGACCAGAGTTTGGTCTGAAACGATATCTTATTTAAAAATATCCAAATTTTGCTGTTATTCATCTTGTCTCTCTCCTCAGTAAAGTGCTGATAGTTACAATATTCTTCTTTTTATAATCGTCATTTGTTGTTAATTTAGTAATAGTGTTTTTGTAGTGTTAACTCAAATATTTGCAAATTCAAAAAACCACTCATCAAAGATGTTTTATTGTTAAAAGGCAACAAAAGTAATACAAGGAAACCATCTCCAAGAGACAGTCTCCCCTGTTATTCGTATTCGGTACGTTTTAACCTAGATCATTTAAAACTTCAAGCTCTTCCTCACTCAATAACTGTTGACAGTCAAGTAACAGCTTAATATCAGCGCCAACCTTACCTATTGCTTTAATATAGCGGTTTTGTACTTTATTAACATGAGGCGGAGGAACAATATCTTCATCAGGTATGACCAGTACCTCAGCTACACTGTCAACAATTAAACCAATACTGACTCCATCAATATCAATCACGATGATACAAGTCCGGTCATTATACTCTAAAAACTCTTTTTTAAAGCGTAACCTCACATCCATAACCGGAATGATCTTGCCCCGCAAATTGATAATTCCCCGAATATAATTAGGTAGTTCCGGAACTTCAGTGATCGATTGAATTCCAATAATTTCAGTGACAAATTTGATCTCAATTCCATAAACCTCTTGCCCGACAACAAAGGTTAAAAATTTCCCTTTCTGCGTATCCTCTTCCAAATCAGTAATCCGGTCTATTGCTTCTGACATTCTTATTCCCCTTTCAAATATTAAGTTTTGAATTTATCTATTTAATTTAAGATGCCAGCTCATTACATAAATTGGCTACATCAAGGATCAAGCTGATACTGCCGTTTCCCAGTAAAGTACATCCTGCAATTCCTTTAATCTTTTTAATATAATTAGGAAGTGCTTTGACCACCACTTGCTGTTCTCCAAGGAGTTCATCGGCAAACAAACATACCCCTTTGTCGTTACTCTCAACCATCATTACGATCCCTTGGTCAACCTGATCAATATCCGTTTTAACTTGAAAACGTTCATGTAATCTAACAATCGGATAACACTTCCCGCGAATTAAGATCATTTCATTTCCATCAGGATCAGCGATCAAATCTTCGGGTCTCATCCTAAATGACTCTCTGATCGAAGTTGTCGGAACAGTGTACTGCGAATTTCCTACTCTGACAGTCATTCCATCGATAATTGCTAATGTTAGCGGAATTTTCAGGGTTATGACCGTCCCAACCTCCGGAGTACTGTCAATGATTACAGTCCCTCCAATCTTTTCAATACTCTTGGCAACTACATCCATGCCAACACCACGTCCCGAGAACTCCGAAACTTCCTCTTTGGTTGAAAAACCAGGCAATAAAATATAGCTATAAACTTCACGGTCACTAATCTCACTGGCATCTTTGTCTTTGGCCACAAGACCATTGGCCCGCGCCTTCTTCAAGATTTTTTCCCGGTCCAATCCCCGTCCGTCATCTTTAACCAAGATCAGTACATCGCCACCGGCATTTTTAGCCTCAAGTGTAATCTGACCATATTCCGGTTTTCCTTTTTGCTTGCGTTCCTCATTACTCTCCAAGCCATGATCCATTGAATTCCTGATTAGATGCATTAACGGATCGGAGATGTGTTCAATGATATTCTTATCAACCTCGGTCTCTTCACCTACAATCTCCAACTTCACTTTTTTGTTTAATTTCCGGCTCATATCACGGACAATCCGGTTCATCTTTTGAAAAGTCTGTGTTAGCGGCACCATCCTGATCGACATGACTACATCCTGAAGTTCATTGGTGATCTTCCGCAGTTGTTGAGCGGCCTTATGAAAATTGTCCAAAACCAATCCATCTAACTCCGGGTTACGGGTCACCATCGCCTCAGCAATTACCAATTCTCCAACCAAGTCCATTAATACGTCTAATTTATTAACACTGACACTGATCATGCTTTGCTTAGCCGTCAAGGCATTCTCCGTCGAATTGCTGCTTGATTGTTGTTTAGCTTCACTCTCATTGAGTTTTACTTCCGAATCATCAAGGATAATCTCTTTAGTAACACTTTGAACAGCAACTTCCGAGGCAGCGATTGGTCCGATTCGGACTTCTTTAACAAAAGCATTATTTAATAGGGTTTCTTCCAACTGTTCGATTGTTAAGGCCGAATCAAAGATAATATTTAATCCGGATTCTTTAAGGATAGCAATTGAATCATCATTATCAATCAGTTCCTGAGGTGAATAACTGATAATCGTCGCTCTGTTTTTAAAATTATTTAAAACTGCAAAAGCGCGAAGATCGATGCAATCACAGTCTGTACTAAACAATACCTGTGCTTGAAACGAAGCTGAAACCGGCTCCTCTTTCGTAGACACTTGAGCAGTTAGATTGTGTGACATCTTTTGGGATTCTTTCTTTTTTGGAGCTTTAGTTTGATTTTGAGGAGGATGTTTTACTTGAAGCTCTTCTAAAAAACGGCTTAATGACTGATTAAGAGTACCGGCATTACCATTAGATTCCTGCCCTTCTTCGATCTTGGCGATCTCCATTTTGATAAAATCAACTGCTTCCAATACCAAATCAATCAGTTTGGAATTTTCGTCCGCTGTTAGCTCCGGATGCTCTTCACGGAAATAAAAAAACACATCTTCAACCGAATGGGCTACATCAGCTATGTTGTTAAAGAGCATCATCGCCGCCGAACCCTTAATTGTATGCATGATCCGGAAGATCTCGTTGATGGAATTGGTAAATCCTTCTTGCTCACTGACTAACAGTTTCTCTTCTAACTCCCCGATCAACTGGTTTGTTTCAAAGACAAATAATTCCAACATCGGCTCTAGTTGTGCCAAAATGATTCACTCCTTATTTAAATAGCTTAAAAACCTCTAAAAATAGTTAATACCTCTTCAACAATCGGCAGTATGCGCAATTTTATTAATGAAAATCTCACTGATGGCACTTTCCTGTTTTAAGTTTACACAACAACTATTCACAAATAAGAGATCTCTTGCGAAGATCTCCCATTTAACATCTCAATTAGTACTTATCAAAATCTTGATCATCCAAAGCAATCTTCGCTTTTCTGCCCTTTTTAGGTAAGGTAGCAGCAGTCGCTGCTGCTTCCACGACATTACTTAAAGCAAATTTTTTGAAGGACTCGTGCCCGGACTTTATCCTAAATTTACCAACTAACGATTTGAGTATCCCCGCCTGGTTGGCAAGCTCTTCACTCGCTGCAGCACCCTCCTCGGCAGTTGTGGTATTCGCCTGAGTAACCTGCGATACCTGATAGATGCCCTGGTTGATCTGGGTAATAGCTGTCGCTTGTTCATTGGAAGCAATTGCAATTTCTCCGACTAACTCCGACGTCCGTGCCACACCATCAACAATCTGCCTAAGTGCTTCAGCGGTCTCGTTCGCAATCTTGGTCCCGGCTTCAACTTTCTTAATCGAACCTTCAATTAATGCCGTAGTCTCTTTAGCAGCATTCGCACTGCGAGCAGCTAAATTACGGACTTCCTCTGCCACCACGGCAAATCCTTTACCGTGTTGTCCGGCCCGAGCCGCTTCAACTGCCGCATTCAGGGCTAAAATATTGGTCTGGAAAGCGATTTCATCAATCACCTTAATAATCTTCGAGATATTGGCTGACGTCTCATTGATCTCAGTCATTGCTTTTAACATCTCTTGCATCTGTTCGTTGCCGACCAAGGCTTTTTGCTTGGCAGTATCAGCCAACTCATTGGCTTGGCTGGCATTAGCAGCATTCTGTTTCGTCTGAGAGGCGATCTCGGTAACCGAAGCATTAATCTCCTCGACCGTACTTGCTTGCTCTGAAGATCCTTGCGATAATGCCTGGCTGGAGTCGGAAACCTGACGGGCGCCAGCTGCTACTTGCTCCGCAGTATTATTAATATCTCCAATCATTTCATTGAGCGATCCTACGATTAAATTTAACGAAGATTTGATCTCATTAAAATCACCTAAATACTCCCGTTCAATCTGTAAATCTAGATTCCCTTGAGCCATCTGGTTTAAAACTTGCGAAATCTCGGTGATATAGTTACGAATCGTCTCGGCTGTTTTGTTAAGGGCTTCCGCGATCTGGGTGAAGCTCCGTTTGGCTTCGACTACATCACTGTCACCATCAGCTACCGTCAGGTAAATATCCATCTCACCATTAGCAAGTTTACTCAAATTGGCAACCAGTTTGGCAACTTCGTTTGCCTGGTAATCGGCAATCTTCTGCGCTTTGCGAATAGCATTTTTAATTGTAGTCTGATCAGTAATAAACTCAAAGGCACCAATAATTTTGCCGCTTTTATCTTTTAATGGTGCACCCATACTAAGAAGGTCTAAACTATTACCTCCAATATTAGCGCTGACTTCAACTTCAACGACTCCGTCTTCCTTCATTGCTTTGGCACAAGTGCAGTCAATTGTTCGGCAACGATTGGTATTCCAAACATCATAACATTTTTTCCCTGATAAATATTCCTTTGACTCCCCAAGCATCGAGGCCGCAAATTGATTAATATACTGAATGTTATAGTCAGTATCAACAAACATCAGCGGTGTGGTGATTGCTTCCAGATTCTTTACAATGGAATTTAATGCTTCATTAAGACCAACAACCAGGTTTTGATATACTCCCTTAAACTGATCGCCGTCACCACGGGTATCCAGTTTACCCTTGATAATCGCATCGGTTAATCCGCTAAATTCGGTGGTCATCTCTTCCAAAGTACCTTTAACTTTGGTCATGCTCATTCCTAAAGTGTCTTGGGGAGATTTGATATTAACTTTGGCTGTCAGATCACCATCAGCAATCCGTTCGGCAACCAGGGCCATCTCGTTAATATTATTTGCCATCGTTTGAAATGAATTAAGGAGAGTGCCAATCTCATCATTTGATTTACTGGCGATCTCAATATTGGTTTCTCCCAGCGCTAAGCGGTTGGCGCAACCTACCAAAACATTAATCGGACTGATGATACTCTTCTTCAGATAAAAGGAGATTATCAAGATTGCTGCTGCCAAAAGGACGACTGTTATGATCATTACAATTAAAATCATTTGATTTTTAAGCCGATATGCTTCATTCACTGATTTACCGGCCGAGACAACACCAATTGGGTCACCTTTTGCTCCAAGCAGGGGCTGAAGTGATAAAGGGCACACCTAAAACTTTAGAGTTACCAGTAAAACGCTCCTTATAGTTTAAAACCTTGGAAGCAATTTGCGGATCAAGTTGGGTTCCAATCACCCGTTTCCCATCTTGAATTACCGTTGTATTATACCGGACATCCCCTTGAAAGAGGGATAAATCGGTTTGGAAGACCTTCTTAATGTCATCAAGCAAGACCGGATTATCCAATTGAAATCCAGTCGAAATAACTCCGACAACCGTTCCTTGTTCAGTTTTAACCGGTACTCCGGCTATAACTGACAGTTCACCAGCGGTGTTTTTTCAATCACTGCAACCGGTTGATTTTTCAGCGCCATCTGGATATTATAATGATTCATAACATTAGCGCTGCTGTTATCAGATTCAGGGGTTCGAAATAGGACAATTCCATTGCTATCGGTTACGGTTAGAAACTCTAACTTAATATCCTGAAAGATTGAGTGCAGTACTTTCCTTAACCGGGAAATGTCTTTTGTTTCAACAGCCCGAGCCAGATCATTGTTCTCAGCCAGCAAACCGGCGACAACCAAAGCTTCTGCCTTGAGATCCTCTAATTTGGCATTAAAACCGTTCATTCCACGAATTGCATCTTCTTGAGCGACTGTCTCAGCATATTGGGTCATTTTTTGCATTGTAAAACCAACGGTAATTAGCACTGTTAATATTAATGCCATACTAATAAATAAGATCGTTTTGGTGTTGATACTGTTAAAAATTTGGTGTTTCAAGCTGATAAGCACTCCTTTGCTATTTATTCCAAAGAACATCAGTTCTATAATAACTTATCGTACCGTTACCATTTACGCTTTAGTAAATATTGTTATGAAGTTAAATAAAAAAATTACTATTTTGTTAAGAAAAAAAAGGACTTAGAAAAGTCCCTTTTTTAAAGCAGATTAGTAAATATCAATACTTATCAAAATCCGGATCATCCAAAGCAATCAACGCCTTTTTATTCTTCTTGGCCGTGACTGTTGTTACCGCTGCTTCATCAGCACTTAGCATGTTACCGGAAATATTGTGTAACGTTCGGAATCCGGACTTGAGCCTAAACTTTCCTACCAACGCTTTTAATAACTGTGCTTGACTTGATAACTCTTCGCTGGCAGCTGCGCTCTCTTCGGCAGTTGCAGTATTCGCTTGGGTAACATGCGAAACTTGCGAAATACCCAGATTGATCTGGGAAATCCCGGTTGCCTGTTCATTGGAAGCAATCGCAATCTCACCAACCAACTCCGCCGTCCGGGTTACATCATCAACGATCTCTTTTAAAGCAACCGCTGTCTCATTGGCGATCTTGGTCCCAACTTCCACTTTGTAAATCGAGCCTTCAATCAATTCGGTAGTCTCTTTAGCAGCATTAGCACTACGCGCTGCCAGATTGCGCACTTCCTCAGCAACTACCGCAAACCCTCTACCGTGTTGTCCGGCCCGGGCTGCTTCAACTGCTGCATTTAAAGCTAAAATATTGGTTTGAAATGCAATCTCCTCGATTACTTTAATAATTTTGGAGATATTGGTTGATGACTCATTGATTTCAGCCATTGCTTTCAACATATCCTGCATCTGATTATTACCGTCAAGGGCTTTATTTTTAGCTGTTATTGCCAACTCGTTTGCTTGTCCGGCATTAGCTGCATTTTGTTTCGTCTGAGCGGCGATCTCGGTAACCGAGGCAGTAATCTCTTCAACCGTACTGGCTTGCTCCGAAGAACCTTGTGACAACGCCTGGCTCGAATCTGATACCTGGCGGGAACCGGCTGCGACCTGTTCCGCCGCCATATTCAGTTCTGCCAAAATCTCATTGAATGAATTGATGATTAGATTGAGTGAATCCTTGATCGTAATAAAATCACCCCGGTAATCGCCGGTAATCGCTACATCAAGGTTACCTCGGGACATCTCGGTTAAAACACTGGAAATATCACCAATATAACCCTGCAAGGTTTCAATGGTCAAATTGAGAGTATCCTTGATCTGAGCATGATCACCCTGATAATTCCCCCGGACAAAAGTGCGCAGGTTTCCATTGGCGATCTCCTGAAGCACGGCAGCCGCCTCATCAATCGGTTCGACTACTGCATTTAAAGTATCATTGATTCCTTCAACAATCTTTCGATACTCCCCTTGATGTTTGGAGGCATCAGCCCTGGTACTAAGTTTACCGGCAATTGCCGCTGCGGATAACATCTTGGTGTCGTTCACTAATTCTTTGATATTACCCACCATTGCTTGCATTGCGCTCAAGAGTTGTCCTACTTCATCCTTACTGTTGACCTTAATCTCAGCGGTCATATCTCCTTGGGAAACCTGATTGGCGACTTCAATACAAGTCTTTAATGGTCTTGTAATACTAACAGTGACGACCAAAGCAATCATAACTGCTAAAACAACAATAATCAGCGATAGGATAATCAATACGTTTGTAATATTTGATGTAGCCTGGTTAGCCGATTGGGCATCACCGGTCATTCGATTAGTCTGGTATTGAATAAAATCATTAAGTACTGAAAAATATTCGTCTTGAATCGCCTGCATCTTACCCAAGAGTACCTCAGTTGCTTCCTCCCTTTTACCATTCAACGCCAGTTTACGGACGTCTTGCATTATGGTACGGTACTCTTGCCGTGTTTTACTCAACACTTCTAACTTCTTTTTCCCTTCTTCATCAGTGTCTTTTTCTAACTCTTCCAAAGCTTTAGTGATCTTTCCACTACATTCATCAATCTGGGCATTTTCCGCAGCAATTTTTTCCGGGTCTTTTAAAATAACCATATTCCGCAGGATTCTGGCAACAATATTCAAATTATCAATCAACTCATAGGCCAAAATCGTTTTCGGCATACCGCTATCAGCAATACTTTTAATATCACCATTAATCGTTGTCAAATTTATAATTGAATAAACAGCAATACACATTATCAAACAAGCGATGGTTCCGAAACCCAAACCCAATTTAATGCCTAATTTCAGATTTTTCAGCATCTATTGTATTCCCTCCGAATTCTGTAAATTGGATCCTACCTCACCCTGCCCTCACCTTCCGAACTAACGTTTCAAAATATAATTCGACTAATTTGAGGTATAAATTTAGAGTTTTTTGTTTACTACAACCAAAATAAAATACACTTTGGCAGGTAATAAGCATATAATATTGTAATTAATGACCCGGAGGATAAAATGAAACGAGCGCTGGTACTGGCAGGTGGTGGAGTAAGAGGCGCCTTTGAGGTTGGCGCAATTGAATACCTGGTTGTCAAAGAAGGTATTGATTTTGACATGTTCTTTGGAACAAGCGTCGGCGCGCTCAATGCAGCTGTTTTAGGTATGGCCAAAAACTATCGGGAATTAGTTGCTCAAACATCCCAGCTAAAACAATTATGGTTGTCAATCAAAGGAAATGACTCAATTTATTCCAGAAATTGGGGCAAATTCCTCAGGCTAATATTTAATGACGCTTTATATAATCCCAACGGACTACGCCGGATAATCAAGGAACAGATTGACCCTGACCGGCTCTGTAACAATCCCAATAAATTTACCAAAGTAACCGCCGTTGCCATCGAAACCGGTGAACTCTTCTTCGCTGACAGCCGTAATCGCAGTATTAAAGAGCAGTTCCTAGATTTCATTTTAGCAAGCGCCAGTATTCCCGTCTTCTTCCCACCGGTGCAAATCAATGGTCAACATTGGTACGACGGTGGCTTAAGAGATACCACTCCTTTAGCGGCAGCAATTAAGGAACATCCCGATGAAATATTAGTGATATTAACTTTTCCAGTCGATGAAAAACTCCATCCATTGATCGAAACAGTTAGTTATCGTGGTGTATTTGCTTCGTTACTTCGGACTATTCAAATAATGTCCAATGAGATCAGCGCCAATGACTTACAGGTAGCCAGACTAATCAACCAGCATTACCGGTGTATTCCCGGAAAACAAAAAATACCGATCCATCTGATTGCTCCCCCAAAAAGTTTAAAGGGTAACATTTTGGATTTTGAGCCGGCTGCTATTCGTGCCAACATCGAAAGCGGTTATCAGGCAGCCCAAAACCCTCAATTAATCGGTCACTTAGAAACTACTAGGATTAGCGCTAAGTGATCATTTCCTTGAGGACATGGTATTAATTTTTTAGGAATCAACAATAAAAAACCTTTGTTAATTGAAGCCAATTTCCAAAGGTTTAATGTTTTCAGCTCAATAATATAAGCTTTTGATTAACAAGCTCGGCAACCCTGCTTCTCCCAATCTTCAGCAATTCCTGGGGAAGACTCGCGATTTGATGATCGTTCTGGTAATATACGAACACCTGATTCAAATACTCTTCCAATAAGCTATCCATAAAATTAACTTTAGCAATACCAAGTTTGATACACTGCTTGGCTACCACCGGTTTTAATTGGGCCCTCTCAACCAAGACAAGCGGAACCGGCATCGTTTCTTGCAATTGCTGCAACTTAAGGTAATTTACTTGAGGTTCATCCATCTTAGTTGTTGTATTTAACAAAAAAGCCAATAAATCAATTTTTGTATCTAAGACAAATTGCAGTAACCGGTCAAGATAACGCTCATCAGTTTCATTAATCATTGGTTCTTCAGGAACACTGATACTGTCCAACAATACCTCAACCGTTACATCTTTACGATGTGCATATTTAACAATTTCGGTCACCAGCTTTATGTTATCTTCCCAGGCAGATTTGGTACAGTCAACCATAAGCGATAAAAAACCGGCATTAATCGCGCTTACTGCATCTTCAAAATTTGAACAGTATGTAAGTTGCACCCCAACCGGAACAGGGCACAATTCAGCCACCAAACGCGCTAATCCTGCATAAAATTGATAAAATGCCGCACCAACATTCTGATTATTCACTTGAAGAATCACTGGTTGGTTGGTCGCTACAACCGCATCATAAATACCTAGCCCTTCTTCCAGTCCGTTTATTTCAAATGCCCCAACAGCTCTTCCGTGTTTTCTTGCGTTTCTAACAATCTCTAAGATATTACCGATACTCAATCGAAGACACTCCTTGCTGGTAAGATCTAGAAGTCATTTGATGCCCTTCAGGTACCGTCTTATGAGACTTAATTATTTAGAATCCATTTTATTATAACAGACTTTTTTGATAAGTTTAAGTTCAAAATCATATAAAGTTGATTGGAATTGAAAAAATTGCTAATATATTACTTTTTATCCCATTTGAATCCTCTGCTTACAGTTAAACTTGGTGAATTTTTCAGCCGTAACAATTTTTCCGGCACGGCAAAAAGTTTGAAAAAGAAAGAACAGAAAAGCTGTTGGCAAAAATTATATTTTGCAACAGCATCCTGGGAATAATTATTGATTAGTTTATCTTAATACTTCCCAAATTCCTGATCAAGTATTATCTTCCGATCAGTTACCGCTCCGGAATCATCTTGTAAAAACATCCCGCTGTTCTGGTTGGAAGCTAACAAGCCACTGTTAACACCTGCACCGCCAAATAAAGCATTTTGTCCATGATAAAAGTCACTGACCTTCTTTAACTTAAACTTCCTGACCATGTCTTTTAACAGTCCTGCTTGACTTGACAGCTCCTCACTGGCAGAAGCGCTTTCTTCGGCAGTAGCCGAATTTGCCTGAACGACTTGGGACACCTGACCAATTGCTTGATTAACTTGAGAGATTCCCGTTGCTTGTTCGTTAGAGGCGCTTGCAATCTCTTCGACCAGCTGTGCAACCTCGGCAACGCCACTGACAATCTTCGTCAATGCGGCTGCAGTATCGTTAGCAATTTCAGTCCCGGCTTCCACCCGTTTGATTGAACTCTCAATTAATTCAGTGGTTTCTTTCGCTGCATTAGCACTACGGGCTGCCAGGTTACGTACCTCCTCTGCGACAACTGCAAAGCCTTTACCATGTTGACCTGCCCTGGCTGCTTCCACAGCTGCGTTTAATGCTAGAATATTGGTCTGGAAAGCGATCTCATCAATAACCTTAATGATCTTTGAGATATTACTGGATGAATCATTGATTTGCTGCATTGCCCCTAACATTCCTGACATTTGATTGTTGCCTTGCGTCGCTAAGTCTTTGGCTGCTTCTGCCAATTCATTTGCTTTATTGGCATTGCTTGCATTCTGTCTGATTTGATTTGCAATATGAGTAACTGTATTGGTAATCTCCTCTATGGAGCTGGCTTGCTCGGTTGAACCCTGTGATAATGCCTGACTGGAAACAGAGACTTGTTTAGCTCCTGCAGCAACCTGATCCGATGCTGTACTGATATTGTTCAATATTTCATTATTAGTCTGCACCATCTCTTTGAGTTTCTGTCCCAAAAGGTCCTTCTCCGACTTCACTCTTACTTCAACTGTCAGATCACCGGCAGCAATTTTTTCCGCAATTTCAGCTTGCTCTTTAATATTGTCAACCATTTTCCCAAATGACTCCATTAAATGGCCAATTTCATCCTTAGTATTAGCTATTATTTTGACATTTACATCTCCTATTGCCAGTTGATCAGCCGCATTTACCAATTGTTTAACTGGATTACTAATTGTACGTGAAATGAAAAGTCCTAGACCAATCGCCAAAAACATCGCCACAATAATGATTATAACCATCGTAGTAGAAGCAGTATTAGCAATTTTGGTATTTTGATCGGCCTTCGTCTTCGCATCACTAACATTAAATTCAAACAACTCATCAATCACCGCTTGAATCTCTTTATTCAGTTAGAACAAAATACATCGTTTTGTAATCCTATTGTTAAAAAATAAACTTGTTAAGATGAATTTAAAAAAAGACTATTGCAAAATTTTAACTTTCACAATAGCCCATTTTCAATTAATAAAAGATATTTAACTATAGTCCCTATCGGTTAACTAAAGTAGCCAATCACTTATTACCAATAGGTTTCTTCACCATGTGGACACCGTTGGTAACAGCTAGTTATTTGCAACAATTACCCAATCATATTAAACTCGCGGCCACTTTAACTACTACTTTTTTAACATAACTTTCAGCCCGGTTCTGACAACATGGTCGATGGATTTCATCAGGAAAGAAGATGGCAAACATCCCCTCATCTAAAACCAAGTCGGTCTCGTCATAAATCTGACTGTAAAATAGCAAATCCTTCTCCTCCAACAAATCTTCATCGATTTGATAGTCAGATCTCGCAGGAGCAAAACCAATGATCTCACTACCTTTTGACAAATACTGGATATCAATATATTTCCGGTGTGCTTCTGGTCGTCGCTCCTCTTTGGGAAAGGTGGAATAATCCTGTACCATAGCGAAGATATTTTCACCGTCGATTTCATACTTACCAGACTCTAATTTAACAATATCGGTCTCCTTTAGATACTGTAATCCTTTAATTAAAGGGGCTGGAAGCACCTTTTCATATAATTTTAAATTGCTAATCTTATCAAAGATCATCTTTACCCTACCTTATAATAATTAATTAAACTACCAGCCAAAATGACATCCCGTTCGTCTTTGGTCAAATTAGGCAGCTTCAGTTGAATCTCAACTGTGCCTGTCGAATTAATAATTTGGGCAGTAACTGTATCTGCTCCGGAAGCAACCGCAGTACGGATTCCCGGAATAAACAGATATTGATCAACGCTTAGTTTATCTACATCAGCAGTATCAATTATAAAAGGTAACATTCCCCAGTTGATTACGTTACTGCGGTAACGTTTGGTAGCATATTCAACCGCGATATTCCCCCAACCTCCTAATACTTTCTGACAGGAGGCGGCTTGTTCACGCGCTGAACCGTCTCCGGGACGCATCGCAAAAATAATGCTTCCCAGACCGGTATTCCCAATTAATTCGGCCGCTGTTTGTCCTAAACCCTTTAATGAATCAAATAATTTTGCAACTGAAGCGGTTTCAAGATTTGCTAAACCGCTGGCAACCAATTGCCGCCGTTCTTCTTCGAGCTGCTGGATCTCTTTTGCCCGACCGACATATTCAGGGACTTTTCTTGATAAGGCAAATTCCGCTAATTTAAGCGGGTTGGACCGATATGATGATGTTTCACCGGAAGGAATCAATTCATCAGTTGTTGTTACCGGGTCATGGATCACCGCTACCAGCCGTAAGAGCAGATTGTCAGGCAACGCAGTCATCTTCGGCCAATCAACAATATTCGGACCAAACTTCAGTT
Source organism: Bacillota bacterium (assembly GCA_029553165.1). Taxonomy (GTDB): domain Bacteria; phylum Bacillota; class UBA4882; order UBA8346; family UBA8346; genus JAKPCT01. Next base: position 33,122 of record JAKPCT010000103.1, read on the forward strand.
CTAATTCCGGATTCGCTTTACCATAACCTTGATAAACCCGATTATCGTAAACCGTTTTATTAAAGTGATAAGCCACCTGCGATCCCGTAGCACCAACTTCAGTTGCCGCAGTCAACCGGCCGCCATTGATTGAAGTTGCCGCAATCGAACGGGCATCCATCAGAGCTACCGAAGCAATCTGCCCGTTAGCGGGTTTCGAACCTTCGCGATTGGGGAAGTTTCGGGTTGTATGACGGATACTCAAACCTTCATTTGCCGGGACGTCCCCTGCGCCAAAACATGGCCCACAGAAAGCAGTCCGTAGCGTTGCGCCTGCGGTGAGAAGCTTCGCCGCTACTCCATTGTTTACCAATTCCAGGTTCACCGGTTGGCTGGCAGGATAAACGCTTAACCAGAACTCATCGGTTCCAATCGAGGCATTACCAATAATATCAGCCATCGCGCAAATATTTTCAAAAGTACCGCCGGCACAACCGGCAACTACTCCTTGATCAACCTGGAGTCGTCCGTCTTCAACTTTTGGACTCAGTTTAAACTGTAGTTTCGGATTGTCTAACTGCTTTTGTCCTTCTACTTCAACAGCTTTTAAGATATCATAGACATTTTCATTGAGTTCCTTAATGGAGTAGACATTGCTGGGATGGAACGGCAAGGCAATCATTGATTCAATCTTGCTTAAATCAACTTTGATAACACCATCGTAATAAGCTACTTTACCTGGTTCTAACTTGGCATATGCCTCTGGACGTCCATGAATCTCAAAATATTCCCGGACTGCTTCATCGGTCACCCAAATCGAACTGAGGCAGGTCGTCTCGGTTGTCATTACATCAATACCATTACGATAGTCAACCGAGAGGTTAGCAATACCCGGTCCAACAAACTCCATCACTTTATTTTTAACAAAACCATTCGCAAAGACTGCTTTAATAATGGCTAACGCAACATCCTGCGGCCCAACACCCGGTTTAGGGCTACCTTCAAGATAGACTGCAATAATTCCTGGAAATGCAACATCATAAGTCTTTTCTAATAATTGTTTGACAATTTCAGGTCCGCCTTCACCGATAGCCATCGTCCCTAAAGCGCCATAACGGGTATGGCTGTCCGAACCGAGGATCATCTTACCACAGCCAGCCATCATCTCCCGCATATACTGGTGAATTACTGCCTGGTGGGCCGGAACAAAGATTCCGCCATACTTTTTAGCAGCTGAAAGTCCAAAAACATGATCATCCTCGTTGATCGTCCCCCCAACTGCGCAAAGACTATTATGACAGTTAGTCAAGACATATGGCACCGGAAAGCGTTTCAATCCACTAGCCCGCGCTGTCTGGATTATTCCAACATAAGTAATGTCATGGGAGGCTAAGGCATCAAAACGAAGCTTCAAGTTATTAAGATCACTGGAATGATTATGATTTTTAAGAATTTGATAAGCAATGGTATTCGTACGTGCTGTTTCACGGACCAACTCACTGTCGGTTACTGTTATCCCCTCTGCAGCAAGAGAACTGTTAACTTCATCAACCGATAGTTTGTCGATATTTTCAACGATTGTCTTACCACCGATTAGGTAAGCACCGTTTCGTCCCAATAATTCAACCACTTTTATCCCTCACTTTTTCTGATACTTTCTACGATAATAATACTATAACACATTAAATCATTCTTGACTGACCCTGTCAAGGCAACAGCGTTACAAAGCGTTAAGAATTTTATTAAAAATATTTGGTATTAATTACATTCTTAAATCAGGAAACATTTATCAGAATTTTGGGTTTAAATTAATATAGCAGGTTTTAGGGAGGTAAGCCAGATGAAAAAAGCACTGGTTACAATTATCATTTTATTAACCATCTCCGGTACAGTCATTGCATTCCGAATAAAACTGCCTAATCAAAAAATCACTGATGTTCAAATAATCCACGAACTTCCCTTCAATATTGAGCCGTTTAACCCCGTCCCGGAGGTCCGTACCTGGGACGAGGACGGACGAACCTTTTACTACTTTAACTGGGGAATCAAACCAACCGGAGGTTACAGCTTAAATTTTGTTGAACTCAAAGACGATTTGATCGTAATTCAAGCCCTGAATCCACCTGAAAAAAGGATGGTGATCCAGATCTTTACCTACCCCAGGTTGATTCTCTCATTGCCACAAGGAACCTATAAATACCGGGTGATCGATCAAAATAAAAAAATAATCAAAGACTTCTTTAAACCAACTAACCCGCCATTACAGTTTACATTATTCCTGCCACAGGGAGATGGAATTGGTACCAGACAGATTTTACGCGATCCCTATGAGAACACGGCAGGTAAAACCACTGCGGAAATCGCTTTGGAAGCTTTAATGGTCCAAACCGAAGTCTATGAATTATTAGAACATGAGGTAACGGTTGAAGGTGTTTCTTTCTCAAACAGCGATGGTAAATGGGTCGTCTTATTAAGTAAAAGTTATGAAAGTTTAGACCTCTCCCAACAGGAACTTTTAGCAGAATTAATCACCAAAACTGTACTGACAATAAAAGCAAAAGGACTTGATCGAGTCGAAATAACCACCGACCCAAACGCATTGCCACAGTTAGAATAATAGACAGCCACATCTCAAATAAGAATTCGGAGACATCGGATGATTAAAAAGAGAACCGGAACCATACGGTTCCGGTGCCTTTTTTAGACAACTTTTTGCTCAATCTTCCCAATCAGCTGGATAATCCCTGACTCAATCCGCGAAAGGACCTCTGGCGTAGGAGAACCTTCAAATTCAATGGCATCAACAAAATCCCATTTCATTCTGTTACGCTCAACAATCTCTTTCAGCTCTTTTTCAGCGCCACCCGACCAGCCACAAGAACCAAAATAGAGGGCTGTTTTGCCGGAGACTCGTTTTCTTCCTACTTCCTCTATGGCGGCTGCTACCGGCGGAAACAATTTATACTCATAGGTAGGCGCGGCAATGATTATTCCCGCTGATCGGAAAACGGTAGCCAGCATCTCGCTTTCACTTGCTAACGGCAGCTTCAGTTTGTTTACTTTAATCCCTTCCCGCTCCAAAACTTTCTCTGCATGTTTAATCGCTTTTTCAGTCATGCCATACATTGAACCCCATAAAATGGTAATTTCTTTCTTGCCAGCTCCTTCGGCGTATTGGCAAAGTCGCAGGTAATCATTGATTATCTTTTGGGGGTTTTGTCGATACACTGGTCCATGTCCGGGGGCAATAATCTTGAGTTCCAACTCTTTGGTCTTTTCGATTGATTTGCGCACCATCGGAGTAAAAGTAGCCATAACATTTGAAAAATATCTAATACCTTCAATTTCAAAAAACTCAACTTCGGCAGCGGTTAGTTCATCGTCAAAATAATGGTCGCCTATTTTACCAAATGCACCATACATATCACAGGAAAAGAGCGTCTTCGTGCTTGATTCATATGTAAGCATCGTATCCGGCCAATGTACATTCGGTGTAGGATGAAAACTTAAGATCTTACCATTGCCTAAATCCAGGGTATCTCCTTCTTTGACTACTCTGATTCTGTCTTCACTACCATAAAAAGAGTTTATTAATTTAGCCGCTTTATCGGTACAGATTATTGTGCATTGGTCATTAACCTTCTTAAAATTCTCAAGCCATCCGGAATGGTCCGGCTCCATATGGTTGACGATCAAATAATCGATCTCCTTAGGATTAACATTGATCTCCTCAAGATTTTGATACAATGTTTCCGGGATTCCATCCCAACCGATCACACCATCAATAACCGCCGCCTTCTCGCCCTTTACAATATAAGAATTCAAGGTAACACCATTTGACAGTTCCCACATTCCTTCAAACAGAATCTGTTCTACGTTCATCGACAACATCTGGATTCCATCAGCGATCTCTATTTTTTTCATAATCTATCCCTCCCATTTAGAAATTTTCTGCTTCTGTTGCTTAGATTGTAATAAAATCAGCCACTCCTATTTTTATATTCATTATCTTACTTTAGTTTAATGCTATCTGCAAGAGCCATATAGCATCTATTGTTCGAAAGAATCTGTTTATTATAAATGTATGACCTTCCGCCGGAAAGTCACACGTTCATTACACCAATTGTAATCAATTTTACTTTGTTATCCATCACTTCAATTACTAAACTGTATGTCCCAAAACCTCCTCCGCCATAATCATAAACCAACTCCGAAATATTTCCGTCGGTATCATAAACTATGTAACCACAGTTTTCTTCATCACTACCATAAATCATTTGGCGATTCGAATCATCTTTGCTAAATTCATTACTGAAAGGAAATTTGGCAATTACAGTATCGATCGCATCATTCACTTTAATGCCTCTAGGCCCTTCAAGACCAGGTTTATCAATAATAATATGACTAACAGTATACTCCGTTTCATCCAGCGGTTCCATTCTAATAGAGCCAAAATGATAGTAATATGTTAAAACATCACCGTCAAAGGCATCTTCATAATGAGATTCTGTTTTATAAGGTTCGCCTAATATTTCTTCTACCTCTTCTTTTTTCATATCGATTTCGATCCCTAACACTTTGGTATCTTCAGGAGTAAAAATACCGGCAGAATGAGTGCTAGAAGCGCTTCCTACAGTTGTTGTTACCTTTTCTTCATTTTCCAATTGTCTTTCCTGTGAATTTATATCAGATCCTCCATCTTTTGATACAATAATACCGTCATTTTGAATTTTAGCATTATTGAACATCAAACATATTAGGCTAATTACAACTATAAACACTATTATAAAAATAACTTTCTGCATACCCTTCTCCTCTTTTTTATAAAATTTCTCATTTAATAAATTCACCCATAATACATAACATATTCCCATTTTCTTCATAATAAAATGGTTTCCTCTCATCAATACTTTATTTTTTGTTAAAATTATTTAATTTGTAAGTAAACTTACAGTTAACCAAGCTTATTCTTTTTTTCAATAACAAAAAAGGTCGACTTAACGTCAACCTTCTTCCTATTCCTAATAATATTTAATCTCCACTTATTCATCCTGTAACAACTTGACAATCTCAATTTCCAAACCATCTGCAATATCAAAAAGAGTAGTCAATGAACAAAACTTTGCTGATGAAGGGGCCTCGATCTTACTCAGATAGCTTTTACTGATTCCTACCTTTTCAGCAAGACGTTCTTGGGAAAGACCGCGTTGTTTGCGATAAAATGCAATCCGACGACCAATATCTTTGTAACGTTTAATATTTTTCTCTTCCAAGATCTTCCCCTCCCTTAATATACTCTCATTTTCTTTAAATATCTTCACTTTTCACAGTATTTCAATTTGATATGTTCAAGCTTTTCCTCTAGATATTGCATAAAACTGGTAATTCTGTGTTTTCAGGCAGAGAAAATAAAACCGCATGT
>JAKPCT010000109.1 GCA_029553165.1 Bacillota bacterium
TATTTATACAAATGCTTTGAGGCAACTACTCCATTGGGTTTGTAGTTAACCACTTCCACTATATTTCCATTGTGGTCGTATGTGGTCTCAACCGATTTATAGCCTTTACTATCAACCTTATTGTTCTGTAAACGGTGAGTGAACTGTGTAATGGTTTCTATTCTGTTCTGAGCAATTTTATCCTTACTCATGAGCTCGGTGATAGTTTGGGCTGTTAAATTCCCAAACGAAACACCCGTAAGAAACAAAAGAATACTTAAAGCTTTCATGTAAAAATGTTTACTTGGTAAACTGTTACGGCAAAGTTAGAATAAATCAAATGATTTTATGCAAATTCCATACCTTTTCCGTATGAGTATGGTGAAAAAATTAAAAATCGTCCTCTTCGGCTGAGATAGGGATAGTAACTGCAAGGATGAAAAAGTGGCGATTATTCTCGTAAGGAACAAAATGGTAATATAGCTTGCTTTTCGATTTGCGTGCAATATCAATTAACCCTAAACCAGCTCCACCCTTCTCATTGAGTTCCCCTTCAACCATCTGTTGCATGAACAATTGCTTTAGCTGCGATGGACTTGCGCTGTTTAACCTATCGAGCCTTTGCTCCAAAATGGGAACCTTATCGTTCCTAACCAGGTTGCCGGTTACAATGTAAAAGCTATCGCGCTCCTTGCCCACCACAAACAAACCATTACCAATCTGTTTCTCTTTTTCATCGTAGTCGTCGGAGTGTTTGGTGATGTTCTGCAAGCATTCAATCATGATGTGGAAAACCCTTTTGCGGGTTGCGGTGGGGACATTCATTTCAGCAATCTTCCTATTTGCCATAAAGGCAAATGAACGCATGATTTGGTGGTTCATTTCGCCCTTATATATAAGGGGAAAACCACTTGCTGCAATCTCATTTGCCAGGGTCGATTTTATGAAATAAATGACGCTATCCATTCGTAAAAATATCAGTTGAAGATACGTAAATAATTTTTATCCCGCAAAGTTTTAGCTCATGAACTTGTCTCCTTTTTTTACGAAGCAATGCAATTTAATGATAAAATGATTTTTTTAGTGCACGAACTATATGAATTTTTAACAATACATACTACCTACCTTATCAAAACTCATGCCTGATTTATATACACCTCGAGCAAGGAGCATTTCCCCTGCGGTCGTAAAATGATATCCTTCAGATCGGCAGGCAAAAGGAGCGTTTCGCCTTTAGTTAGCCGCTCGCTGGAGCCCGATGCGTAAACAACACTACATTCACCCTCAACACAAAGGTAAATAACAAAGGAATCGAGCATGTTATAGTCGCGTTGCATTGCGCTAGTAAAGGTAATCCTGTTAACGGTAAAGTACTTACAAGCGGATAGCTCACTTGTTTTATTCACCTCATCCACCGGATGAGTTTTGGGGTTCTGAACCCTTGAGAAATCAATTACATCCACAGCCAGCTCGGTGTGGAGTTCGCGGGATTTACCTGAACCATCAACCCTATTCCAATCGAAAATTCTGTAGGTAATATCGGAGGTTTGCTGAATCTCGGCCAGCAGTACCCCTTTTCCAATGGCATGCACCCTGCCCGCCGGGATAAAAAAAACATCGCCGGCTATAGCCTTCTCCTTGTGCAGGTAACGCTCCAGGTTACCCTCCTTTACAGCCTGAATGTAATCTTCCCGGGTAATATCCTTTTCAAATCCAGTGTATATGAGAGCATCCCTATCGACATCAATAATATACCACATTTCGGTTTTGCCGTAGGCATGATGACGTTCCCGAGCGGTTTCATCGTCGGGGTGTACCTGTATTGAAAGAGTTTCGGAAGCATCGATGAGCTTAATGAGCAAGGGGAACTCCTCGCCAAACCTCTCGTAA
>JAKPCT010000120.1 GCA_029553165.1 Bacillota bacterium
ATTCTACATATAGGGTATCCGAAAACAGCCACAAAGTGGTTTCAGAATGAATTTTATCCCAACGTTTCAGGGGTGTATCCTGTAATGAGAAAGGATTTGTTTGACAGATTAGTTTTTACTGATATTTATTCATACTCACCCGATCACTTCAGAAAGTGGTTAGACCTTGAAGCGGACGACAAAAGAGTAATTGTATGTGATGAAATTTTAGTTGGAGGCTTGGATATCGGTTTTGGGAATGGGGAGTTTGTGATGTTGATGTCGCAAAGGCTTCATGATACATTCCCCGATTCGCAGGTGGTAATACTCATTCGGAATCAACATACAGCATTGGAATCGGCTTACAGTCACTATGTTATGGCCGGTGGAACATATTCGCCTTCGCGATTTTTGGGGATTAAGCCGATGTTCATAAAGCCCTATATGGGCTATAATCAATTTAGCACCAAACTTTTTGAGTACGATAAGCTGATAGATCTATACATCTCACTTTTTGGGAAGGATAAGGTTCACATTTTTCTCTACGAGGATTTTGCTGAAAACCCTAATCGGTTCATCGCTCTGTTTTGTAATACACTTCAACTCGATGCTCCTCAAGGTCAAACATTAAACCGATTAAACGCGCGATATTCTTACATTGCCTTGCAAATACAGCGTTTCCTGAATCGGTTTGCCCTTGGCAATACCCCATTTAAACAGTACTTTATTAATTTCCCCAGCATTTATAAAATTTCGAGGAGTTTAATCCTTGCTACCGATAAGTATTGTAGTTTTCCCAAATATAAATTCGATAAAAAAGTGCACCATTGGGTTGAATTGCGATTTAAGGAGTCGAACCAATGCCTTTCGCAATGGGTTTCAAAGGAAAAGTTATTGCGCTGGGGCTATCCACTTTAACACTGTAAACCTTTTTCCTATCTTTCATACAAAAACATTCCATTTTGTGACAGAAATCATGAGAAAAATATGTAATTTTGTCAGTTAACGAATCAAAATGGAAGTTCAAAGCATAAAGCAACGATTTGGAATTATTGGCAACTCGCCATCTTTGAATAGGGCAATTGATATTGCCCGTCAGGTTGCTCCCACTGACCTATCGGTTCTAATTACCGGTGAAAGCGGTACGGGTAAGGAGGTCTTTCCGCAAATCATTCACAACCATAGCGCCCGT
>JAKPCT010000128.1 GCA_029553165.1 Bacillota bacterium
GTGTCACGTTTTCTGGCCACCCATGGAATTACTTCTTTTTTAGCAACTACTATAACGGCAAGTATTGATGAGCTTATCGCTATAGCTGAAACTTATCAAAAGTTTAAACAGTTAGATTATAAAGGGGCAAAATGTTTGGGATTACACCTTGAGGGCCCCTATTTATCAAGCGATTTTGCAGGAGTACATTCGGCAAATTCGTTACGTTGTCCATCGGTTGAAGAGGTTATCAACCTTCAGCAGAAGAGTGATCGAGGTATTAAAATGATAACGCTTGCTCCCGAATTGCCAGGAGCAATTGGTTTAATTTCATCTCTAGCTTGTTCCGGGAATATTAAGTTTTCAGTTGGCCATTCAAATGCAACCTATGAAGAAACATTAGCTGCTATTACAGCAGGAGTCGTTTGTGCAACCCATTGTTTTAACCAAATGCGGCCTTTAAATCATCGTGAACCAGGGGTACTTGGCGGTGTTTTGACTTCTGAGAGTACATACATTGAACTGATTGTTGATCACCAACACCTTCATGAGGCTATCATAAAAATGATTTGGAAGCTTAAAGGCGCAGAAAGAATTATTTTAGTCAGCGATTCAATGTTACCTACTGGTTTAACCGAAGGAATTTATCAGACCAGTGTCGGAGAAATTCACCAGTTTAACAACCGGCTCACAGACTCCAACGGGAGATTATCAGGGAGCAATATCACTTTGGATAAAGCAGTTAAATATTTTTGGGAGATTACCGGATGTGAATTGACTGATGCCTTTCGGTTGGCAACGTATAATCCGGCTAAAATGTTAGGGATTAATAAAAAGAAAGGGAGCCTTTATCCAGGAAAAGACGCAGATCTTATTGTGTTAAACAGTGATTTGGATGTGGTGATGACAATGGTCGAGGGTGAAGTGATTAGTGGATTGATCTCAATTGATTAATTCAGATTACTATGAATAATAATTTGATATTAAAAAAGCCTAAAAGATTTTTTGTTATTTAAGCGGAGTTGATCATGAATTATGGGATTAAGGCACAACAATTATTTGAAAATATCCAGGTAGCTCCCGATATTGAAGGAATTTACCGGAGAATGGGTTTTAATAAAAAACTTACCCAATTAACAGCTAAAGATGCTGAAAAAATCAATAATAAAATCGAGCAAGGCCTTTCTTACTGTCATAACAAAGGAGTATTTGGCCGTTTTGAAATTAATGAAAAGGATTTTGACTTTGTTAAAATTAACAATGATCTGATTTTTAAAAGTAAAGGCATTGCAAAACTACTGGCGGCTTCAGATGAAATAGTTTTGATGGCAGCAACATCGGGAGCGGAAGTCGCCAAAAAGATATTTGATGAGGTCCAAAACGGTGACATAACTTTTGGAGTGATCTTAGATGCAGTAGCATCCCAAAATACGGATGCTATTTTAGATTGGATGATGGGATTTTTAAATAAAGTACTAACCAGAGAAGGGAAGAGGCTGACTAAACACCGTTACAGTCCTGGGTATGGTGATTTAAATTTAGAATATCAAAAGGTAATTTATCAATTACTAAACTTGGAACGGCTTGATCTCAAGTTAACCGAGAAGTATATGCTGGTTCCTGAAAAGTCGGTAATAGCACTGGCCGGGATAGAAAGGATTTGAAGAGTTAATGAATTTACTGCAGTTTAAAAACTATTTGGAGAATAAACTCCTTATTTTGGACGGAGCTACAGGTACAGAATTACAAAAAAAAGGGCTGCCTCTAGGAATTGCTCCTGAAGCATGGGTATTGGACAATCCGGAAGCCTTAATCGATCTCCAGCAGGAATATATCAAATCTGGTTCCGATGCAGTTTACAGTTTTACTTTTGGTGCCAATCGGCTTAAGTTAAGTCAATATGGACTACAAAACAGCGTTACTGATATTAATCGTAAATTAGTTGAGATATCAAGGAAAGCGGTTGGTAGGGAACAATTTGTTGCTGGAAATATCTCTAGTTTGGGGGTATTTATTCGTCCTTTTGGGGAATTAGACTTTGAAGAAGCAGTTACTATTTATAAAGAACAAGTCCAGGGTTTAGTTGCTGGCGGGATAGATTTTTTTGTGATCGAGACGATTTCAGATATTCAGGAAGCGCGGGCAGCTTTGTTGGCGGTGAAAGAGTCCTGTCAACTACCAGTTTGTGTCAGTATGACATTTGACGCGGATGGGCGCACCTTAACCGGAACCGATCCGGTTACAGCATTGATTACTTTACAGGCGTTAGGTGCAGATGCGATTGGTTGCAACTGTTCAGTTGGTCCGCAGGCGATGGTTGAATTTATTAGACAGATGAGACCATATAGTAAGGTACCATTATTAGCAAAACCTAACGCTGGATTACCCAAGTTGATCGATAATCGGACTGTTTTTGATATGAATCCGTCAGAGTTTGCCGAGTGGGGACAAGTGCTGGTAGAAGCAGGTGCGTCACTAATCGGAGGATGTTGTGGTACCACACCTGATTTTATTGCTCAACTTAGTCTGGAAGTTAAAAACAAAAAACCGGCACCGGTGAAACCCAATAACTATAGTGCATTAACCTCAGCCAGGAAGACGGTTTTTGTTGGTGGCTCCAATCCTGTTACCATTATTGGAGAACGGATTAATCCAACCGGTAAAAAACAACTACAAGCCAGTTTACGTGAAGGCAGTATGGCTGAAGTCCGCAGACTGGCTACAGAACAAATCACAAAGGGCGCCACAGTTCTTGATGTAAATGTCGGGATGCCGGGGATCAATGAAGCGGAAGTTATGGTAAAAGCAGTTGAAGTCCTGGCGGTTATTGCTGATACTCCGCTTTCGATTGATTCATCAACTGTTGATGTTATTGAACAGGCGCTGCGAATCTATCCCGGTAGAGCAATAATTAATTCAATCTCAGCTGAAAAAACCAAGCTGGAACAGTTATTACCGATTGCCGCAAAATATGGGGCGATGTTTATTTTGCTGCCTTTAAACGAAGCCGGAATACCAAAAACAGCAGTAGAGCGTTATGAGCTGATTAAGTTGGTCTATAATGAAGCATTAAAATTTGGGTTTAAGAAAGATGATATTGTTGTAGATGGATTGGTTATGACTGTTTCGTCAGATCAGACTGCGGCGGTGGAATGTTTAAATGTGATTGAGTGGTGCAAACAGGAATTTGGGGTTGGGACAGTAATCGGGCTTTCGAATGTTTCGTTTGGACTTCCCGAACGAAGCTGCTTAAATAGCGCATTTTTAGCAATGGCAATCGGAAAAGGCTTAACAATGGCAATTGCGAATCCTTCCTTGGACACAATAATGCAAACCAAAATGGCAGCTGATGTTTTGGTAAATAAAGACAGTAACTGCCAAAGGTATATTACTTATTTTACTGCTGCGCCAAAAGAGGGACTAAGTGTAATTGAAAAAGAGGAAGTTAGTATTGAAAAACAGATCTATAATTCGGTGGTAAGCGGTAATAAAGAGGGAATAATACCGTTATTACAAAAGGCAATCTCCGAAAATTATCAAGTTAATAAGATTGTTGATGAGCAATTAATTCCTGCGATTAATAAAGTTGGCGAGTTATATGAGAACAAATCTTACTTTTTACCGCAATTAATTCAAAGTGCAGAAACTATGAAGATTGCTTTTGAATATTTAGAGCCATACCTTAGAAATGAATCTAATTCAGATCAAAAAGCTAAGACAAGAGTGGTTATCGCGACAGTCAAAGGTGATATTCATGATATTGGGAAAAATATTGTAGTTTTAATGCTTAAAAATTATGGTTTTGAGGTATTGGATCTGGGAAAAGACGTTGACGCACCATCGATTGTACAGGCAGCAAAAGATTTTAATGCTAAAATTATTGGATTATCTGCCTTAATGACTACTACAATGACTGAGATGAAAGAAGTGATTAATTTAGCCCGAAAAGAGGGGATGACCTGCAAATTTATGGTTGGGGGCGCAGTAGTGACGCAAGAGTATGCTGATGAGATTGGAGCAGATGGTTATTCGGAAGACGCGAACTCGGCCGTAAAGTTGGCGCAGAGGTTGTCGGAGTAGATAATTTTAAAAAAATGAAAAATTAATGGTTGACAATATTAAAAACTTGTGATAAATTAAGATAGCTGTCGCGAGACAAGCAACATCAAAATGTAAATGATAAAAAGTAATTGACAAATTCATTTGCAAAGTAGTATAATATGAAATGCACCTCATAAATGGTGTTATTTAAAGAAAGACTGAACCTTGAAAACTGAACAGTAGTACTAAATGAGAAGATCATTTAGACTGGTAGGTTAAATTGTAGCGGATTAGACGTTGAAGAGACGGAATAATCCAACCACAAAGAAACCTGTCATGAGAGAAACACA
>JAKPCT010000129.1 GCA_029553165.1 Bacillota bacterium
GTATTTTATTCAAAAAGCTCCTAAAGGTTCGGGCCAATATTGTTACAATTCTGCTAAAAGCATAGTAACCTTCAGTTCCGGTCCTAACTATACTATAAGCAAAATATGATTTTGTCTTGGTACGTTGAAATAATCCTAAAAGTATGAGGTGATCCCAATGTCAATGGCTTGTCCTCCCAACAGCTTTGCTTATGTTATTAAAACAGGCGATACTTTCTTCAGTTTAGCACAGCGTTATAATACTACTGTTGCGGCATTAATCTCGGCCAATCCACTTGTTGACCCCAACCGTTTACAAATTGGCCAAACCATCTGCATTCCGCGACAACCAATCTACCCTCCATGTCCCGAAGGCAACTATTATACGATCAAAACCGGTGATACATTGTATTCTTTGGCACGTTTTTATAATGTATCACTTGATGATCTAATCGAAGCCAATCCAGGAATCAACCCTGATAACCTTAGGGTCGGCCAGGTTATTTGTATCCCGCTGGCTACTCCTCCGATTGCTTGTCCTCCAGGTACCGCTGTCTATACAATTCAAGCCGGGGATACTTTTTACCGTCTGGCAAGGCGTTTTAACGTTTCGATTGATGCCCTGATCCGTGCTAATCCAAACGTAGATCCTGATGCCTTACTGATCGGGCAGGTTATTTGTGTGCCGGTGGAAGAGTCTTAATTTGTTCTTATCAATTCAAATCACAAACATAGCATTAAAAATTTGCTGAATTATAGTAAGCCTTTTTTCTTAATCATTACTTATACGAAATAAACCTTTTTTACACGGTCTAACTCCTTGAGGGTTGAGCGGTCAACCCTCAAACTCCCACCGCAGGGGTTCCGCCACCCCTTGACCCCGCATAGCTTTGTTAGTCAAAACTTCACTTCTTCGAATTGAAGAATTGTAATGAAACCACTAACCTGTTCATTACAATTCTTCTAAAAAGAACTGCTTAGGCAGTTCTTTAACACGCCCGACTCAAACAGTGGACCAACTAAAAAAACAATTCAAAAATAATTTAATGAACATAAAGAAAAGAGTGAACTAAGGTAAAGGAGAGTTGAGAGCAGATTGGACAACTCAAGAAGC
>JAKPCT010000143.1 GCA_029553165.1 Bacillota bacterium
AAAGTAAGTCATAACGGTGTGAACCAGCATTTGTCACTTGATACGGCGAATCTAACCAGGGAACTGATGGTTCTGGCTTCGAACTGGTATTATAATAGTACATCCAGGTCTGAGACTGGTTAGTCCGGCCATTGGAAACACTATAGTCTTCAACATAGGTAATATTACCCCAGTTATCATAGTGATAAGTTAGCCGTTGATAGTTATTACCATGCCAGGTAGTCTTCTCCGTTGGACGCATATTATCGGGATCATATTTGGTAGTATATCGGACTAATAACTTATTGCTTCTTGAATCCCGGATCTCCGTCTCTGTGTTAAGCGGTAAATCAACATAATTACTGGTCCTAATTGGAAACCAAAAACTAATTCCTACTACATCACCAATATCAACATAGTGATCTTCCCAATGATGTTGGGCTTTGGTTATTTTTGAAAACTTGTACACCGTTTTACGGTTACCATCGTCTTCAACTACCTCAGTTACGCATGCCTGGTCAAACAGACCCGCATCAACTTTATAATCATAAGTTACCGTTTTCAGGACCGGCAGATCTCTTTCGGGACGAACTTCAACTTTTTTCGCATAAAGCCGTTGGTCAACTTTAAGCCCAAACTTAAGTTCTACCGGAAAGATCGAGACCCATTCAACATCATGGTAAAAATTCATATAGTTCTCTTGAGCGTAATCGATTGTTATCAACCCTTGACCAGGAGCTTCTACCTCTTTTAATGGAAACACTAGTTGTGCTTGGAGATTTGCCTGTAAGACAACATCTTTTTCAGCAGCAAGTTCTGAAATGATCCAAGCAATTATAGGATTCGCTGTTTGGGCCACATACTTGGAGATAATACTAACAAAGTTAACAGTAGCGTTTACATCCGTACAATACATTATTTTGGTATCATACTGATATTTACTGGTCCTTCCACCGGCATCCTTTGCTTCTAATAAACGGTGGGCCGAATCAAGCGTATAGTTGATCTCGCGTTGATAAGGATCATTTTCAACCCAAATCCTTTTAATGCTGGGTGAGATGACTCCTGACTTATAATCAAACCTAATAATACGCCCCATCGAATCTTCAATATAGTCAATCTTACGCCCATTATAAACAATTTTGATCTCATTTAACCCAGACGGGTCAATAATTTTGGTAGTCCGGCCACTGCCATCCAACTCATAAACCGTTCCGTCTTTCATTGTCAACTTATAAGCAATTCCACACCAGCGATGTCGGTTTACGATTCGTTCAGTAGTATCGATGATGGAGTCTGTTATACTTGATGAACCGTCTTGTTTGATATTGATAATTGACTTGATGTCTAATTCACGGTATACTTGAGCAACATCTAAGGTAAAATCTTCACCATTATGTTGTCTAAATCTTACATAACGGACTTTAGTAGCATTATCTCCAATATTGATCCCTATCCCGACCGGTAAGTCAACTATCTCCATTTCGTTAATCGAATGCCTGGTCCCACTGGAAGTGACAATATTAAAACTGGTATTAGTATTTTCAAGATAAGGGAGGTTTAAGTGCCATCCCTGCCCCATTGAAGTTCCATAGTTTCCTTGCTCATATAAATACTTCTCAACATAATTCATTACATTATCAAAGAACAGACTGTGACTCCACTGTTCGAGGATATTCCAGTTATTAATTGTTTCAGTAAGAGCTTCCAAACTGGCAAAAGTATTGCCCTTAACCAAATTAAATCCGGTTACGGCGCTTACGGCTATTGCAAAAGCATCCTGCCGGGCAGCAACAGTATCATAATTACGTGTTAAAACAAGGTCAAAACCGTTTTTGCCAGGCAATACCAGCTCCGTAACCTGGGTCGAGACTGTGCCGCCTGAC
This sequence comes from Bacillota bacterium, assembly GCA_029553165.1. GTDB lineage: Bacteria > Bacillota > UBA4882 > UBA8346 > UBA8346 > JAKPCT01. Next base: position 1,866 of record JAKPCT010000143.1, read on the forward strand.
GGTGAAACATTAATCCCGCCATGCTGTGAATAGGATTTTAACGGAGAGTATCCCGCATCTTTCAATTCCTGTGGTGATACTTCCTGAATGACATTTGCTTGGACTGCAAAAGCTGTAAAGTGGTTGGTATGAAAGTAAATTGTATTAGTTTTTACATCAACACCGGAGGCGCGGACCTGAAACCATCGGTCAAACATTGGATCATAGTAATAGACACCTAAGTTCTGCTCCGGAAACCCTGCAGGAATTTTGGACGGATCATAGGTGATCTTACCTAAGAAACCTTGTTCCATGGTAACTGCAGCCATCGGTTTGGTTTCTCCCGCTTTATATGCTGAAAACTCATAGATCGCGCTAACAATCGGAAAAATGGCTCTCTCCTGCATCTGTTCGCTGACTATTTCAGTAATTCCGATCCTGTCAACACCTTCAGGTAGTCCGGTACCTGGTATTATTAGCATAACATTGTCGTACTCAATAACTGCTCCCTGTTCATCATACGCAACTTCAGCCACTCCAACAATTGCTTCAACCCAGTCAGAAGGCTGACTTTGATTACCATTTTGATCAATTGCCCAAACTCGATACCGGTAGACAACACCATTGATTAAATTAAGATCTTCAATCTCGGTGTTAGTAGTTGTTCTATTTAAAGATTCACTGCCTGATTGTCGTTCGATTCGATATTCTGCAATATTGTCTGCCGGAGCTTCCCATTTTACCAATATCTTTTTATTGCCAGGAATTGCCCGAATATTGATTGGCGGTTTGACAAGATTGGAACCAATCGTTAACTTGGTAGTGGCAACTGTCTCCCATCCAGCATTATCAGTTGCTTTAATTCTGACAGTATGTTCTCCTTCCGACAAATCAGACTCAGTCCGGTAAGGACTTACAATTGGTCCCGACCAGTCTTCATTATCGATACTAACCCAATAGTCTTTCACACCGGAACCTGAATCGTTAGTTTCAAAGATGAGTATAGGTTGAATACCCCCAGTCTCAACTTTGATCTCAAATGGTTCCGGAGGAGTTGTATCGACTATCACATCAATAATTTCTTGGGTTTCATTTCCAGCTGCATCCCAAGCCCTTATTACAACTTTATTAAGCCCTTCAGATAATGAAATTGTTGAATTAAACGATTTCCCCGACAATTTCGCCACAACATCATTGACAGTAACTGCAGCAATCAGTTCATCTTCAACGATTCCGGTAACTTCTACCAGATTAGTTTTGAAGATCATATCATCAACACGACTGACTACTTTTAATTTTGGAGCGGAGATGTCACTCCAAACGGTTAATTCAGTTGTAACTGGCTCTCCCCTGCTATCTTCAGCTTTAATGGTAATCTTATTTTGACCGCGAACCAGTCCAACCTGAAAGCTAAATCGCCCATCAGCAACCGTAGCTAATTTGCCATTGACCCAAACTTTGGTTTCACCCAATCCAATAACAGTCCCAGTAATAACAACTGTCCTGGAGTTTATCCATGTTTCAGACAAAGGGGAATTAATCTGCAATTGAACTTTGTCGCTATAATGAACTACCCGACGACAGGCAGTTTGGACAAATCCTTGGTGGTTTTGATCCTTTGAAATACATTCCACCTTAATTAAATTAAGTCCATCAACCAATTTTACTTCATGTCTGAAGCGTCCGGTCCGTTCAGTAACAACTTCACCATTAATCTTAATGACCGCATTACTTTTTTTAAGTTCGCCCCGGACCATATAGGTTGTTTTATTGGTATAAACAACTGTATCTGACTGATCCATAACAAACCATGGTGCTTGATCAATAAATACAGTCTGTCGTATTTTGGTTTCCCGGCCTTGAGGGTCAGCTGCAACAACTTCAATTTCACTCTTCCCCTCGCGGTTTAGTTGCAACGAAGATAACGAAACTCCAAAATAGTGCCCCACTTTTGAGGCAACTATCCCATTAATTTTTACAGTTGCTTCCGGGTTATCGACAAATCCTACTAAAAACTTATTATTGAGATCTAATGAATTAATAAGCTCAGATTCTTTGTAATTCAACAGTTTAACAATCGGTGCATGGTCCGTAATTGCACTTCCCAATATACGTACTTCATTAATTGATACTCCTGAATAATTACGGATCTCAAATTGATCAGTGACTATCGGAGTCTCAAAACGAATTACCCCAGATTCAACAGTGTTTGAATCAAGTGGTAACCAGTTAACCCCGTCATTGTAATAAAGCTCAATTATTCCATCATTATCTTTAGCCTTATAAATCTCAATTTGTTCAACTAAAGTTTTTTGATTAAGTTTAATCAGTTGCGTTGGAACATTATTTGCTACCGTTAGTAACAATTGATTATTTAATCCTGCGGTAGCATGTTGTTGAACCCCATCTGCAACATTAGTAATTTTTATTGCTGCTACCGAAGCATTAAGCGGAGGAATCAATTGTAAAAAATTAATATCATCACTTAGCATTTCCTCTGTTAAATGCAGGCGATAAACAGTTAAACCATTGACCTTAGCTACTCTGTCAGCCAAATATTCTCTTCCGTTTAAGGTTAATTGAATCATTGCAAGATTAGCATCAACTGAATCCAATACCAAATCCAATTGATAATCTTGAACTAATTGTTGCTTAAGTTGAAAACTACGATTAATGACTGTCTGTGATTTATTAAATTCAAGTTTCTGATGTTTATACCCCTGATAATTTCCAAAGCCCCAAAACTCAACTTCGCTAATGCCCCCAACCGGACCATCGGTCGAAGTTTCTGCTACTAACCGAATTTTTGAAGTAATAACCGGAGTATCAAAACCTAACCGGACCCATCCTGAACGTTGCGGATCTTCAAGTTGTCCGATTACTTTCCAGTTATCATTCTCAATACTTTCAACTAAAACTTTTCCTTTGGATTCTGAAGTAAAAAAGATATTTACATTATAAATCTGTTTTATTTCCGCAAAGTCAAAGATAACATATCCCTGATTCCCCAACATTCGGTTAGGGCTTTTATCAAGTTCGGTTGGTTTGAGATATTCTTCAATTGACTTAAGTAAGCTTTCGTCTCCATTTTCATGACGAACGTTTGCCAGCCAATATGTGTAGGTGTTTCCGTCAATTAATAAATTTCCTTGATTAAAGGGGGAAGTATTCTCTGACTGTTGTATAAAACGGGGATTAATCCGGTGTAAAATTGTCCGGAGATCCTGGGTTAGGATCTTGGCCATGCTTAATTGACTGGAAACAATTCCAGAGCCAACCAAGCGAATTCTTAATTTAGATGTAACAACACGATCCAACGAAAGATCAATAACTTCATTGGGGATAATCCGATAGCTTCCTCCGGTAAACTGTGACCATTCGGAGTCGTCATAATATTCGACTAATAATTCTGAATCAGGGCTTAAACTCCCCTGTAGCTCTAAGCCTTGCACTAATCTGGCTTCATTAAAACTGAATTCAACCCAACCTTCATTGCCTGACTGTACTTTCCAGAAAGTAGCCGGATCATTATCAAGCAAATTTAAGGCCGGATAATTAGTATCAGTATTTGCTGAAGCAACAATCTTCGTAATAATTGAACCTGAAAGTTCCTGAGCCAAAGCAACTGGAGTATAAAAGAATAAACATAGCAACAAACAGGTTATTACAGTAACAGCCCCTAATCCAAACTCCAACTTACGATTCATCAGATAACCCCCTGAAATCTAAAAACTCCAAAACTATTTTAGTTTGTATTATCTTTATTACCCTCAATCTGATTCAAACGATCTATTGTGATGCGGCTAAACTGTTCATGATAATAATCAACTTCATTATCTTTGAATGTGCATTTAATAACTGTCGGCCTTCCATTTTCATCTTCTTTTATTCCATACACCAACCATTGGAATGTAGAATTAGTAATTGATGGTGTACTTCCATAAACATGAATGCCTACTTCACAATTTTGGAAGATACAACCATTAATATCAACAGTTGCACCAGGAGTAATAATCACTCCGCGAACTGCCTGTTCAACTACAGCCCCTTCAATAGTCGCTGTGCCCTCAATCATTATTCCACCCCATGAATTTTGCTCAGCAACGATTGAGGTAAATTTAACATTTTGACTCGCTCCCTGGACCACTAAATTACCTTTTATTATCAAAGCATTTAATTGTTTTGCATTTGCAGCAGTATCAACAATAATTGTTGTCCCCGGCAAAATGGTCAATTTAACGTCACTTGGCACTTCTACTGTTTCATAGATGTAATGAGTTCCACTCCAAGTCTCATCCATATACAGTCTTCCCCGAGTGGTATTGGATACTATTACAGTAGTAGCGGCAGTTGTTATTCCACCATCATTGTCAGTTACACTGAGGGTCAAAGTATAGTTGCCGACTTTGGTATATTTTATTACCGGTTGTCCTTCATAGATACAATCATTCCCATCACCTAAATCCCATTCATATTTAACAATTGTCCCATCAGCATCATAAACTGAAGCTGTCAATTGTACCGGTTGACCCGGTGTTGTATTAATGACTGTTGGTAACAACACTTGCGGTAATATATTAGGTTTGGATAAACTATCAACTACTGTTCGATTACCGGCATTATCAATTATCTCCATTACAACCTTTGAATCACCACTGATTCTCCACAAAATGTTTTGAGCACTAATGCCGGATGATCCAGTTGCCAAAATTTTAATTGCCACTTCATGCTTTGCAATTGCCTCAAGCGCTTCTTCGTCTAAACCTGCTATTAAATCAGCAATTGTGATTGTCTTTATTACTTTGGGACGCTCATCACCATTCCAAAGAATAACTTCTTTTACTCCTGAATTATATAAACCATTATCATCTGCTTTTAACTCACTGATTTCAATCACAGATGAAGTATTATTAATTTTTATAGTCCCCGTCGGACTTGTGGTATCAATTTTTAGGATAAATGATTCCGTAATCTGTTTCGTCTCTGGGATTTCTTTCCCATCTTCAAATTCTACTATTTCCATCCACCATTCCCAAATACCATCTGAAGGGAAACTTACGGTAATTGGACCTTCTTGGATATTGCCACTGATAAAAGGTGCATTAGTTGAACCTTGTAGCTGACAAAACACTCTGAACCGATAATCTTTACCATTATTTTTCCCACTAACATTATAAGCATGAGTCCTTATGCCGGACAACAATTCACTATCAGGCGCTACAATATCATACCCAGGCATAACATCAGTCCGGACCCATGCCCCAATGTTCCCGAGTTGGTCAATACCACGCACCCAGAAATAGTAATTATTCCTTACTGATAATCCATTAAATTGATAAGATAACTGATTATCATTTGTTGAAACAATCTGATTACTACTTGGTTCAGCAGTTGTTTCAGTTATCGCTACCTCATACTTGATTGCACCATAATGATTATTCGATATTGGCAGCCATTTAAAAATAGCACTCCCATGGTTAAATTGAACCGGACTGGTAGGCAAACTCACTTGTGGTACTGAAATACCCACTTTTACAGTTCCAATAGCTTCCGGCCCGTAATTACCCGCATAGTCTATTGCCCAAACGGTACACCGGTTGAGCTTTCCATCCTGAGCTTGACTGGTAAAGGTTCGGGTATCAGCTGGTAATATTTCGGTTGCAATAATTACTCCATCTGTATCGATCTGGATCTTATATCCCCTGATACCAAAATCATCCTGGGCCGCCCCCCACGACCAGGTTAACTCTTTATTGTTAGTAAATCCATCTTGGTTCGGTGTAGCAGGGCCAGGATCAGGCATCGTTGGAGCCGATTTATCGACAATCAATATAAATCCGGTCCCCAGGCTGCTAACATTATATTCATGGTCTCTAGCCTGAATTTTAATCTCGTAATGACCACTCTCCAAATATGGCAGTGTACAACTATTTTTTGTCACCCAGTCCAATTTACCATCATCATCGAAATCAACCGGTTGGCCATTAATATAAATTAAATAGTCTCTAATCCCACTTGGACCATACCATTTATTATCATACAATGAAGCATTATCTGCCGGCTGATCCCATTCGATTGTTAATTGACTTTTGTTAGTATAATAAACACCACCTTTAAAGCTCCCATCTGCTGACGATTTCGGCCTAGCTGCTTCAGGCGCGTCAGGAGAAGCATCGTCAACAGCTGCCAGGGCACAACCAAAGCTTACATTTCCACCCACTCTACGGATATATCCAAAGTCAAATATTCCCGTAATCAGTGAACGAAATACAACGTCAACCTTAATAACTGATCCTGCAGGTAAATAATCTTGTTTTACCATTTCCGGTTTGGATACTAACTCCAGATTTGCGCCAACATTGATTTCATCAATTTGTAAATAAGCCTCATAATATGTAATATCAGACTTATTCTCTAACTGAACAGTTACTACAAAATTTTCATCTTTATATATTCTTTCCGGATAAATTGTCCTTAAGACTAACCTTGAAGGATCGCTGATTTTGATCGGATCATTAAGAGTGGTAGTCCCATTAATTGTTACTTCAAACGGATTTAGAATTCCTGAATACTCAATAGTTGGACTATAAGTTCCTGCTTTATCACCTCGTAATACCCATGATATCTTCTTTTGTTCCTGTCCGCGAATAGTCCCCGCATCAACTTGGGTTGACTGTTTTAAAATCGAATAGCCACTATATGTTTGATATTGTTCCGGAATCGGAGCCAGACTCAACCCCTCTGGCAAATTAAGTTTTAACATAGTTGAATCTAATGTTACTGAGGCATCTGCTCCATTTGCCACAATGACTGATAGCTCATGAAATTCCTTTAACACACTCGCTGTCCCTTTAATTAAAAACACAACAATTGACGTCTCTGGGACATGGCGATATTCAACAGTTGTACCACCTGGTATTTTTTCCGGCTTATATTCATAGACCACCTTTTTAGGTGTAACTACCAATTTTATTGGTTCGGATTGCTGATGCTCTTCTTTATAATATAAGTTAATTCCAAACTCATAGACAAATCGATTCTCAGGGTCATTAGTATCAATTCCCAATTCTTTAATTTCATTAAGATCCAGCTGCCGACTTTCTGCTTTGGCAACAATATCGCTTCCGACTTCCAAAGTATATTCCTCATTAAAAACTGTCTTTGTTGTTACTACAAGTTCTTTAACCAGGGATTTATAACCAGGAGCAAAGACATAAATCCGGTAAGTACCAAGGTCCAACAATTCACTCAGCTCTCCATTAAAATCAGTAACTAACTTAATACTTTCACCGTGTTCGTCTTCAAAAACAACCGTTGAGCTTGGTAATGATTGATTTTTATCATTTTTAACCTTGATGTTTATGATTGAAAACTCACCAGGATCTTTGACTTCGATTTCAATACGGTCTGATTTGGTCGAACGATTACCAAAGTTATCGACAACCCATAAATCGACAAAGTAAATACCCGGTTGTCCGTAGCTACGTTCAATCTTTTTTCCTTTAACAACTTCACCATCAGAAAATTCCCACTGGTATTCAATTATTTCATTAGTATCACTCGAAAAACTGCCGTCAAGTTTGACAGTTTGTCCGGTAAAAATTCGACGGTTACCGCCAGCATCCGGTACCGGTGGTGTTTTATCCAAGAAAAATCCTTGCACTTTTCGCAGCACATAACCGTTTTGATTGGATGCCTCAACATAAATCTCATGATAACCATCTGTATCAATTTTTCCAGAATTACCTTTAAATTCTTTGCCATCGACTAAGACTTTCTGAATAAATCCTTCTTCAACTTCAATGTTAAACAGTACATCCTGATTATATTTCTGACGATGTTCAAATCCATTAATTAAAATTTTAGTTTTACCTTTATCAATAACTTCAATTTGGCAGGTATCCGGTTCTGAAACATTACCAGCCATATCAGTTACGACTAACGTTACAGTATAAATCCCAGGAGTATCAAACCGTTTATAAACTAGAGGTCCATACATTTTTTGACCGGTATCCGAGAAAGTCCACTCCATTTTTCCAATACCAACGTTATCGCTTGAGTAGTAACCATTGAATGGCACTTTCTCATCATCATTAAAACACTTTTGATCCTGTCCGGCATTGGCAACAGGTTTGGTTTTATCAATTGTAAATATTATCTTTTGTTCGCTTGATACTTGTCCTTCGTTAAGCAACTCCAGTGTTAAAGTATATCGACCTTCTTCGGTGATCACACTTCCAAATTGATAAGGACTTCCATTAAGCTTAACTGATTTAATGTTCCCATGTGTAGCTTTGGCTTCTATAATCACATCCTTATTGGTATACATTCCATGATAAACACCACTAATCTCAAGCTCTACCGGCCGATGTTCAACTTTAATCTTAATAACAGCTGGTTCAACCGACCAATTCCCATAAGTATCCTTTACCCATAACTTAGCAGTATATTCTCCATAACTCAAATCACTGATCTTATATGTTTGACCAAAATATTCTTGGTTATCTCCAGAAAAGACCCATTTATATTCGGCAATCCCATTTTTGTCTGTTCCCCGACCAGTCAATATCAATTCGGAACCAACAGTACAAACCAGATCCTTGCCTGCATCTGCAACCGGTGGTGTTGTGTCAAGGAATATTCGCAGAGTATCAATGGCAATATACCCCTGTTCATTCTGAGCTTCGACTTTGATATCATAAATTCCATCTTTAGAGATTGTAATGGTATTTGTGTTTACAAGCTGATTGTTATTCCAAACACGTAACAATGTACCATTTAAAACATTGACTGTCACTGTTTGTGGTTTATTATAACGTCCTTGATCAACCACTCCGGAAAATTGAATTTGGATATTGCCCTTTTCTTTAATGGTAAAGTTTTTGGTATCTGGTAGCGAACGATTACCGTAACCATCAATTGTAACTAATGATACTACGTATTCGCCTGCTTGTGAAAACCCTCTGCTTATAGTTTGACCCTTATAAATCTGACCATCGGAAAAACTCCATTCATATTCAACGATTCCCGTATTATCCGAACAGGTATCCGCAGCAGCAAAAGTAATCTCCCGATTATCATTCCATCCTTGTATGATAACTGAGTGATCAATGAAAGCTGTCGGAGGTGTTTTGTCAATCGAAAATGTTAGCGTGAAAATACGCTCCTCATTATTTTCATTGACTGCAATTACTTCAACCTTATGGGTTCCTTCCACAGTCACTTTTGTATTATTCTCAACGTTTTCTCCATTTAGTTTTATATTTTTAATTGAACCATATTTTGATGTGACTTTCAGTTCAACATCCTGATTGATTTTTTGACCATCATTAATATTAAGAATATCAATAAAATTAACTTCTACCGGTCGGTACTGAACTTGAATCTTTAGTGTCGCTGCTTCTTGCGACCAGTTACCATGATTATCCCGAACTCTAAGGTAAATATTGTGCTCTTTAGCTTCTGTAAAAACCTTTCGCAAAATCATTCCTTTATATTCAGTTGGATCACCCTCAATATTCCAGACATACTCAGCAATTCCCATATTATCAATGGACAATCCGCCACTGATTACAGTTTCTTCATTAATATAGAATGTTCGTGATGTACCCAAAATAGCTACCGGAGGAGTTTTGTCAATTGAGAATGTAATTGTCCTGACATTCTCTGCATCGGTATCACTTTTAGTAGTGACCTTTAAGGTATAATTACCTTCTTTGGTTACCACAAACGGATTTTCGGTGATCGCTACTTGATTTAATTCAATCTTTTGGATAGTCCCATCCAAAACTCCAACACTGATGGTTAGATCATGATTGCTTTTCTGACCGTCGCTAACCCCTTCTATATTGATGGCAAGGGGTTTTTCGATCACAATCTTCGCGGTAACCGGTTCGGAGTTATTGCCATGCTCATCGGTTACAGTAAGTGTTACTTGATATTCACCAACATTGGCGAAGGTCCTGGTTACTGTACTAGATGTATGATTGGTCCCATCAGAAAACTTCCAATTATAACTGGTTATCTTTGTATTATCACTTGATTGATTTGCGGTAAACTTAATCGTCTTTCCGGTAACTGCTCTGATCTCTAAACCATTATCAATTACGGCAACCGGTTTCACACGGTCAATTGTGAACCGTACTTCAACTTCACGGACTTCACCGACAAAGTTTTCGGCAACAACTTTAAAACAATGTTCACCATCGGGTAATTGGTTACCGTTTTGCCACGGTTCGCCATTCATTAACAGCTTGTTAAGCTTTCCTTCCGTAATAGTTACGGTGATCTCCGGTTCACAATTAAGCTTCTGGCCTTCGGTGATCCCGGTGATCGAAATCTGTACCGGTACTATCGTCTCAGAACACTTAGTGTTAAACAACGGGATATAAGTTACTGCCCCTTCGATCCGATCCCCGAAGTTCGTCCAGCTTTTTGTTGCTGATTGGTAGGTACTGGGACCGGCTTCGTGATTCCAATAATTCCAAGCACAATCGATTGCCGTTGAGTTACTGTTTTTAACTGCAATCCCATTATCCATAAAATTATTGTTACGGATATAGGGCAAGACTGCTGACTTTTGATACAAAATACCGGTAGTATTGCTTGAAATCTCCGAGTTTAACAAGTCAAGTTGGCCACCATTGATATCAATACCAATGAAATTGTTATTGATCGTAGATGAAGTTATTCTGGCTTCTCCACCTAAAAGTTGAATACCAATACCATAATCTTTTTTACTGGAAATGTCACATTGAAGCAATTGGAGTTTACCACCATTAACTTTTATCCCAAAACCATCACCATAAATCTGACTTTTTTTAATCGCTGCATTTCCAGTTATTGAAACTCCAAAACTCCAATAAGCGTTGACTACTTTAATATCACAATTTTCTATTTGGATATTGCTGTTACTGTTAATGCCTTCATTTAAGACTTCAATTTTACTATCTTTGATTACTGCCTCATTATTGTTAATCACACCATAACCTGAATTTTCTCCACCTATCTGGCATCGTTCGATTACCAGTTCCCCCGAATTAATAATTCCATACCTTGAATAATTATGTAAGATACTATTTGTTAATTGAACTTTACCATTATTGACTATTAACTGGTAACTATATTGAAAATTGATATACCGGCAACCTCCATATAAAAGTCTTCCATAATTACTAACCAACTCCCCTCTTGAACCTATAATTATAGCTCCCCAATCTCCTCTCTGTGGTGATTCATCTCTTACATCAGTATCTCCGCCATAATTGTCATCAGCCACAGATGTAATGACTACCGGATTATCACTGGTTCCGTTCAATAATAATTTACCATCAACATTAATACTAAACCGTTCTATATAATTTTTATTATTAATTGGAATAAATTTAAACACGGTGCCGGCTTCGATCTCAACCTCAATATCTTTCGCTACTGTTAAGTTATCCGCAATCAGATATGGTAGCCCAAATGGTTTAATTTTTGCTGAAGAATCCGATAGCGAAATAATTCTAATCCCATTATAGCGATTATCAGTGTATGTATTACCACTCCACTCGTTCAAGACTACCCCATTTGGATATTTGGCAAATGCTACTGGATATGCCGTTTTAACAAATTGATTATTTTTAACATTAAATTCTCCGGAGCCTGCTATTCCAATATCCGGTCCAGCAATTTGGCTATTCGTAATAGTTAATTTCTTCGATGTTACTATTCCATAACTTGTAGTATGGTAGTTATTGCCATTATTTCTAACTATTTCAACTCGATCGATTACTATAATTCCATCATTAATAATTCCATCATGGTAAAAATCCTTGATTATTGTGTCTTTTAATTCAATTTTACCGTTATTCTCGATCAAGTATGTCTTATAAGACTGACTGTCAATGCCTTGGCCTCCGTACAATATTTTAAAATTACTACCATTCAGTTCTCCATTAGAATGAATAATAATTATTCCCCAATCTCCCGCTTGAGGTGTCTCATTTAATCCATCAGTATCGCCACCGTATTTATCATCTTTTATTGAAGTAAATACTACCGGATTGGAGTTATTGCCGTTTATTGCCAATTTCCCGTTGATATACAGATTAATTTTGTTATTATCGTTTTTAGTAATGAACTTAAATACAGTCCCTGCAACGAGTTCGACCTCACTACCTTCTGCCACAGTTAGATTATTGGTTATTATATATGATAGATCCATTGGTCCAATCTTTGCTGATGTATTAGGCAGTGAACTGATCCTTATTGCATTGTATTTGTTATCTGTATATTTGTTTCCATTGTATTCTGTAATTATTGCTTCATTCGGATATCTTTCGAATGCCATTGGATAAACGTTTCCGGTAAAGTGGTTGTTTTTTATAATAAATTCTCCATAGCCTGATAAACCGGTTCCTGAATCTTTATTACTGATAATGATGCTATTAATTAGCTCCAGTTTTGCTCCATCTGACTTAATGCTGATTCCGGAACCAGTTATTTGACTATTTTTAATAATTGCATTTCCAGTTGTTTCAATTCCAATACTTTGATTATTTTTTTGGGCAATAATATTACAATTATCTGCTTCAAGTTTATCTTGATTTTTTATTCCCAAACTTTTTACTGCTATCTCACTGTCTTTTATTACCAATTCTTTGTTATTAATTATTCCATTACTTGAGTTTACTCCATTGATTGCCAGTTGATCGATAATTAAAATCCCATTATTCTCGATCCCCGTCGAATAAAAGTCTCCAATTATACTGTTTTTTATTTGCACTTTCCCATTATTACCAATCAAATAAGTTCTCCACGTACTATTACTGAAAAAACCACCATACAATAATTTAGCATTATTACAGATTAATTCTCCATTTGTCCCTACAATGATATTTCCCCAATCACCAGCTTCCGGTGTTTCATCAACCCCATCTGTATCTCCACCATAATTATCATCCTTGATTGAGGTAAATACTACATGATTGTTACTGTCCCCGTTTAAAATTAATTTACCTTCTATCTTTATACATTTGGTATTACTTTGAGCAACCATAAACTTGAATATTGTCCCCGCTTCAATCTCGGTTTCGGTATCCTTTGCTACTGTTAAAGTCTCAATTATTATATAGGGTTTTGTTAATGGTTTTATTTTGGCCGCTGTATTACTCAATGAAACTAACCCATAACCATCATATTTATTATTTGAATATGTATTACCACTATCTTCAACTATAACCACATCATTTGGATAACGCTCAAACGCTATTGCAACACCATTTGCAACAAATTGATTGTTTTTCAGCTTAAATTCCCCATAACCAAGCAAGCCAATTCCGTTGTTTCCAGATATTGATTCTTGATTACTGGAAATGGTGCAACCATTCAATTCGAGTTTGGCCCCGTTAGACTTAATACCTGTTCCTTTGCCAAATATCTGACTATCACTAATTATTACTTCTCCAGTAACTTCAACTCCAATACTCCACCAGGCATAATTGGAATTAATCTTACAATTATTGACAATAGCTTCTTTGTTACTGATTATCCCCACTCTCTCTACTTCAATCCTACTATTATCAATTCTTAATTTGTTATTATTTTCAATCCCATCGACATTTTGGCCAATAATATCACAATGGTTAATAATTAATTCACCTGCGTTTTTAATTGCATTACCATAAAAATCCTTAATTAATGTATTAGTCAACTTGCTATTACCATTATTAATTAATACATAATATTGTTTATCTTTATTAATTCCACCATATAACAGTTTGGTATAATCACAAATAAATTCACCATTGTTACCAACAATAATATTTCCCCCTTCACCCCTTTTCGGAATTTCGTCAACTCCATCAGTATCTCCGCCAAAGCTGTCATCCTTAATCGAGGTGAAGACTACCGGACTGCTGCTCGTTCCATTTAAAACGAGTTTCCCGTTTACTTGAACAGTCCCTTGGGAAGTCAACTTAACAACCGTTCCCGCTTCGACTGTAAGTGTCACTCCAGTATTGATTGTTAAATTGCTGACAACATAAGGACTGCCTTCCTTAGTCCAAACCGTATCAGTGGCAATTGTAGCGCTGCCAATATCAGTCACCGCCAAAACTAATGAAGCTTGAATTAATAACAAACAGAAACTCATTGCAAATACGTAACCAGTTTTTTTAATCCAAGTAAACATAACTTCACCCCGTAAAAATACTTACTAAGCTCTTCAAATATATTAAAAATTAGAATTTCTAAAAACAAATATTTATTATACAAAACAAAAAAACAACAGGTTTATTTCTACAAATTTTTCCATTATCCTGCTGTGGTTTAGAACTTTTTGCCAGAATTTAAATGTTAATTAGAAAAATAAAATGGTAAAAAAATAGACCTACCAATAAATAAGTTAGGTCTTTATATGCCATATTTTGCACTTTAAATTTTAAGACAAAGAAATAATAAAGAAATTGATTAACTTGCTGAAGAATATCATTGTCAGCATTGGAAAATTAATTAATTGGTAATTGTTTTGAATGCCAAATAAGTAAAAATGCATTATCGCAATAACAACTCTATTAGCATTCTGGCATTAATGACGGCATGACCAGCATGGCAGTTATTGAATAATACAAATGTCCGTTTGGTCTCACCGGTCAACTTCAGGATTTTCGGCTCCCATTCTTCTAATTCTTCCCGGGAATACAGATAGTCATACCTTTCCCAAGGATGTTCGTTTTTCCACCATTTAGCGGCATTTCGCCCGTGAAACCGGATATAACCCAATTCCGACGTAGCAGTGACTAACGGTGGAAATAATCCTTTTAACTTGGGTTCGTCAACACAACAAAACCCCAGTTTAAGTCCTCTTAAATAATTGAAGACAGCTGGCTGAACCCACTCGACATTGCGAAACTCAATAATCAACTCTTCATCGGGAAGTTCATCCCGAATAAACCGGAGGTAGCTTCGATTGGCTTGGGTATTTTTAAATCCCCACGGAAATTGAAACAAAAGACACCCTAATTTTCCAGCTTGACGGATCGGTTCCATCGCCTGAGTGAAGCTTTTAAAATTCAAACGGTCTTCCGACGGGACGCGACTGAACTCGTGGGTCATCGACTTATGGGCTTTAACACAAAAAAGAAAATTATCGGGCGTTTTCTCTTCCATCGCTGCCATTGCCTTAAAATTAGGCATTTGATAATAAGAAAAATCCAATTCCAACAAGGGAAATTGTTGTGCGTAGTAATTAAGCATCGTCTGTGCTTTGATATTTTCGGGGTAAAATACTCCCCGCCAATCTTTGTACGAAAATCCAGACGTGCCTACAAGTGCAATACCCATACTATGCCCTGCCCCTCATTATTGATCGCCGTTTTGGGAAAGATGATTGACTAATAAATTCACCGCTGTACTGATAATTCCTTCACCATATTTTTGTTTTAGGCAGTCAATCGTTCTTCCTAACTCATCACTGGTTTTTGAATCATCGATCGGAAATAATGGCAACTGGACACCGCCATTTGCTTTCATCAGACCGATTGCATAGACACCGAGACCTCTCAAAGGTTTCCCATCCCAAGTTTTAGACAGAAGTTTAAAAGAAGTCGCGGCAATTACACTGCCATCAGAGGTTGCGTCTGTCAATTGACACTGACATAGTTTACTTTTGACTGTATCGATCTTGACTTTAATTCGGACCCCAGTCGCTTCAAGATGTTTTTCACGGAGCTGGAAGGCGACTTTGTCAGCAAGTTGCCAAATTAACCCTTTGATCTCTGGTAGAGAGCTGATGCTCTGAGCCAAGGTCACCTCATGGCCTTTGGATTTTTCCGGAGGAAGCTCCTCTAAAGACAATACTGGCGTATTATCAATACCTCTGGCGGCCCAATAGAACTTTTCACCGTTGATTCCAAATATCCGCCGGAGTTTGAAGAGAGGGACTGCTGCTAAATCACCGAAGGTTTGAATCCCAGCGTCATTCAGTAGCGATGCAGTTTTGGCCCCAATGCCAGGGCATAGTTTGACCGGTAGTAGAGCTAAATTTTTCGCAAGGTTATCCGGTCCAATGATCGTCAGTCCGTTAGGTTTCATCAACTCGGTAGCGACTTTGGCGACCAACTTATTGGGTCCAATCCCGACCGAAACTGTCAGACCGGTTTCGCGGAGCACTTTCGTTTTTATATTTTGGGCCAGGGCTTCAACTTCAAGTACAGTCGGATTTTTGATCGTACCGGTCATATCCATGAAAACTTCATCAATAGAGTATGGTTCAACTTTTGGTGAATATTGAAGATAGATGGCAAAAAGTTTTAAAGAATAGTATAAGTATTTAGGGATATTCACCGGGATAAAATAAGCGTTTGGCAAGAGTTTTCTGGCTTGAAAATTTGGAATTCCCGCTTTGACGCCATAACGGCGTGCTTCATACGAGGCGGCGGTTACTACCCCTTTTTCCCAAGGCAGCCCACAGACGACAACTGGTTTGCCGATCAGCCTGGGGTTAGAACGTTGTTCGACCGATGCAAAGAAAGCATCGGCATCCACGTGAAAGATCAACCGTCCCTGCCAGTCAGTCATGGTGAATCCTTACCAGGATCCATTGCAAATCCCGGGTGTGAAAACATAGTTCGTAGAGATTGGCGTGATCAGTATTTAAGACCGAAAAATAAATCCGTTTCGACGCACCTTCATAATCGCACCAAGTTGAGGCGAGAGTTAAATCCTGGTAACAACGATTACGCCATTTGAACCGCAACGGCGCTACCCTGCCTTGAGAAAACGACGCCAACACACTAACAGGTTCACCAATTTCTTCAACCATGTCTGTCACTTCCCATTCCAAACATATGTTCGATTTAATTATACCATTAAATCATCCATATGGGAATAGGTCATCCTACCTCAACACAAAAAATAAACGCAACCTAGTTGCGTTTAAGTCGTTGCCCTCCTTATCATACCACGAACACACTGTTTTATGGGCACCATGAATATCGTTTTTTTATGAGCTCACTTTCATAACGAATTACATCTTGAAAAACAGTCAAGTCCAAATTTATGTGTAAAATACCTCGGTCATCAAAGCAGTAGCTAATCAAACAATAGTCTAAGCGTTTATGCCGCGAAAGCTGTTGACAATGAGTACATGGCATGTTAGGCTGGTTGGCCGGGCATCACTACA
>JAKPCT010000151.1 GCA_029553165.1 Bacillota bacterium
CTTAAGGGTGGCACCCTCGCTTGCCTTTATAAAGGCAAAATCAACCTTATGATCCTTTACTTTTTCCCAGTCAATTTTTCCGGTGTGAGCTGATACGTCGATACCCCAAATCAAGTAACGGTGATGAGGATCGGAAATGAAACGTACAATAATCCATACGGTCAGTGCGCCAATGAATAAGGCAACAGGTAAAAGCCATTGATTATTTCGTTTTTTCTTTTTCATAGCATTGGTGCAAATATATCGAATTGTTGCTAACTCCATGTGATGGTCAAATAGAATCAAACCTTAGAATCTAATAATCAATTATTTCAATGTTGATTTTTATAGGAAAATTGATGTATCTTTATAAAAATTTTTGTATGAATGCCTATCGTATGGTGAAGGCAATAGTTATAAAGTTTTCATTTTTATTGATTTTTTCATTTTCCACGCCCATTTTCATTACCGCACAGGAAGATATGTTAGGGGGTGCAAAGCCATCGTCGCTCGAAGCTTTGGCAAAGGTTCTCGAGAGGCCTGACGATTCAATAAAGGTGGTTACCCTAAAGCTTTTGTGCTGGGAAAACAGGAATAACGATCCCGATAAAGCCATAGAGTACGGTCAAATGGCTGTTTCGCTTGCAATATTGTTGAACCTTCAAATGGAATTATCCGATTCCTACAACCGTTTAGGGATAGCCTACCGTAACAAGGGCCGATACGCGCAGGCATTGGAATGTTACTTCAATGGTTTGGAGGTTTCACGCACATATGGTTTCGTTAAACATTTAGCCTTTCAGTACAATAACCTTGCCGACCTTTACAATCGGCTTGGATTATACAACCGTGCCGTTGAGTTTGGTAACCGTGCCATGGAGTATGCAAAAAAGGTAAACGACGATTATACCCTTGCCTACATTTACAACATCATGGGAACCATTTACAAGAATAAAAACGAACTCGACTCCGCCCTTACCTGCTTTAAACACTCATTGGAATTGCGACAAAAAATTGGATATAACCAGGGTATAGCCACATCGTATCTTAACATTGGGTCAATAGAACTACTCAAGGAGCAATACAGTAGTAGTATGCAAAACATTCAAACTGCCATTGACTTGTATTCACCCAAAAACGATTTGCAAGGTTTAGCCGTTGCATACTTTTACAAGGGGCAACTATACAATAAATTAAACAAGTACGACGATGCTATCTTTTGCTTTGAAAAATGTTTAAGGAATAATGAGAGTTTTAAAAACCTGACTGTTTCGCGCGATTGTCATAACGGTTTAGCTTTGGCCTTTGCACAAAAAAAACAGTTCGAAAAGGCATACTACCATAGCAATCAAGCTGTGGTTTTAAACGATAGCATTGCCTTAAGCCAATTCGTTGAGCGTTTAACTCAGCTAACTGAGGCTTTAAAGTACGAGGAAACGCTGAACCTTCAAAAAGAACGGGAAAAGGCACTGGCGGAACGCTTGGATTTCCAACGAAATATCATAAAGCTTTACATTGCTATTATAATCCTTCTTGCCTTGATAGTTGGGCTTGTAATTTATTTCTACATTAAACGGGCAAAGGATATTAGGCTGTTACTGGCACAGCGCGATGAAATTAACATGCTTAACAGTACCAAGGATAGATTTTTCTCAATTCTTGCCCATGACCTAAAGAATCAGTTAACCTCCATCGTAACCATTGCCCAAATGGTTAAAGACAAAAGCCTTGCCATTGGCGACGATGGATTGATTGAGTTTTCGAAGCGTTTATACGCATTGGGCTTTGCCACTAACGATTTGCTGGAAAATGTTCTGAGCTGGATAAAGTCGCAGGGTAAGCAGGTTTTAGCCCGTAAGATCAACATCCATTTAAAAGAGTTTATTGATAGGGTTATTTTAACCCAAAAACCTGCAGCCGAAATTAAAAGTGTTGCTATAAACAACAGGGTTGAGCCCGGTACTAGCCTTTACAGTGATGCCGATATGTTAGGAACGGTGATAAGATATTTAATTTCAAATGCCATTAAGTTTTCCAGTCCTGGAGGAAGGGTTGATGTGTACGCTCTGCCTAAGGGCAACCAGGTTGAGATATCCGTTACCGATTACGGGGTGGGGATGCCAAGGGAAACTGCCGATAGGCTTTTTAATACAGTAGAATCATTGATACAACCTGGTACGATGAACGAGCGGGGCAGCGGGCTTGGTTTAATAATCTGCAAGCAGCTAGTAACCGATTTAGGCGGGCAGATTAAGGTAACCAGCGAGCAGCAGCGGGGGAGTACTTTTACGGTTAGCCTTCCAAACCTTAGTTAAAGTACTTACCAACCTTGTTGATTGCCGTTGGGAGGGCAAATACAACTACTCGGTCGTAAGGTTTAATCTCCGTATCGCCTTTAGCAATAAAGACGTTATCGCCACGCACCACACCTCCAACTATGGCATCTTTTGGGAAACCAATATCTTTGAGTTTACCTTTGGTTATTGGGGCACCCGGTTTAACAATAAATTCAAGTACTTCGGCATCGGAACCGGTAAGGCACTTGATGGTGGAAACGTCGGTGCTCATGGTGTAGCGGAATATACGGCTTGCCGTAATCAATTTCTTATTAATCACGCTATCAACACCAATACTTTCAGCTAACCTTATGTAGTTGATATTTTCAATTTCGGCAATAGTTTTTTTAACCCCCATTCGTTTAGCAATGATACACGACAGAATATTGGTTTCCGAATTGCCGGTAACTGCCACAAAGGCATCCATGTACTGAAGCCCTTCCTCCATCAGCAAGTCGGTATCGCGTCCATCGCCATTAATAACAAGGGCATTCTTGAACTGAGCGGCTAACTTTTCGCTCTTTTCGGGGTCAACCTCAATCAGTTTTACGTTCATGGAACGCTCCAGTTCAGTGGCTAGATGAATGGCTATACGGCTTCCTCCCAGAATCATCAGGTTGTTAACATCAATGTTCTTTTTTCCGGAGTACTCCAACATCTCTTTTATACCATTCTGGTTGGCAATAACGTAAACCAGGTCGTTTACCTTAAATTGGTCGTTACCCCGGGGGATAATGGTTATACCCTCGCGCGATATGGCAACGGCTCTATAATCCAGATTCTGAGTATTCTTGGTAGCCTGAAGCAGAGTGTAGTTAACAACCGGGGATTCCTCCTCGAGTTTGAACACTATGAGGGAGAGTTTTCCACCGGAGAAATCGACAAACTCAGTAGAGCTGGTCTGTCCAAGCAGGGTAATAATTTCGCGTGCGGCTAGCCTTTCGGGATAGATGAGCGAATCGATGCCTAGGTTAAGGAAAATCTCCTTGTTGTTGGGTTGTAGGTATTCCCACTTGTCTATACGGGCAATTACCTTTTTGGCACCAAGCTTTTTGGCAAGGGTTGCCGAGACTATATTGGTTTCCTCGGAATGAGCAACGGCAATGAACAGGTCGGCCTTTTTTATGTTAGCATCCTTCAATACCTTTATCGATGTTGCTGAACCCTGTATGGTGAGTACATCGGCACTGGCTGTTACGTGACTAAGCATCTCCTCATCGGGGTCAATCACTGTAACATCGTGGTATTCCTTGGCTAACATTTTGGCCAAGTGCGTTCCTACCTCGCCTGCACCAACAACAATAATGTACATAGGTTATGTATTCAAAAATAAATTGCAAAGTAACATCTTTTTTAATCAAAATGTACCTGAGTATAAATAATTATTACTTACTGAGATGCAAAGGTTTTCGGATTCGTTTCGTTGAGGTTATATTCAAAAAAGCCCGAAACGCTTGTATTGTAAAAAGCGATATTGTTCTTAATCAGTGTTGATGAAAGCCGATTAGCGTATGCTGATTTAATGCTTGGGTCAATAATCACCTTTTGTGGGGTTATGATGTTTAATAAACTATTGCTATAAAAGCGATTAGCAATAAGTATGTCAACATTTAAGGGCTTTATGCTTTTAAGGAATCTTGCGCTATCGTTATAGGCTAATGCAATGGTTTTGTTTCCAGCAACAAGTAATGCCAAACCCGATTTTTTGATAATTTTTAGTTGGTTTGAATGCTCTTGCTCTTGGTAAAAGTTTAGGTTTATTTCAAGGGCTTTTTGTAGCGCCCGATTCCTGATGTACCCATCCGTTGAAAACTTGGTATCGATTGAATCGTAAAGAACCAATAGAGCGTTTCCGTTGCTGTTTACACATATTACTGAACTTTTGGGTACCGGAAATACAACCAGCTCCGCCTGATTTTTAACCCTCACCAAATGTAATGCACTAATGGCAAGTACTCCTATAAGCGAAATTAATGAATATTGCAAAAAAGGTCTGTATCG
>JAKPCT010000161.1 GCA_029553165.1 Bacillota bacterium
ACGTAATGGGCTACGTGTGGGCGATATCCTCTTACCCGATTTTAAGGATAGATACAATTTCCTAAAGAACAAACACAAGGAAATATTAAGGCAATATAACTATTCAAGCAACATTGAGCAGCATGAGGAGGAGTGGTTTAAGGGCATAGAGCTTCTACGTCAGTACGACCTTATCGACTCTGAGTACGAAATAAATAGCTACATCAAACAGGGAAAACGGGTGCTTGCGGAGGGTGCTCAGGGATCATTGCTCGATATCGATTTTGGTTCTTACCCGTTCGTAACCTCATCGAACACCATTTGTGCCGGCGCTTGCACGGGGTTGGGTATTGCTCCCCATGCGGTGGGTGAGGTTTATGGCATATTCAAGGCATACTGTACCCGAGTAGGCTCTGGACCATTCCCCACCGAGCTTGATAACGAGATTGGCGAAAAGATGCGAAAGATAGGCGTTGAGTTTGGTGCCACCACTGGTAGGCCGCGTCGTTGTGGTTGGCTCGACCTAGTTGCATTGAAGTATGCCATTATGCTCAATGGTGTAACCCAGCTAATAATGACTAAACCCGATGTGCTTGATTCCTTTGAAACCATCAAGGTTGCGGTAGCATACAAGGTAAACGGTATTGAAACCGATAGGTTGCCCTACGATATTAATACGCCCATTGAGCCGGTTTACAAGGAGTTTAAGGGTTGGATGACCGATATTTCAGGCTTCAAATCTGATAGTGATTTGCCTGACGAGCTAATGGCTTACATCCAGTTTATTGAGCAGGAAACAGGCGTTCCGGTTAGGATTATTTCTGTTGGACCAAACAGGGACGAAACAATTGTAAGGGAATGAAAAACAGTTAGAAAGATATTTTTACAAAGGGATTTTCAATAGGCTTGGTATATTGCCAGGCCTTTTTTGTACGATAGTTGCTCAACTCCCAAACTACACCGCTAAGACCTGAGGATTGATCCATTAACCTAGAACTTACCTCAAGATTAGTTTCAATTTTTTCTTTGAACTCGTTATCGGCAAAAACTCTTAATCCGAGGTACTTTACTGAGTTTATGTTTCCTGAAAGGCATGTAGGCCAAACATAGTTTCCGGTAGGTGTACTTACCAAGGCATTCGTTTCCCACTCTATGGTGTATGGTTGAATGCCTTCTTTAGTCAACCAATCCTTACCAAACATAAAGCTAAGCGAGTTTTCCGTTGTAACTTTTTTCTCAAGGTTACCTTTCCAAATAACATTACCCTTTGAATCGGTAATTCTAGCTTTACTTCTATTTACAATAACTTCCTGGGCTTTTGGTAAGTTAATGGATATTGTATTGGATATCTGATCTTGAATAGCTGTAAACGAAACTATTGTTGAAATAAGAGTTGTGCTCTCGTCAACGGTTTGCATCTCCATTGCAAACCTATCTATCTCAATTGGTGTACCCGAAATTTCTTGAGAGGAACTAGGTTGTGAAAAAGTAAATAAGCAGGCAAAAGCAAAGAAAGAGGACATCCGCAGTGCGGACATCCCCTTTAGGAATGAAAAATTACTTTTGAATATTTGGCAGTTCAAGTCCATAACCCTTTTTCTTATCTTCAGCCTTAAGCAGCAATGCAAAAACTAGGGCAAGTATGCCAAGCGAAGTGAAAATAATCATTGGTAAAGTGTAGTTGTAGGTATTAACAGTTACACCTTCAACCACTTTCTGTCCGGTTACACAGTACTTATCGAGCACCCAACCAATAAGGGCGGGAACACCCATTAAGCCCCAGTTTTGTACCCAGAAAATTAAGGAGTAGGCAGTTCCCAGCTGATTCTCTGGGATAATTTTTGGTACTGAAGGCCACATTGCCGAGGGAACCAATGAGAATCCAATACCTAGAATAATAATAAGTATAATTGCAATAATCCAGTGGTTAAGGAATGGTATTGAGAACATGGTGTGCACAAAGATAAGCAGAAGTGAGCCAATCAGCATGATGGTAGCTCCTTTACCTTTCCTATCGTAAATATTACCGAAAAGGGGTGTAAGTAGTATGGTACCAAAGGGTAACATGGCAGGAATTGTTCCGGCAAGCGATTCGGCAACACCAAACTTGTTTACCATTAAGTCGGCTGCGTATTTGAGGAATGGGAACACCGCTGAGTAGAACAGCACACAAAGTATTGCAATATACCACCAACCCTTATTGGTAATGATATTGAAAATATCCGATATCTTAAATGCTTCCTCCTCATTGGTTACATTGTTATTCTTGTCGTATTCGGCCTGCGAAGCATCGAGTTTCTTATCCATAAAAGTGTAAACTATAAATGAAATAAGGCCAATTACCAAGAGGATTAGGCAAAATAGAATAGGTTTTGAGACATGGCCAAAGGCTTTTGCTATGGGGACGGAAGTGCCCAGGGCAAGTGCAGTACCTAAACGGGCAGTGGCCATTTCCAAACCCATAGCAAGTGCTAGCTCTTTGCCTTTGAACCATTTTACAATGATTTTTGAAACGGTAATACCAGCCACCTCAACACCTACTCCAAAAATAGCATACCCCAATGCAGCCATGAAAACTTGTGCTTTAATGGGGAATATCCATAGAATATTCCAAACCTGTCCATCGAGCATATGGGTGGAAACAGCCCAGAACTTAATGGAAGTACCAATAACCATTATGGTGGCAGCCATTAGACCGGTAAACCGAACACCCATTTTGTCGAGGATAATGCCGCCAATAATCAGCATGAAGAGGAATACATTAAACCACCCATAGGCACTTGTAAAAAAGCCGTATTCTGAACTACCCCATGAGAGTTGTTGCTCTAAAAGCCCTTTCAGTGGGGCCATCACATCGGTTAAGTAGTAACCGGTTAACATGGTAAAAGCTACAACTGCCAAGGCTGTCCAACGTGCCCAGGCATGATCGCGTAGTGTTTGTCGAATCTTTTCCATTGGGTTTATAAATTAGATTTAGTTTGTTTTGTGCAGCAAATAAAATCAAAATAGCTTAAACCAAATACATTTTTTGTCAATAAAATAAAAAACCGCCAAAAAATGGCGGTTTCTCCATCGCTTAATTAATATCTACTTGTTTTCGTAAACCCACATCTCCATGGGTTCGTCGAGGCGTTCGTAGTTAATGCGCTCAATTTCGTTGAAAGCCTTGCTATACGTGTCGTACTGACCAATTGAAACTAGTTTAAAACCATTTGGGGAATCAAGTATTTTAGTTTTGCTGAAACCCATTTTATGAACCTCCTCCTCCCATGAAGTGGCATTTGAGGGAACCTTAAAGCTGCCAATAATTACGTGGAAACGGTATGTGTTTTCATATTCTTGCTGTTTCCGCATTTCTTCCTGTTTAGCTTGCTCCTCAGCAATTCTTTTTTGCTCTTCCTCAAAGGCTTTTGCTTTTGCTATGCTATCCTCTTTTGCTTTTTGCAGGGCAATAGGGTCAACCTTTTTATTTTTATTAAAGTACTTGCAACCGGTACCAACAAAAGCTGCCAGCACTATAAATAGTATAACTCTTTTCATAGGGATTCCAGGTTAAAGGTTAATTTTAGTGCAATATAAACACAATTTTTTAATAAATCAAAATTTAATGCTAAAACATTAATCAAAGTTGTTGATTTTTAATCAATTTAGGTTGGTTTATTCGGAAAAAGGTGTGCTACTTTCAAAATCGGGACGGTAAGACTGGTTGCTTTCAATATCCTGAATCCATCCTCTGAACCCTAGATTCTCCAATACTTCAATAACTTTTTTGTACTCCTCTATACCCACATGTTGGTTTAGTTCATTTGGCAATGAAAGTCCTGCTGGAGGATAGTACTGCGACATGAGAGAGATGTATAGTTTTGTTGAAACCTCCTCCGCAAGAAAGTTGAGGAGATTAATGCTGTCATTGGCATGGCCAGGAAGCACTAAATGTCTGATAATTAATCCAAAATCCACTAAACCCTCGTTGTTTAGGATTAGGGTAGAACCCTTTTGTCGGTACATTTCTTTAATGGCTTTTGAGGCTACCACAAAATAGTCCGATACCCTTGAGAACTTTAACGATAGTGCGCTGTCGTAATATTTTAAATCGGGTAAGTAAACGTCAACTATGCCCTCAAGCATTTTTAAGGTTTCAACCTTGTCGTACCCATTTGAGTTGAATACGATAATTGGCTTATAGCCCGATTTATTCAGGGAATTCACAATATCAACCATTTGGGCCACTTGGTGCGAAGGCGAAACAAAGCCAACTATTCCAATACCCGAATCGAGTAGGCTTTTTATGTCATCAACAATAATTTTAGTATCGGTTAACCAGTTTTTGCCATGCTTGCCATTCCTACTTATTTGGTGGTTTTGGCAAAAAATGCATTGCAGGTTGCAGTGGGCAAAAAAAACGTTGCAAATTCCCTTTTCCCCTGATATTACAGGCTCCTCGCCTTTGTGGGGGAAAATTGACGATACCATTGGATTTGCACCAACATTACAATAACCGGTTTGGGTGTACCTGTTTACACCACATTCGTGTGGGCAAAGGGTACAAAACGATAGGTCGAAAATATTCCGCTTTTCCATTCCCCAAAAATACAAAACTCGATTTTTATTACTGGTGTATGTTGCAAAACATATTTTTTTAATTTTGCCATCACTATTGGTGGAAAAAAATTAAACAGATGAAAACAATAATCGATCTATTTGAGGAAAGCGTTAGCAAGTTTTCCAACAACCCTTATATCTGGGAGAAATTAACCGATAAGTATGAACCAACAACCTATGCCCAAACCCGAACCGAGGTTTACCGTTTGGCTGCCGGGCTTTTAAGTCTTGGCGTAAAAAAAGACGATAAAATAGCCCTGCTAAGCGAAGGACGCAAGCTTTGGGTAATAAGTGAATTGGGGATACTCTATACTGGTGCTGTAAATG
>JAKPCT010000163.1 GCA_029553165.1 Bacillota bacterium
CATTTACAAATTTTAAGAGTCATCGCTTACTGTTAATCAACATTACTTAATTATCTAAACTTAATAGCAACCCTTTATGTAAATGATGGAATCATTCGACCAATAAAAAAGCCACTGACATAGTAACGCCAGAGACTTAAGGAAATCATCATCAGTTCCAAAAACATGAAAAACCATTATTTATTGCAGAATTTATTAATCAAGTCCACAATCGTTTTGGTGGCATTTTGCAGCTCACTGTCTGCCATTGCTTTAATAAACTGTTGCCGGTTATTATACAATTCAGCAATCTGCTCCAAGAGCTTTTCAGCGGTCAGCTCTTCTTCCGGCAACAACATACTAAAACCTTGTTTCGCAAAGGATTGTGCATTGAGGATCTGATCACCACGACTCGCATTTTTCGAGAGTGGGATTAACAAGCTTGGTTTTCGCAGGGCTAATAATTCGAAAATAAAATTGGCACCGGCTCTGGAAAGACAAACATCAGCCGCTGCCAGCAGATGCGCCAGCTCTTCATTGACAAATTCAAACTGTTGATAGCCATCAACGTCAAGCGAATTGTCGATGTTCCCTTTACCGCAAATATGTACAATCTGAAAGTTTTTGAGCAATTCCGGTAAAACCGAACGTACTGTTTTATTGATTACAACCGAACCCAAGCTGCCTCCTAATACTGCTAAAACAGGCTTATCATTACTAAACCCACACAGTTTGAGTCCTGCCTCACGCGAGCCTTGCAGCAGCTCAGCGCGAATCGGATTGCCAGTTAAGACACTTTTAGTTGACGGAAGATGTTTCATTGTGTCTGGGAATGTCGCACATACCAATGACGCAAACGGCAATGCCAAACGGTTTGCTAATCCCGGAGTTAAATCTGATTCATGTAAGATCACCGGAACTCTGTTAATCCAGGCACCAATGGTCACCGGTACTGAAACAAATCCGCCCTTCGAAAATACTACATCAGGTTTGAGCTCTTTAATGATTCTGATCGCTTCCCATAACCCTTTAATTACACGAAATGGGTCTGTCAAATTTTTTAATGATAAATAGCGACGCAGCTTTCCCGTCGCAATTGAATAATAGGATATTCCCACCTTCGCTGCTAATTCAGCTTCGATACCATTATGACTGCCAATGTAAAACAGTTGGTAACCTTGCCGGTTTAATTCAGGCAACAAAGCTAAGTTAGGCATCACATGACCGGCTGTTCCCCCACCTGTTAAAACTATCTTCTTCATAA
>JAKPCT010000172.1 GCA_029553165.1 Bacillota bacterium
AACTATTACTTCAGCAGCAAGAGTTAAAGCAACGGGAAATTACTAGAACTAAAATCCAAACCTATGTCCTATTGATAGGGCTTTTGCTTAGCGGGGTCATGTTGCTGGTTATTTACTTTGCCTTGAGGGATAAGCGAAGAACTGCCGAAAAGCTTGCAAGGCAACTTGAGGAAATTGAGCTAAAAAATGTGTTGCTCGAAGAGAAAAATCAGGAGATTGAGCAGCAAAAGCAAGAAATTGAAAAAAATAAGGATTTCATTGAACAAAAGAACAAAAACGTGGAAGAAGCCTATAGTATTATTGAAAGTTACATTCAGAAAATTACCGATAGTATTAGATACGCTGAGCGAATTCAGGAATCCATTCAGCCTCCTATAAGTTTTGTGAAAAAACAGTTTTCCGATACTTTTATTTTTAGCCGTCCTAAAGATATTGTTAGCGGCGATTTTTACTGGATGCTTCCCAAGGGAAATAAAGTATTCTTTGCCTTAGCCGATTGCACAGGGCATGGCGTTCCGGGTGCTTTTATGAGTATAATTGGTATCGATTTAATAAATCAGGCAGTAAACCAACACATGCTTTACAAAACTGACGATATTCTTTCATTTATTGACGATCAACTAATTAAACGACTTAGTAAGTCCAAAAACGAAATGATTCTTAAAGATAGCATGGATATTGCTGTATGTGTGTTTGATAAGGAAACCTATCTACTTGAGTATACCAGCGCATTAATTCCTTTATTCCTGCAACGAAATGGCGATGTTCAAGAGCTTAAACCCGATTTTGTAACACTTGGAGCCAAATTGGCTGGTGCAAGCAGCAAAAATTTTACTGTTAAATCCATTAAACTTACCCCTGGCGATTGGTTATATCTCACATCCGATGGGTATTTTGATCAGCTTGGTGGCGATAACCATAAAAAGTTCATGCGATCAAGGTTTAAGGAACAACTCGTATTGACCTCGGGTATGGATGGTGTTTCCAAATGCACTCATTTTGAGAAGACCTTTTTGTCATGGATGAAACGAAATGAGCAAATAGACGATGTATTGCTTTGGGGAATAAAATTTTAAATAAGATGAAATTTAAATTAGCATTACATCTTCTTGTATTTACCCCCTTTTTATTTGTTCATGGTTTTGCTCAGGACAACACAAGTAATGATTCCTTGGTTGTAAGTTTTATTAATGAAAACAACATTAGTAAGATAGATAGTTTAATTAAAGTAAATGGTATTAATAAAACCTATTTTAATAATTCGCACACACTTTTAACCCTCGCAATTTCTAACTCAAATTTAAATCTTATAAAGAATTTAGTCGATAGAGGCGCCAATGTAAATATTGTGTTAAACACACTGTCACCGTTAATTCAGTGTGCAATATACGATAAGGATACTATTGCTGAATACTTGCTGACCCACGGAGCAATAGTTGATGTCTATAACATTCAACGTAATACTCCATTACTTTATGCAGCAAGGGTTGGCTCTGTAAACACCCTTAAAGTATTGATGCGATTTAGGGCAAATCCCTTTTTCCAAAACTTTCAGAACTACAACTCTCTTGAGTACGCCCTATCATTTGGCAAAACCGAGGCGGCTAACCTTCTCCGTGATTACATGGTGGCTTACTCCAAAGGAATTTACCCATCCTGTTTCGATGGGCCACATGTTGAGAGAATTAGTAAACGCCGAGCCAGAGTCTTTTACCTGGTTAATGACAGTATAAATTCAAAGGTTTTTGTTAAATCAAAAACCTTTAGGGCCACCAATGGTGTAATTTCCTTTAAAGGTTTTTATGCTACTGATTCAATTAATTACACCGTTAACTTCAATAAACCTAGTAAGTATTCCGAAAATGAGACGGTAATAAATTCAAAGGTTAAAATATTTGCAGTTGGCGATGTTCATGGTGAATATGACAGTTTAGCAAAGTTGCTGGTTAACAACTCAATAGTTGATAAAAATCTAAACTGGATTTTTGGCGATGGGCATTTAGTTTTTATTGGCGATTTGGTTGATAGGGGCGAACGCGTTACCGACGTTCTTTGGTTGGTTTATCGATTAACTGAGCAAGCTGAACAATCGGGTGGGCGGGTTTACACATTGATGGGAAACCATGAGACGATTATATTGAACAACGACAATCGATATATCCACGAAAAGTATCAGATATTAACACGCGGAAATAAAATATCCTATTCAGATCTTTTTTCCAAAAACGTTTGGCCCGGTGCTATGGTCCGAAACTTTAAGGCTGGAATAGTAATTGATAGCATCCTCTTTGTTCATGCCGGAATATCGTATCAGCTTGCGCAAAAAAATATCCCATTGGTACGAATGAACCAGCTACTTGATAAATTGTATAACCCCGACAATTCTTTTTTAATTGACCCCGATGTTTTTCTTAATGAGCTCAACCTCATTTTTTCTGAATATGGTTTACTTTGGTACAGGGGTTACTTGCTACAAACTCCCACAATACCTAAAGCAACTATGAGTGAAGTTAGCTATGTTTTAAAAACATTTGGGGCAAGCCAAATGGTTATAGGTCATACTGAAGTTGATAGTATTGCTCCGCTTTATAGTGGAATGTTATTTCCAATCAATGTTCCTTTTGCCCGCAGGGGTATTGTTCCCCAAGGGTTACTCATTGATGAAACTCGAAAGTTTTGGAGTTGTTCAATAAATGGTCAATGCACCTTAATTAAATGAGTAGGATTAGGAAAATAACACAAATATTTATTTTGTGCATCGTAACTATAAGTTCATATGCACAAGGGAATCTATTTGAAGAACAATCAATTCTGGAAATAGAAATAATTGGCGATTTAAAAGAACTATTCTACGACGTTAATCCCCAAAACGCTCGTTATCACGACATTATTATTTACTATCTCTATGCTGATACCTCAGTATCGCTCCCTGCCAAAGCCATGACACGAGGAATCTTTCGGCGCGATAAATCAAACTGCAAAATACCACCCCTTGCCATTAAACCGCAAAAAATTAACGATCCAATATTTAACACATCGCAAAGGATAAAGCTTGTTAATCCCTGTATGAACACCAAACGTGCCCAGCAACATATAATAAAGGAGTACTACGCATACCGTATCTATAACATACTTTCGGACTATAGCTTTAAGGTACGATTAGTTAGGTTAATATATCTTGATAGGTTTGGCAAGTACAAGAATTTCATCACCTATGGAATTTTAATTGAACCTGTAAAATGGCTGGCAAAGCGAACAAAAACCAAGGAGATAGAGACACAAGGGATTATTCAAAATGCCACCTATAGACCGGTTCTTGACGTAATGACAATGTTCCAGTACCTTATTGGCAATACCGATTGGTCAGTTCCTAAGCTACACAACATAAAATTATTATACCACGATTCTTTAACCTCAGTTATACCAGTTCCTTACGATTTTGATTTTTGCGGATTTGTGACCCCCCCCTATACAAAACCTCCCGAGATTATTCCAATTACCAATGTTAGAGAACGTTACTATCGAGGTAATTGTCGCCAAAAGCTAGAATTGAATTTTACCATTGATTTTTTTATAAAAAAGAAACCTGAAATAATGAATCTCTTAACCGCCGATTCGCTTTTAACAGTTCGGAATAAGAATGATATTTTAGAGTACATCGATATGTTTTACAATACCCTGTCGGATCCTAAGCTTGTCAAAAGAGAATTTATTGATAACTGTAGAAATGAGTGATGCTATCCTAAAAATTGAACGAACTCGATTCAAGATAAGCCTCCAAATTGCTTTTCTGTTTATCCTTTTGATATGGCTAGTCAAGCTGGTAGAGATAATTGAAGGCACATCGTTATATCGGCTAGGCCTTCAACCCCGAAGTTTTTCAGGCTTAGTTGGAATATTCACCGCTCCTTTAATTCACTCTGACTTTAATCATCTAATAAATAACACAATAACAATATTTATTTTAATTGCAGGTTTAGTTTATTTTTACAGAGATTTATGGTATAAAATTCTTTCCCTAAGCTGGTTGTTAAGCGGAATG
>JAKPCT010000191.1 GCA_029553165.1 Bacillota bacterium
TTTTTTGTTATCTTAATTATATTACAGTTGCTATACAAAGTCAAGAGGTTTTAATCTTAAAACCGGGGATAGATATGTTTAATTATCTCACGATGATATTCCAATAAAGATAAATTAATCGCGTTCTTCATAATCTCAATCATCTCTTCATTGGTAATCTCTTTAATTTCTTTATTAATACCATTCTGGGTTACATAACCTACAGCACGATCTACCGCCTGTCGAATTGCAATATCAAAATAAGTAAATTGCAAAGTTATAACACCCCCTCTAAAATAACACATCTTATTCTATCATGATTATCGGATAATTTTGGTTAAAATATAATTAATTTCAGTTAAATTATTGTAAACAATTTCTTTTTATAGATATTATATTCTTAACAGCTTAAAGATAGACCATCTTTTCATAATTAAAGTATTACAAAAAGAAAAACCACTCATCAAATGAACGGTTATTGGTTTATAAAATGGCGCGCCCGCCTGGACTTGAACCAGGGACCCTTTGATTCGTAGTCAAATACTCTATCCGCTGAGCTACGGGCGCATTATTGTTGATAAATGGCGGAGAGAGAGGGATTCGAACCCTCGCTAGGATCGCTCCTACTAACGGTTTAGCAAACCGTCCCCTTCAACCTGCTTGGGTATCTCTCCGAATGAACCTTTTGGTCCGGCGATTTGTCGCCTTATTTATTTACTGGCGGAGGAGGAGGGATTCGAACCCCCGGTACCTTTCAGTACAACGGTTTTCAAGACCGCCTCCTTAAACCACTCGGACACTCCTCCAAAGAGTACAATTAATCAAGTTTTCACAACGCAAAGATAATTTTAACACATGCTTAAACTACTGTCAAGCAAAGAGATCCCTTTGGAAAAAATTCCTTATAGCAGCGCTTCATTTAGCTATTGTTTAGTGTTACTTCTTTTGCGATAATTAATACATCAAATAGTATTGAGGATAAAAATGAACAAAATTGACCGTTTAGCCGGTATTGTTTTTATCTTAAGCCGGAAATCAAAAGTCCGTGCTTCGGAATTAGCCGAACTTTTTGAAGTATCAGAGCGTACCATTTACCGGGATATCCAAGCCCTTTCCGAACTACAAGTCCCAATAATTGCCGAGTCCGGTGTTTCAGGTGGTTATAGTATTGCTTCTGATTACTTCTTGCAACCAATAATTCTTACCGAAGATGAATCGCAAGCCATCTTTTTAGGTTGTGAATTTATCAAAAACCAGCATGGTTTCCCATATGCGAAAGCTGCCGCCCGAGCCCTGGAAAAGATAACAAAAATCATTCCCAAAAACAATCTGTCTAAAGCTGAAGCCGTACTCCAAAAAATTGTTTATAATATTCCGGCGAACCAAATTGATCCGGAGTTAGCGAAGCGTTTATCCTTAATCAATCAACTGATCGCCGAGCATCAATCAGCAATCATTGAATATGAAACCCCGGACCGTAAAGTATCAACACGCAAAATTGATATTTATATGTTAATGTACGAGTTTGATGCCTGGCATATTATTGCATACTGCCACACCCGTAATGACTATCGCCAGTTCAAATTGGCACGAATCAAAAGAATTGAACCCACCGGCGAATACTTTGTGCCAAACGAACTGCCTGAAGAACCAAAGGAGACTGTATCCGGCGCAGCCGAACGGACGATTGTTATCCGGATTACTCAAAACAGCAATGCGAGCTTAAAGGTGTTCGAAAATCCCTATTTGCGTGATAATATTACTGCCAATAACCAAGAGTATCTCGAACTTTCTTTCCCTGATAAATGGATCAGAAATAATTACTTGATCCAACTGGTCTTAAGTTTCGGCAAAGATGCTGAAATAATCAGCCCTCCGTCATTGCGCCAAGAACTACAGCAAGAACTGTCTGCAATGCAAAAAATATATGAAACTTGAATTACATCAAAATTGATCACCATTCCTGACACACTAGTGTCAGGAATTTTTTGTTACCATTAAGCTAAAACAATAAATGCCCGGGCCATTCTTTAATAATTAACGTGGAGGTGATTGATAATGTTTCAAACCCTAACCCCAAATCTGATGGTTGAAGATGTAAATGCTACAATTAAGTTTTACCAAGATTTACTGGACTTTCAGGTTATTGCTTCTGTCCCTGATGAAGGTGAGCTGGATTTTGCAATTGTAACCAGTGGTAATATCACTCTATTGCTCCAAAAACGGACAAGCCTAGTCGCAGAAATTCCATTTTTTAAAGATAAACCACTTGGCGGCTCATTGACACTGTATATCCAAACTACCGGAATTGACGAACTATATCAACGAATCAGCCACCAAGTTACAATTGTCCAGGACCTCCATACTACTTTTTATGGTACTAAAGAATTCGCCATTGAAGATTGCAACCAATTTATCCTGGCTTTTGCTGAGAAGATCAATTAAGGAGAAATCACAATGGAATCAAATCTATTAATTTGTGAACAGTTTACAATCGTCGGTCAGCTTACTCAGATTGAAAATTCATCACCAGAAAGTACTCGCCAGGCAATTAGCGCTGCTTGGGGAAATTTCTTTACCAACAATCTTCTTACCAAGATACCCAATCAAGTTAATCCTGGAGTTATCTATGGTATCTACACCAACTATAAGTCGGACTTCCATGGTCCGTATGATCTTATAATCGGTTCTCCGGTTACTGTTGTCGATCAGGTTCCAGCGGGCTTAGTAAGCCTGACTGTCCGCGCATCAAAGTATAAAGTCTTTACTGCCAAAGGACCGATGCCGATGGCGTTGGCCCAAACCTGGAACGATATCTGGAACTCAGGCTTAAAGCGTGCTTATCAAGTTGACTTTGAAGTATACGATCATCGTTACCAACAACCCACTCCTGAAGTAGATGTCTATATCTCTATACCCTAATTGATGATCAAAAGGGGCTGCTTAAAACAGCCCCTGATCTTATTCAAGTTGTAACTCATTGATCCGGTTCATGTAGATCCGGGTCAAGGCATCCGCCTCCTCACTGGTATTAGCCTCCGAGTAGATTCGAAACACCGGCTCTTCCGCATCCGGTAATACCAAAGCCCAGCCTTGATCGTGAAATACTTTAAGTCCGTCGGTCATCTCTACTTGACGTTCTTTATTCTCCTCGAACAAGTTACGCATAATCCGGCCTTTCTGCTCCCAGGGACAATCCACTTCCTGATAGCTTCGTTCTACTGGAGGGATTAACTGTTTTGCTTCCGAAAGCGACAGCTGTTCTCTGGCTAACAATTCCAAGAGTTTCAACATGCTAAAGATCGCATCGAAATGCGGCAAATAGGAGCCTTGTCCATCCAAAGCCGGAAAGAGGCGTTCCTGGACCATCTTCTCCATCAGTGAGCGTGGCGTCGCCTTGGTTCTGATTACTTTGCCGTGGAACTCCTTGGCTAAACTTTCAATAAAATGTGGTGCGGTAACCTGAACCGGTACTGCTGCCTTAGGATGATACTTCAAAACCTGGAATGCCAGGAGCGCGGTTAATTGTTCTTCTTTGAGAATTTCGCCATTCTCATCAATTACGATTAAACGCTCGGCATTGTTATCAACTATTACACCCAAATCCGCCCGATTGTTTTTAA
This sequence comes from Bacillota bacterium, assembly GCA_029553165.1. Classification (GTDB taxonomy): domain Bacteria; phylum Bacillota; class UBA4882; order UBA8346; family UBA8346; genus JAKPCT01. The sequence goes on from JAKPCT010000191.1 coordinate 3,603, forward strand.
TTGCCTCTGTAACCTGCGAGAGCGTTCCTAACAGTTCTTTGAGCGTCCGGGGCCGACTCCGGTTGACCTCATCACCACAGTCAATCACCTGACAACCTAACTCCTCAAACAATCCGGGAAGAATCACCGACAGGCTGCTCGGTTCAAAAACTGCAGCAATCTTAAATTTACGATTGATAATTAACTCTTTGAGCTCCGGACTTAATCCTCCCTCCAAGTAGGGATTGATTAACTGCGGTACAAACATTAATTCGCCCATTGCATCCGAAGCAACCCGCGGAAAATCTTCGCTGAAGTAACTGTTTTCCAACGAACGTTCGGTGGCTTTATCAATATTCAGACCATGTTCATCAAAGAATTCGATTAAAATTCCTTCATGGTCATGCGGGTTAATCCGTAAATGAACTCCCCCTTTAACTCCCAAAGCTACCAGGGCATATCTGGTAACCGGAGTTGCCATCGTCCCCAAGTCATAAACATCTACTCCGGCTGCCAATAAACCCGAGATTAAAGCCCGTTTAAAAACACGGGAGCCTTTAAAATTATCCGAACTGACCACCGCTTTTGAACCCGGTTTTAGATGGGATCCGAATACTGCGCCAAACTTGGCAACATGCTCCGGAGTGATCTCCTGATTCACAGTACCACTGATACCGGAGTTTCCAAAGAGACTCCGTGCGCTCTTTTTGGCCCAAATCAAGCTTTCATTTAATGTAGTGCCACTGTCAATCTCTTTATCCGGCCAGATTTTAACCTGCGACTTGATTATCGTCTTGACTCCCAGCGATACTCCTTCTCCCAATACCGCCCCCTCAAAAATATAGTTCTTCCCTTTTAAATGATTATGGTGACAAAGAATTGAACCGCGGATTTCAGAGTCAGGACCAACATAACAATGATCCCAGAGAATTCCCCGTTTGATGCTTGACTGTTCCCGGACGATTCCATAGTCTCCAATCACCGTAAAAGACCCGACCTTTGATTGGGATTCGACACGACAGTAGCTCCCCAGTAAAGCCGGCGCTTCAATCTCCGCATCAGGAGCAATTTCGGTCATTTCACCAACCCAAACTCCCGGTTTGATCTCGGTACCCGGGATTGTGATATTAGCTTTACCGATCAGCACGTCAGTATGAGCCTGCCGGTATTGTTCCAGATTACCGATATCCGACCAATAACCCGTAGCCACATAACCATAGATCGGTTCACCGTTCTCTAATAATTTAGGAAACAAATCTTTACTGAAGTCAAAGGGTTTCCCAGCTTCAAAATAGTTAAAGATCGACGGTTCTAAAATATAGATCCCGGTATTTACAGTGTCACTGAAGACTTCACCCCAACCCGGCTTCTCCAGGAACCGTTTTACTTCACCGTCAGATCCGGTAATCACGACGCCGTATTCTAAAGGATTATCAACTTTGGTCAATACCAAGGTTGCCGTAGCTCCTTTTTCGCGGTGGAACTTAACCGCAGCGCTTAGATCGATATCCGTTAGCGCATCCCCGCTGATAACTAAGAAAGTATCATCCAAATGACGCTCAATATTTTTAACACTCCCGGCTGTCCCCAATGGCTTGTCCTCAATGAAATACTGCATCTTTAAACCAAAATCACTGCCATCTCCAAAATAGTTTTCAATTGCTTCCGGCAGATAACATAGGGTAACCAGCACGTCATGAAAATCATGTTTTCGCAACAGATCGATGATGTGCTCCATCATCGGGCGGTTAGCGATGGGGACCATTGGCTTCGGTTTATTACACGTTAAGGGCCTCAGCCGGGTTCCTTTTCCGCCTGCCATAATTACTGCTTTCATCTTTATCCTCCTTCAAACTTATATCCTGATAGCGACTGAAATCATGCTCTCGATCACGCTCATCCATCATTTTGGCCATCTTGATCTCCCGCAGGATCTCTTCATGCATCACCGGTTGCCAGTTGGAGATCTTAAATTCATGCAGAATCTCTTCATAAACATTGATTGTTTGAGTGGCAATCAAATCCCAATTGTAGACATTGGCGATATCTTGCAAAGCCCGTTCGCGCATCTGCATTGCATGATCGGGATGATCCAATGCCCATAAAATATTGTCAGCAAGGGAGATTGGATTGTCTGCATAAGCTTTGAGGCCATTGACTCCATGATGGACAATCTCACTTAACCCTCCGGTATCGGAAACGATAATTGGCGTTCCTGCAGCCATTCCTTCCAAGGCAACAATGCCAAAAGGCTCATACAGACTTGGAAATACGGCAATATCAGCACACTTGTACAATGCATTGCGCGTATTATCATCAATATATCCGGTAAAATAGATCCGATTATAAATTCCTAACTGATAAGCCCGGTGGCACAACTCGTCGAGATAAGCTCCTTTTCCGGCAATGACCAGCTTAACCTTGGGATTAACCGCCAACACCCGCGGCAAGGCCTCCAAGAGTACTCCCAGCCCTTTCTCACGGACGATCCTGCCAACATGAAAAATCAGTTTCTCATCAGGAGCGGCATAACGGTTGCGAATCACTGTCGGATCAATCGTCGTTTGATTAAATTCTTCCGGATAGACCCCATTGGCAATGATTCTTAATTTATCATCAGGAATCTGGAAGACCCGTTGCAGTTCAGCTCTCATATAGTTGCTGCAACAGATAATGCGCCAGGATTCGTAACCCAGCCACCATTCCACATCACTGATATAACGTTGCAGTTGATTGTGAAGCCCATTGTTGCGGCCATATTCAGTCGCATGAATTGTTGATACTAATGGAACTTGCCAGGAATGCTTCAGGCTTTTGCCTGCAAACGCCGCTAACCAATCATGGGAATGGATAATATCAAAATTCAAACCGGCTATTCTCAATTTATTAGCCTGTTCCATCATATTAATATTGAGCTGCAGCACCCAGGTCAGAAAGTCGGGTGCTACCGGATTACTCATCGTTACGCGGTAAACCCGGACACCGTCAACAATTTCAAAATCAGGAGCACCTTGGACACCACACGTAATAACATGTACTTCTTCACCCTGCTTCGCCATTGCTTTTGACAGATCATAAACATGACGGGCAATTCCTCCGACAATCTTCGGCGGAAACTCCCAGCTTAACATTAATACTCTCAATTGCATCACCTCTTGCAAAGTTAATTTGATCAGACTTTAATAGAAATAATAATCCCTGCCATTAAAGTTTAGTGTAACCAGGAATTATATATTTATAACAAATATTTGCCAAAAGAAGAAAAATTAAAAAAGCTGCCGCAAAATCGCCTTTTGCAACAGCTTTGAAAAATCTTCCTTTATCTGGAATATGTTTCACGTTAAACCTTTTTGAAATTAATTTCACCAATCAGCCGGCGGCAGTAAATTCTCGGCTTCGGGCTTTCAGTACCGCTTCCCAGTCTTCAGTGGCCAACGGCCGGTCAAAGCTCCGGAAACCGGCTAATTTGAAACCATGTTTCTCCGCCAACCTTCTGGTATAATCAATCGTATCAATATCAATATCAATTCCTAAACTGAAATGTCTATAATCCTGCTCTAATGCCAGCATCATCGTCTCTGACATACAGGCATAAGCTAATCCTTTTTCAAAACCGAAGTTCCAACCGAAGTCTGGTAAGCCCGGCACAGCAACTACTCCACCATCAATCACCAAAACATCCGGTCTGGCTTCTTTAACCTCCACACTGACATCCGGTGGACGGGCAACATCGCAGACAACCGCACCAAACTTCAGCATATTCGGCATGATCAAACTATTCACCTGGCTCGTAGCGGTAATCACCACATCAGCGCGGGGTAAATAATTGGCCAGGTCAACCGTATAAATAACCGGGCTCTCTCCCATAACCAACTCCGCAAACTGTTGATATTCTTCCAGTGGAGCCTCCGGAGCCGGAATCCGTGGATGATTTTTGACAAACTCAACAATTGCTCCTCCTGTTTGAAGGTCACGGTTGATATGCTGATAAATCTCGGCCGTAACCTTCATCAACCGCCGGCGGCTATGCTGTTCATTTTGTGGATTACCGATTAAAATTAATGAATTGACCTTCTCTGCCAGCAGCAATGTACATGCCCTGCCAATTGAACCTGTCGCCCCAACCACCGCTGCAGTAGTCCGGTCCATTGGGACATTTAACTGTCTTGCTGCTTCGAGAGTAGCTTCGACCGCAGTGGCGACGGTGTAACTATTACCTGTGGTAAGCGCAACACCCAGATCTCGGAGATCACGGCCGCCTTTGGTAACAACGGACGTATACGCTCCCAATCCAACTATTTTGGCGCCACGGTTTTTAGCCAATGTCACGGCAGCACCCAATTCTTTAAGGACCTGTTCTTTCGACATCTCCATCAGCTCTTCGGAAGTCCGGCAAACAGTAATAAACTCACCGTAAGCTTTCCGTCCCGACTTTGCTGTTATTTGGACCGAAGCGATCGGAAATGGTTCAACCAGGTCGTTCCACCGCCACACAAGATCGCCCAACTGCTTCTCGGAGAAGAACTTTAATGACTCATCAAACTCAATATAATTTTTTAAGTACAACGGATGAACTAAAAAAGCAAATCGGCCTTCATCTGCTGTATTCAATGGCTGTATCGGTACCTTCGGGACCGGTATCGTGGCTGAAGTCTTTGGTGGTACAGCTCCAATCAAATGTGATAAGAATGCAGCCGTATTACCTATCGCCAGACAGGCGGCCATCCGTTCGATTGCATCCATCGCCTGCCGACATTGCTCCATACTGATATTCAACGGTGGTTCCAGCCTGATCACAGCCGCACCATTAAGTGTCGGAGCAACTCTTAGTTTTTCAACATTCAATAAGTAACTGGAGACTACCGGTGATAGAAATTCCTGATCGGCAATGATCCCTAACAGACTGTCCGGCAGATTATTTTTGGTTACTCCCAGTTCTAATCCCAACATTAACCCTTTACCACGAACATCAGCGATCACATGGGGATACTTGGCCCGGATCACTTGAAGCCGTTCCAGTAAGTATTCTCCCTTACGGTTAATTTCATTAAGTAACTGTTGATCATTTTGCGTCAATAATTCCAAGACCCGAAGTCCGACTCTGCAAGCTAATGTATTTCCGGCGAAAGTTGAAGAATGTTTGAGCGCAAAGTCTTCACAATATGCATCTTCTTGACACAAGACAGCGCCAATGGCTACAATACCGCCACCCAGCGCTTTGGCCAAAGTGATAATGTCAGGGGTGATTTCATCATATTCCGAAGCAAACATCCGGCCGGTCCGCCCCAGTCCCGTCTGCACTTCGTCAACGATCAACAACACTCCGTACTGTTCACATATTTCTTTCGCGGCTTTTATATAACCGGGGGGAGGAATGATGATTCCGCCTTCACCCTGAATCGGCTCGACAATAAACGCCGCATAAAAGTCCGGTTTAGCCTGAAGCTCTTGTTTCAAAGCATCAATGTCGCCATAAACAATCCGTTCAAATCCTGGTACCGGCGCTCCAAAACCAGCTTGATAAGAATCTTTTCCGGTTGCTGATAAAGCGCCTAGGGTCTTACCGTGAAAACTGTTTTCGGTCGTTAAAATACCGGTCCTGCCGGTACGGATTCGTGCCATTTTAATAGCGGCTTCAACTGCTTCGGCGCCACTGTTAGCAAAAGTTACATATTTTAACCCTTTAGGAGCAATACTGATTAGCTTGCGAGCCAGTTCCCCAGCCGCATCCAAATACGATGGCTGAATAAAACTTGGCTCCTGACTATCATGCACTTGAATGATAGCATCCCAAATCTCCGGCGGATTAAAACCAAAAGGAAGGGCTCCGTATGAAGCGATAAAATCCAAATACCGTTCCCCTCGATCGTCAATTAACTCACAGCCCACTCCTCGCTTAAAGACTTTATCCATATTTAACTGGTGCAATCTTTTAGCTAGAATAGGATTTACATACTCTGCATATGGATGCATTAGTTCCTCCGATCACATAATCTGTAAATTCATCTACGCCTGTCTCAAACAGTTGCTACGTAGGTTAAAGATAAGGGCTTATCGATTTTTCACCTGTTTCCATGAACTATTGCTTAAACACTCACATAAACCAGTTTAGCACTTATTGGATCAATGGTCAACATCTAGCGTTCTCCCTGATTAGTATTACCATATATACTAGAATAATCCATTGAAAATAAGCTTAAAAATTTCAGCCAGGCCTTTGCAGACAACCTGGCTGATTAAACTTACTTGGTATTTTCTGGTTGATTATTTCGTTTCACCCAAAACCAACTGATACTTTTAAAACGTTTTCGGACAAAGTACCAACAACTACTGATTAAGATGATTAGCAAAATAATTTTTTCGGTCAAATTAATGCCTCCTCTTCGTTTCCCGACCGGTTGCAAAACCGCTAACTTAGGTGTAGTCTTATCAAAAGACTTCAATTGACTTATTTGGCTATTAGGCCCTGATTTTGGTGCCAGGAGATCCATTATTAAAGGATCAAATTTTTCTGCAGTACCACCGCCAATAACCCAATCACCTGGTTCTTTGTCAACTTTACGGTAAAAATCATCACCAAACCCGTCATAAGAACCGACAAACACATAATAGTTCCAGTTTTTATTGGGAATGTCAATTAAGTTTTGAGGAATTTTGGCTCTAATCGTCTGACCGTCACCCAACACTTCCGTTTCAAGCGGACGACATTTCAACGTACCATTGTCATAAATTAGATATTGGCTATTGCCCCAGCCAACAATCTTTAAACAGATGTCCCAGGCATATTTAGGATTAAATTCTACATTGGCGCCTTTTTTGGGCAACTTACTGTAACCTTGGTTAGGTATACTATCAATATAAATCCTTAAATTTTGGTGGATGAATCCTTCCGGTGCCATCCATGGGTTAGTTATTTTACTGAATGTGGTGTCAAAATAGACTGTATCCGCATTCTCCTTCCAGACCCGGAACTGCGTGATATCAAACAAACCCTGATAAGGTTTAAAAGCGACATTGTTGGGGTACTGGTAAGTACCATAGCCATGATCATCTCCGACCGGATCTTTCATATCAAAAAAGACCTCGGGATAACCGGCTCCCATTAAAACAACAGTTAACCCGAAGATCAATATTATCTTTGGCAATTGCTTAATTAACACAAAATCCACCCCCAAATAAATTTATGAGTGGAAGTGGATTAATATAACCAAAATAAAATTCTTGTCAAACTTTATTCAGAAAAACTCTGGGTATCCGATCCCCCAGCATACAAGTTACTTCATAGTTTATTGTCCCAAGAATCTGGGCAACATCGTCGACAGTTATTGCCTGCGATCCTTCTGAACCAATTAAAGTAATTTCTTGACCGATCTCTATCGGTTCGTCATCCACATCGATCATACACTGATCCATACAGATCGTTCCAACTATCGGATATCTTTTACCCCTGATTAAGACAGCAACCTTGTTTGACAGGATCCGGGACCAACCATCTGCATAACCGATTGGAATGGTTACTATTGTTGTATCCTTTTGGGCTTGATATCTTAATCCATAGCTAATCCCGGTCCCTTGGAGTACTTTCTTAATAAATATCGCTTTGGTCTTTAATGAAAATACCGGTTTTAGCTTAACTTGGTTCGGATTTTCAAGACAGTCCGATGGCATTAGTCCATATAGCATTATTCCCGGTCGTACCATATTATAGTAGGAATCAGGTAAATCAATAATTCCGGCGCTATTAGCCAGATGGATTTTTTCCAGCTCAACCCCCGCATTGATTAATCGCTTAACAACTCCGTCAAATCTTTCGATTTGTGTTTTGGCAAATGTTTTATCCTGGTGATCGGCAGTAGCCAAGTGCGAATAAATCCCTGTTGCTTTGATTAGTGGTAATACCGACAGGCTTTTAAAGAAACTGCCGGCATCCTGATAGGGGATTCCTACCCGTCCCATTCCGGTATCAACTTTAACATGTACGGCAACCGGCGTTTCCAATCTACGTTTAACTGCTTCCCGTGATAAAGCAACGGCCGCATCTAATAGACAAACGGTAGCAGTAAGATTATAATCTAAAAAAATCGCCGCTTGGGTACTTTGTAATGGTTGAAAGACTAAGATCGGGGCCTGAATTCCCCCCTGACGGAGCGCAATTCCTTCTTCAGGCAAGGACACTCCCAGCCAGGTTGCTCCGGCTTTAATTGCCGTTCGGGCTACTTCTACGGCTCCATGGCCGTAGGCCTCAGCCTTAACTACCGCCATGATCTCCACCTTTGGCCCAACCAGCCGTTTTACCTCTGTTAGATTATGGGTTAAAGCAGCAAGATCAATCTCCGCCCATACAGGTCTGATCTTTTCCGGATACCGACTCACTTTAACACCTTCCCTAATGCCTTCGGAATTGTTAGCAACAAATCACTGGTTATATAACCAACAGCGCCAACTGCTTCACTGACTATATCTCCAGCCAAACCATGGATATAAACCCCCGCTAGCGCTGCGTCATTAATTGTCAATCCTTGCGCAATCAATCCACCAATAACTCCCGCTAAAGCATCTCCCATTCCGGCAGTAGCCATACCCGGATTGCCGGTGCTGTTGATGTATACCTCGCCATCTGGTAGTGAAATAATTGTCCGGGCTCCCTTGAGAATTACTACTATATTATTATGCCGGGACATTCTTTGAGCTAGGGCCACCCGATCCCGCTGTACCTCACTGACCGGAATCCCCGCCAATCTCGACATCTCTCCTGGATGCGGGGTTAGAATAACAGGTTGCTTCAGTTGTTGCAGCAATTGTTGATTGGCAGCTAAAATATTTAATGCATCCGCATCGATCACCAACGGAACTTCTGCTTTGTTCAGTAACTCCTTAAGAAAATCCACTCCATCGGTTGCGGTTGTCATTCCGGGGCCAACAACAATACAATCGTATTTGGTAAGGTTGACGCTTAATTCACTCCAAGTAGTCACCATTGCTTCGAGTGGTTTATCCGGTAACCAAAGTCCATCCCGGATGCCGATAGTTACCAGACCACAGCCAATTCTTAATGCCCCTAAGGCAGTAATTACTGGCGCTCCGGTCATTCCTTGCGAGCCGCCAACAACCAAAACATGGCCATTGCTTCCCTTATGCGCTGTTGGTTGACGTTTGGGAACTATTTCGGTTACTTTTTTTGCTGATAAATAATTTATCTTGAGAGCATCGTTGTTTAATAATTCCAATGGAAATCCAATTGAAGTTACAATAACCTTTCCGGCAAAATCAGCGCCCGGAAAGGTTATTAATCCTGGTTTAAGTAGTCCAAAAGTGACGGTAAGCTCTGCCTTAACCGCCAAAACTTCGACTTGTCCTGTATCGATGTCAATCCCTGAAGGAATATCGATTGCCACTACCGGCTTTTGGGATTGATTAATTACTTCAATCATCGCTTTGATAATTCCCTGCGGTACACCCCGTGACCCGGTTCCCAGCAGGGCATCAACGACTAGATCAGCTTGATTTAAATCTTCTTTCCTAAATTGATCAAAGACAGTTACAGTAACGCCATAATTGAGAGCTCTTTTCAGGTTAAGAGCAGCTAATCCACTATATTGTTCGGCTTCACAGGGCAAGAACACTTGAACCTCAGCCAATTTCTCTTTTAGCAGTCTTGCTAAAGCAAGTCCGTCACCGCCATTGTTCCCTTTGCCACAAAAAATTACAAATCGCTTCCCGGCAATAGTTCCCCAGCGTTCAACAATCGCATCCAATACCGAAAGAGCGGCCCGTTCCATCAGGATATCTCCGCTCATCCCGTAATCTGCCTGTGCTCTTTCATCGATCGTTCTCATTTCGGCCGCAGTTGCCACTTTCACTTGGATTCACACCTTCTTGCTATCCATACTGTCAAACTTCTAAAATGACCTGTGCCGTTGCATATTCTCTACAATGCGAGATACTAAGATGGACCTTGGAAACCCGTTGTACTTGCAGAAACTCCGCCACTTTTCCTGAGGTTTTGAAATACGGTGCCCCTTGGGCATTATGAGCGACTTCAATTTCCTGCCAGCAAAATCCTGCCAACCCCGTACCCATTGCTTTTAATAATGCTTCTTTGGCAGCAAAAAAACCTGCTAGGCGATGTGCCTGCAACTTACTTTCCAACCGTTCATTCTCGGTGAACACCTTTTCGTTAAAACGTTCATTTTGAATGGCGGCTTCGATACGGCCAATCTCAATAATATCAATTCCTATTCCCAATATCAAAACTACCATCCCCTTTAGCCTAATCAATTCTTTCTTTTTTATCTATGGCTTTTTATAAAATGAAGTCAATGCATGTTCAAAACCAAGTTGCCGGTATTGTAAGATCGGTTCGGTACCACCAACCAGCAGGTATCCCCCCGGAACCAACGATTGATAAAACTTAGTATAAATATTATTTTTAGCCTCTTCAGTAAAGTAGATCACTACATTGCGGCAGACAATCAAGTGAACATTTGTTTCATAAGGATCGTGTAACAGATTATGGTGCCTAAACTCCACCATCCGCTTTATTTCATCTTTAAGTATGAAATTTGAACCGTTTTTCTCAAAATACTTCTCCTGCAAATGGACCGGTAAACTCCTCAAATCATTTGCACCGTATATCCCTTCTTTTGCTTTAGCCAAGATCTCACGGTCAATATCGGTAGCAACAATTTTCACCCGGTCCCGCGCTCTTAGTTCACTGACAATTATTGAAATCGAATAGGGCTCCGAACCATCAGAACATCCTGCACTCCAGATCCTGATCTGCGAATACTTCTTTAACATTTCGGGAATAACCTTCTCCCACAATTCAATAAACCGTTCCGGATTTCTGAAAAACTCAGAGACATTGATGGTAAGTTTATTAACAAACTCCCGAAATTTTTCATGATCCGTCTCCAAAACATGCAAATATTCACCGTATTCGGTGATACCCCACGCCTGCATCAATGAGTTGATGCGCCGGTCCATCTGTTGACTCTTATAGTAACTAAGGTTAATTCCGCAAAGAACTCCGACTTTTTCTTTAAATGTTTGATAGTCCACCTTGACAGCCCCTTATAGTTGTAATAAAAATATATTAGTTTAAATATTTGACAATCATCTCTAATGGCCTTTTTTCCGGACCCTTCGTTTGCTTTAACGGATAACCAATCGGAATTACTGCCATAAATTCGCCTTTTGGTTCTCCCAGCAATGTTAAAACTTCATCCTTGATTAAAAACAAAATTCCCAGCCAAACAGATGCCAGTCCGAGCGATGTTGCCGCTAACAATAGATTTTCAACTGCTGCGGCCGAGCTTTGGATCTCCATCGTTCGAAAAAAATCATAGGCAACCTGTTGGTCAATATTAAAGAGGTTAGTGCCATGTTCAATCAAATCGCCGGTATTAGCAACCGCAATAACCACCGGCGCACCGGCAATTGATCGTGACGCCATCCGTAATAAAACTGAAGAAGCTTTTGGAAATTCATTAGCTTTATTACTGACTAACTCAACTAATTGCCGCTTCTTCTCACCTGTGATCACAATAAACCGCCATGACTGTTGGTTATGAGCCGACGGTGCCTTATTGGCAGCCTGTAAAATCAGATTAATGGCTTCGTCACTTACCGGCTTGTCACTAAATAGACGAATACTATGACGTTCATTGATTGTTTTTAATGTTTCATTGAACAAAGTTTGAGTTTGTATTTCCAAGCAAATACTTCCTTTCAAACTTAATATAAATTAACTACGCCTGTTTCGACTCATCCTTAGGCTTGCTGAATTTTCTTAAGTGGGTTTTCAATTGCTCTTAATATTAATTATCCCTTTTTTCAATGATTCCTCTTTATATTTTTTCTACTTGGTATCAATATTTTTATACTTGTGTGTTTAAAGCTTAATTTTTTGATATAATACCTTTATAGGAAATTGATTATTTGTAACAAAAACTTAAAGAGGTCGTAGTTTATATTGATAATTTCGGTAAAAATAATCATTACATTAATCGTAGGAGATCAACAATGAAAAAAGCAGCAAAAAAACTCAAAGTCATTCCCCTGGGCGGATTAGGGGAGATCGGTAAAAATATGACCGTCTTCGAATATGACCAAGATATCATCGTAGTTGACTGCGGAATGGCCTTCCCCGAAGATGACATGCTTGGTGTGGATCTGGTCCTTCCGGACACCACATATTTATTAAAGAACCTTGAGAAAGTAAGGGGAATTATTATTACTCATGGCCACGAAGATCATATTGGAGCCCTCCCTTACGTCTTAAAAGAGATCAACGTACCCATATATGGGACTAAACTGTCATTGGGCCTGGTTGAAAACAAACTTGAAGAGCATGGCTTGATCAACAAATGTAAATTAGAGACGGTGAATCAAGGTCAAACTATCCAGCTGGGCTCCTTCAAAGTCGAGTTTATCCGTTCGACCCATAGTATCGCAGATGCGGTTTCCCTGGCAATTGAGACCCCTGTAGGTGTTGTTGTCCATACTTCTGATTTTAAAATTGACCATACTCCAATCGGCAATGACTCGATCGACCTGCCCCGTTTTGCTGAATTGGGTAAAAAAGGTGTCCTCTTACTTCTGTGTGACAGTACCAACATTGAACGAAAAGGTTATACCATGTCCGAGCGGACCGTTGGAGAAGCGTTCGAAGATATCTTTTCTACTGCCAAAGGACGGATTTTAGTTGCCACTTTTGCATCGAATGTCCATCGCCTCCAACAGGTAATTAACGCCGCTTTAAAATTCCAACGCAAAGTCTCAATCTGTGGGCGCAGTATGCTTAATGTTACCAAGAAGGCCATTGAACTGGGTTATCTGGATGTCCCCAAAGATATCCTGATTGACATTGATAAAGTAAAAAATTATCATCCTGATGAATTAGTTATTATAACCACCGGTAGTCAGGGAGAACCGATGTCTGCTTTATCGCGAATGGCAATGGGTGAACATCGGCAGGTAGGGATCATGGAAGGTGATTTAGTAGTTATCTCTGCCAGTCCGATCCCTGGTAACGAAAAAACCATCTCCGGTGTTATCAACGAACTGTTTAAAAAAGGCGCTAATGTAATTTACGAATCTTGGAACGACATTCATGTCTCCGGACATGCCTGCCAGGAAGAGCTCAAATTAATTCACCGCCTGGTCAAACCTAAATACTTCGTCCCGGTCCACGGGGAATACCGGCACCTGATCCAACATGCAAACCTGGCTCAAACTATGGGAATACCGAAGACCAATATTTTCATTATGGATATCGGAGAGGTATTAGAGATCGGTGAGCGTGGCGCAAGCAAAACCGGCCGTGTCCCTGCCGGGAAAGTCTTGGTTGATGGTCTGGGTGTTGGCGATGTCGGTAATATCGTCTTAAGGGACCGGAAGCACCTGGCTGAAGACGGAATGATTGTTTTCATCGTAACCATTGATAAAGAGACCGAAAATTTAATCATTGAACCCGATGTGATTTCGAGGGGCTTCATCTATGTCAGAGAATCGGAAGAACTGTTAGACGAAATCAAGCAAATCGGTAAAAAAGCGCTCTTAAAATGTGATGATAAGAACTGGTCATCCAAGAAAAAACTGATCAAGGACACATTAAGAGATTATCTTTATCAGAAGACCAAACGGACTCCAATGATTATTCCGATCATCATTGAAGTGTAATGATAACAGATACAAACAGTCAAGAGATCAAATAATTATTCTAAAACACTAATGATTACAACCAGAGGAGACTTCTATGTCCAGCAACGAACAAATACTGAAAGAAGTTAACCGTCGCAAGACGTTTGCAATTATATCGCACCCTGATGCCGGTAAGACAACATTAACTGAAAAGTTACTACTTTACGGCGGCGCGATCCGGCTAGCCGGCGCAGTCAAAGGAAGAAAAGCTGCCAAACACGCAGTTTCTGACTGGATGGAGATTGAAAAACAACGTGGAATTTCGGTAACATCAAGTGCAATGCAATTCGATTATCAAGGATACCGGATCAATATTCTTGATACACCCGGCCACCAGGACTTCAGCGAAGATACTTACCGGACCCTAATGGCTGCTGACAGCGCAGTGATGTTGATTGATGGCGCCAAAGGGGTCGAGGAGCAGACTTTAAAGTTGTTTCACGTTTGTAAGATGCGGGGAATCCCGATCTTCACCTTCATCAATAAACTCGATCGTTATTGCAAAAATCCCTTTGAACTGATCGAGGAGATCGAGAAGACGCTTGGAATTCAGTCATACCCAATGAACTGGCCGATCGGTACCGAGGGTAATTTCAAAGGTGTTTATAACCGGGAATTGAAACAAATTGAACTCTTTAACAATCAGCAAGACCATGGTCAGGCAGTAATTGCAACTACTACTCTAAGTGTTGATAACGAACAATTAGTAGAGTTACTGGGCGCCGACCTCTGCGCTCAATTATGTGAGGATATCGAATTATTAAACATTGCCGGTGACCGTTTTGATTTAGAAAAAGTTAAGGCTGGCGAACTAACCCCGATCTTCTTCGGCAGTGCAATGACTAACTTTGGGGTAGAGCCATTCTTAGAAAAATTTATTTTACTGGCCCCCTCACCTGCCGAACGCAAGACCAATCAAGGGATGAAGAGTCCTCATGAAGACCGGTTTTCCGGCTTTGTCTTCAAAATCCAAGCCAACATGGACCCGGCGCACCGCGATCGCATAGCGTTTATTCGAATTTGCTCCGGTAAGTTTGAACGAGGGCTCGAAGTCAACAACGTCCGGATTGGTAAAACAATTAAATTAGCTCAACCTCAACAATTTTTTGCACAGGAACGATCCATTATTGAAGAAGCTTATGCCGGTGACATTATTGGTGTCTACGATCCTGGAGTTTTCAATATTGGTGACACATTATGTGATATTAATGAATCATTTCGTTTTGAAGGAATACCGATCTTCCCGCCGGAACATTTTGCTTTGGTTACCACCAAAGATGCTATGAAACGGAAACAATTCCTTAAAGGAATCGCCCAAATAGCTGAAGAAGGTGCCATTCAGGTTTTCAAAAAACCGAACATCGGTATTGAAGCACTGACGATCGGTGTGGTAGGTGTTCTGCAGTTTGAGGTATTAGAATACCGAATGAAAAATGAATACGGGGTTGATATCAATCTGCAACGCTTACCGTATTGTTATGCCCGCTGGGTCATGCCTGAAAACGTTGCTAAAGACCTGGTTGGTTATTCAGGAAGTATTGATCTAGTCGAAGATCAATATAACCGTCCGGTACTGCTCTTCAAAGATCAATGGTCATTAAACAGGGCAATCGATAATAATAAAGGCGCGAAACTATATGATGTGGCGCCAACCAATCTAATTTGAAACAACTTGATTCAAACTTTTTTCTCTTAAAAACAAAAGCTCCTCTAAAAATAGGAGCTTTTCGCAACACTATTACCTAATAAATCAACCGAACACTTCTGCCAAAGCATCTATGAACAACTGATCAAGTTCGGCAACCGATTTTTCCGGCTTTCTTGCAATACTTTTGGAATAATCATCCAAGCTTTCGATTTCCGTACTTAAGAAATCATTAATTATATCAATTCGTGGTTCCAGATCGAGTTCTACCCCTGCTTTCTTCCGCATTAATAATGTCTCAATCTCTTGTTTTAAAGCTCCAGCCGGCACCATTGCGTTTACTAATCCTTCAAACTCTATTGGCGGCATCGTATTATTCTGTCTGATCCAAAGACAAGCTAAGATTGGCCGCAATACATAAAAATATTTCTTTACTTTAACCAAGTCTCCCTGTAAATATTCCCGGAAGTTACCTTTGGCCATACTTAAGTAATGGTATAAACAAGACCGGGGCGAAAAGGTTTCGTTACGTATGTCTCGAAGTTTTTGAGTAATTGAGTACTTCTCCCAATAAATAATTGACGACTGTAGCCATTCTAACAGCGGTGGATTTGACTTGCGAAACAGTTTCAAAGCCTTTTGCAGATCCCAGCCATTGATATCCAGTAAATCGTTGATCGGTAGCTCAATAACATCTCGGCGTTCAGCAATCGACAGGTACCATTCAACCGGATGCAGGTAAATAAATCTGACATCATAATCACTGTCTTGAGACGGAAAGCCCCAGGAACGGCTTCCTGATTCGCAAGCATAAATTATTTTAACATTATGTTCCGACTCGATTCGATTCAGTTCATTAATTATCAATTGCTGCATCATTATCCACCTCTTCGGAAGATACTCCCATACCTTTAACGACTTCGATCAATGCTGCTTTGGTATTAAGTTCAGGTTTTTCAATCACCATCTCGATTAATTCACTAATAATTTTGCCCATTAATCTTCCCGGTTTGATCCCCAAAGCCTTCAAGTCATCGCCATTAATCGCCAAATCTTTGCTACTTAACGGTTCTTGCTGCTGTAATACCATCTGGATTTGATTCTTAACCTCTGATAGAGCGGCTTCATCGCTCTCGTTTCCTGGGCGTTTGACATCAGCTATCTGCAACTCTAAAAGCTCCTCAACATTCTCCGCACCAACCCGGTTGATTAGACGCTTCAAAGTACTTCTGTGAGGATTTTTGAGTTTGTTCATATGCTCGTAAACCAACAATGTAACCTTACGAATTAACTTATTATCAAACCGTAAGCGTATTAAAATCTCCTTTGCCAACTCATAACTCTTTAAATCATGCCCATAAAAATGACCGGCTCCCTGTTGATCCATAGTGAAAGTCAGCGGTTTTCCAATATCATGTAACAGAGCAGCCCAACGCAGATGCAGTACCGGTGGTACATTTTCCACTACAGTCAAAATATGATCAAAGACCGCCTGCGTATGGTACGGGTTACATTGTTCAAACCCGTAACAGGCTTCGAGTTCGGGCAAGATATAACGTAACAATTGACTTTGCTGTAATAACTGAAACCCTCGGGAAGGTTGGTTACTTAATAAAATTTTATTTAATTCCTCGCGGATTCGTTCCGCAGCTACTTTAGTAATTAAGCCTCGATTATGGATAATCGCTGCAAAGGTTTCGGCTTCAATCTTAAACTCTAATTGACAGGCAAAACGAATCGCCCGTAGCATCCGTAACGGATCTTCACGAAACCGGGATGCCGCATCCCGAATCCCTCTGACAACACCTTCTCGTAAATCGGTTACACCACCAACATAATCGATCACCTGATTACCATCATACAATATTCCATTGATCGTAAAGTCCCGGGTTAAAACATCTTCCCGGACATCAGTTCCAAACTCCATTTGACCAGTCAAATGGTCAACGCTTTGCTGATCATTCACTTTCCTTCGGAACGTTGTAACTTCAACCGATAACTTCTCGGTCAGTACTGTCACAGTTCCGTGCTTGATTCCGGTAGCAATCACTTTTGGAAAGAGTAACTTTACCGTTTTCGGAAGCGCTTTGGTACAAACATCATAGTCTTTTGGCTCTTTCCCCAATAATAAATCCCGGACACAACCTCCGACCAAAAATGAGGGGTATCCGTTAATATTTAAGGTATTTAAAACCTGCAAAATCTGTTCCGGAATTCGCTGTTTATCAATGTTATTAACCATCTTTAAGATTAAGCCTCTGTTCGATACTTTATCCGTTACTACCTAGATATAGCGTTTTGATCTGCTTTTATATTCCCGATAGCTTTCGCCGTAATATTGCTCTAAAAAACGTTCTTCCTCCAAAATTTGATAATGGATTCCTAGTGTAACAACGATTGCCGCTAATAAGAAGAACCAATTACTGATAATCAACCATGTACTCCAAAAATATAAATCAACAAAGAGGAAGATCGGATTTCTTAGCCGTCTAAAAATACCATTGGTAACCAAACTACCGGGTTGATCTTTGTCAATCCCTATTCGCCACGATTCCCCAAACGCCTTTAATGCTAGAATAAAGATCAAATATCCCCCACAAGTCAAAGCCACTCCCAGATATTTTAGGGGTACCAATTCAAAGAGGGGTCGCAATAAGATATCAGGAACAATTCCAATTCGGATGTTATAGAGCAATCTGACCAATTCATAAGACCAAACTACCAATCCAATAAAGAAGAATACTTCCAAAAAGGCAGCAAACCCTTTTTTACCATTACCAAGGACAAATACTTTAACCCCTTTTAAACTCAGTATAATGGTTCTTCCTAAAAATGTTAAGTAAAATAAAATTAAGAAGACTAATTGAAACTTACTAAACCAATCCATCACTCATGCACCTCCGTGAAAATAAAAAACTTTTAACATAGCATCAATACTACGCTAAAAGTCTCGTTGCCTGATGTCAGTGTCAGGTTACAAAACCAGGTCAATCAGCAATTAACCAGTATGTTGATTTTGTAAAATAACTACTCCCTCTTAACACTTTAAATTATATTGTTCTTTTGTGCTGATGTCAATTATGCAACACATCTGTAGATATGTTTTTATTACCAGCCTAGCAAAGCTTGCCCCTCACTAGAATCGTTTGATATAATTAAAAATGGTATCATCATTCAAGGTACTAATATTAAGTAAAAGGAGGGAGAGTTTTGCAACCGAAAATCTTTAATTGCTTGCTAATCATTCTAATTTTATCCCTAATCGCAATTACCAATCCAATCAACACTGAAACCCGGCAAACTCTTACTCCTTCGATTCGATCGGTCCAGTATGACAGTTTAGTGGTATTAACCTCAATTTCGCGAACCGTCATTCAAGATCTGTTTAAAGATCTTGCCAATAATACCTTTTTTCCACCTGTAGACAATCAACGAACTACCGTTACAATTAATTATCCAAAACCATTTATTCTTTTTATTCTTTGCCAGTTTATTTTCTGGTTTTCAATTTTTTATCAATCAGCCCGAACCAGTTACAACCAGGATGAACCTCTGTTTATGGTTATCAGATAAACTCGTCTCCGTTTACGAAAACGAGATCAAGTCGAGTTATAATTTTAACCATACACAAACAGGGGGTTTTTTAAAATGTCTTTTGAAGTAATTACCGTTATTGTAGTTTTAGTATTCTTTACAATTCTGTCACTGATGGCACATAAAGCTGAAAAATTCCTTGCTGAAAATCCCGATCCTCATCTTCAAACGACTCAGAATAATAAAACATCAAACAATTCGTAACCGAATGATTTCAAGAATAAACAAAAAAGGAGCTTTTGCAACTTGCTTTTTAGTAGCTTGCAAAAGCTCCTTTAATATTTATTCATTCTTTAAATCAACGTCATTTAAATCCCGAAGCTTTTTTTTCTTACGCCAGATAATTGCCGCACAAATAAGCATCAGTCCTAAAGCAATATATTGTGTCAGCACCATCCCCAGGAAAGTGGCGCTGGATTGCCTGATAAAATCCAGTAGGATTCGAATCAATGAATGGAGCAACAAAACTCTTAAAAATGAATATCCCGGGTAACGGGGGTTATTTGACCATTTGATTGCTAACGGCAGTATCAATACTGATAGTATTGCTTCGTAGATTTGTGTCGGATGGACCGGAACCAATGTATCAGGAAACTTCACTCCCCATGGTAATGTTGTTGGCGGACCATAAAGTTCACCATTGATAAAGTTCCCTACTCTGACAAAGATATGGCCAATCGGGAAGACCGGAGCAACCGCATCAGCGATCCTCCAAAAATCAAACCCGTCACGCTTGGTCCAATAGTATCCGAAAAGTAAAGTGCCGATGATTGCTCCATGTGAGCCCAATCCACCATGGTCAACCCGGATAATCTCCCAGGGATTATTGATAAAGTCACGATAATTAGTAACTACATACGCAACCCGGGCACCGATAAAAATTACCAAAATCAATTTTAACAACAAACTGTCGACTTTATCTACATCCATCCCATATTTTCGGATATACTTTCTGGTTAGCCAGTATGATATTAAAACTGCCGTTGCTACTAAGATCCCATACCAGTAAATCTGCAGCGGTCCAATTGAAAAAGCAATTCGATTCATGATCAGACTCCTCACTCACTCCACTGTTACACTCTTCGCTAAATTTCGTGGTTTATCAACATCACAGCCTCTTGCTTTCGCAGCATAATAGGAGAACAGCTGTAACGGCACTACTGATAAGATCGGCGTCATTAACGGATGGGTTTTTGGAATGTGCAGCACATAATCAACCGACTTAGCGGTCTCATGATCGCCGGCCATCGCCAACGCAACAACCGTCGCTTCACGTGCTTTAACCTCTTTAATATTACTAATCATCTTATCATAAAGATCTCCCTGGGTAACCAAGGCAAAGACCGGCACACCTTCAACGATCAACGCCAATGTTCCGTGTTTTAATTCTCCTGCCGCATAAGCCTCGGCATGGATATACGAGATCTCTTTCAGCTTTAATGAACCCTCCAGTGAAACGGCATAATCAAGGCCACGACCGATGAAGAAAATATTTTCGCAATTTTTAAAGTCTTCAGCAAACTCTTTGATCTTCGTCTCAGTATTGAGAACTTTTTCAACCTGAACATCAATCTCGGTCAAGGCATCAATCATACTAATCCGATCCGTTTCCGCTAAAGTTCCGCGGGCATCACCCAAGTAAATTGCCAGTAAATAAAGGGATAGAAGCTGCGTAGTATACGCTTTAGTCGAAGCAACCGCAATCTCCGGACCGGCCAAGGTTAAGATCAGATCATCAGCTTCCCGGGCAACCGAACTGCCAACCACATTAGTGATCGCTAATACCCTTGAACCCAATCGTTTCGCTTCTCTTAATCCGGCTAACGTATCCGCAGTCTCTCCTGACTGTGAGATAATGATTGTTAACGAGTTTTCCTTTACAATCGGATCACGGTAGCGAAACTCTGAAGCTAAATCAGCTTCGACCGGAATCCGTACTAATTTCTCAATTAAATATTTACCGACTAAACCGGCATGATATGCTGTGCCACAGGCGACAATATGAATCTTTTCAAGTTGATTTATAAACTCCTGTGACAAATTAACCTGTGGTAACACCACTTTTTTGGTCTGGCGATCAATTTTACCTGTTAAGGTATCTCTAATTGCCCGCGGTTGCTCATGGATCTCTTTTAACATGAAGTCTTCATAACCGCCTTTTTCGGCAGCCTCAACATCCCACTGGACATGAAACGGTTTTTTAGCGACAATATTACCACTAAAATCAGTTACTGTAACACTTCCGGCAGTAACTACCGCCATTTCACCGTCTTCTAAAATAATAATCTCACGGGTATACGGGAGCACGGCCGGAATATCCGAAGCAACATAATTTTCGCCCTGCCCGATTCCAATAATTAACGGGCTCGCCTTACGGGCAACCACCATTTGCTCCTTATGCTCCTCACATAAAATGACAATTGCAAATGCACCTTCCATCTTAGCCAGTGCTTGTTTAACTGCAGCTAAGAGATCCCCTTGGTAAAACTCCTCAATCAAATGCGGAATTACTTCGGTATCAGTTTCCGAATTAAAAATATGACCTTTCTCCTGCAACCATTCTTTTAATTCTTGAAAATTCTCAATGATACCATTGTGAACGACCGAAAACTTTTTATTGCAATCATTATGAGGATGAGCATTACGATTTGAAGGTCTGCCATGAGTTGCCCACCGGGTGTGCCCAATCCCAATCACTCCGGCAACCGGCTGTACTAAAAGCATCTCCTCCAACTTAGCCAAGCGGCCAACCGTCTTCACGGTCTTCAACTTACTTTCTTCATAAACGGTTATACCTGCAGAATCATACCCGCGATATTCCAAGCGTTTTAAGCCATCAATTAAGACCGGAACGGCATTATTATTTCCTATATATCCGACAATACCGCACATGCGATAATACCTCCTAAAATGTGATCAATTTATTGTTATTAATTTAGACAACACCAATAGACATCTCAATTATTGATTGAAATGCCTTGCTGGTTTCTAATTCGACTTCGCTTATTTCAGTTTACTAAAGCCCTATTGTCCCAATCATCACTGACGGATTTGTCAGGCTTCTAACGGTGGTAGTTCACCGGGGGTCACCCGCCGATTTGCAATGTACCAAACTGCTGCACATTGACTTCCGAGATCCCCCTCCTCGTCAACTCACGTAACTAATAGCAATTACTGATATTAGCTTATCTTCCGTGAGCCCTGGCGCTAAAATTTTTTACTCAAGTCTATGCTATCTCTCACCTCCAAAACTACTCTTCCTAGCAAAAACCCTCCTTTCATGCATTATAGAGCCATTATAACATAACAATCAGTAAAAATATAGCGTTCGGGTAATTACCGATTGTTAATTTTTGGTTCTTAATTTAGCCTTGCTCTCTTTTAATAACTGCAGCCACCTGCTTAACCAACTCGGTTATCACAGCTTCATCGGGGCCTTCAGCCATTACCCGGATCAATGGTTCCGTCCCTGATGCCCTCACAAATAAACGTCCCGTAGCGCCTAACTGTTGTTCAACTTCAGCAATTACCGCCTTAATTGCCTCATTGGTCTCCCAGCCTTCTTTATTGGTAACCCGGACATTCTCCAAAACTTGGGGAAAACGATTCATCTGGGATGCTAATTCGGACAGCTTTTTACCGGTTTCAACCATCACCGCAACCAGTTGCAGCGCTGTCATTACCCCATCACCGGTGGTATTCTTCTCATAAAAGATAATATGGCCTGATTGTTCTCCGCCCAATACCAGATTATGTTCCTTCAATGCTTCTAATACGTAACGGTCGCCATTCGCTGTGATCACCACATCCGCATTGTGTTTACGGAAAGCTTCGATTAAACCAAGATTACTGTAAACAGTAACGGCAATCTTATTATTGCGTAACTTACCTTCTTTCAAAAGCTGCAACCCACAGATGGTCATTATTTGGTCACCGTCAATCATCTGTCCTGTTTCATCAACGGCAATAATCCGATCGGCATCCCCATCATGAGCAATCCCCAAATTTGCTTGCTGGGCTAAAACCTCTGCCCGTAACTGTTCGATATTGGTTGAGCCGCATTT
Source organism: Bacillota bacterium (assembly GCA_029553165.1). Taxonomy (GTDB): domain Bacteria; phylum Bacillota; class UBA4882; order UBA8346; family UBA8346; genus JAKPCT01. Next base: position 26,589 of record JAKPCT010000191.1, read on the forward strand.
CACATTGATCTTTGAACCGTCATTTTCGGCATTAAGCGCAATCACTTCGGCTCCTAACTCCTTCAGTACCGTTGGAGCCAGACGATATGCTGCACCATAGCCACAGTCAACCACAATTTTTAATCCTTTAAAACTCCTGTTCACTGAAGATTGCAGATATTTTTGATACAAAGCAATCGCTTCATAGTTGGTGATGATTCGCCCAACACCTGTCCCAACAGGTCTGTTTATTGTCTCCAGTCTATTTTGATAAAGATCTTCGATCTCATCTTCAACAGCATCAGTCAGTTTAAATCCGCTAGAGTCAAAAATTTTAATCCCATTATCTTCAACAGGATTATGAGAGGCCGAGATCATTACTCCGGCGTCAGCGCCTAATTCCCGACATAAATAGGCAACCCCAGGGGTTGGGATTATTCCCAACAAAATAACATCGGCCCCGGTAGAAGTAATTCCGGCTGCCAATGCTGCTTCTAACATCTCCCCCGACAGTCTCGTATCCCTGCCGATGATGATCTTTGTCCTACGGCCATCATTATTTGAAAAATAGCCTCCTGTAGCTCTTCCTAATCCAAAAGCCAACTCCGGAGTTAAACTTTGATTAGCAACTCCCCGTACGCCATCAGTACCAAATAATCTTCCCAAGAATGATTCCTCCTCAATGATCACATCTGTTTTATATTATCAATCATATTTTGCAATAATCGACTCCGCAACCTTCCAGCCATCCACCGCCGAGCTGATAATCCCTCCGGCATATCCGGCCCCTTCACCGCAAGGATAAAGTCCGAAAACAGTTTCTGATTCTAATTTTTCATTCCGGACAATTCTCACTGGAGCTGAAGTCCGTGTTTCTACCCCGGTCAATACTGCTTCTGACCAGTCAAAGCCTTTTAATTTGGTCCCAAAATATTTAATACCGTCGCTAATCGCTTCACAGAGTTCTTTGGGTAAAAGCTCCCAGAGATTTGCTCTGGTTACTCCGGGTTTATAGGTTGGATATAACTGTTTAAAATCACTATTTACCTGATGCTTAATAAAATCACCCACTGTTTGAACCGGTGCAAAATAGTTGCCTCCACCTAGTTCAAATGCCAGTTGTTCCAGTTTAATCTGAAAATTCATTCCTGCTAAGGGAGTATTCTCTTTAAAGTCGGTCTCATTAACCGTAACAATTATTGCCGCATTCGCAATCAGCGAATCACGTGCATGATAACTCATTCCGTTAGTCACAACACCGCCAACTGTCGATGTTGCCCCGACAACCTGCCCCCCGGGGCACATACAGAAGGAGTAAACGCCACGATTACTTCCAGGATGTTTATAGGTTAAATGATACTCTGCCGGAGTCAGGTTTTTATGGCCGGCAAACCTACCATATTGAGCCCGGTCAATCAATTCTTGAGGGTGCTCAATCCGCAGCCCGACAGCAAACGGTTTTGCAATAATCTTGATCCCTTTATTATATAACAGTTGGTAGAGATCCCTGGCGCTGTTTCCAACAGCCAAAATCAGATCATCAGTACGATAACTATCACTATTATTTATTGCGACTGTAACTATTTTATTATCAACGACTGAAAAATCAGTTAATTTTTGATTAAACTTTATTTCACCGCCGTTTTCAGTAATCATTCTTTCAATATTACTTACTACTTCACGCAATAAGTCAGTACCAATATGCGGGTACTGCCAATAAGCAATCTCTGCCGGAGCACCTGCTTTAATTAAATAATCGATTATTTGAGCAGTATATGGACTTTTGATTCTGGTTGTTAACTTTCCATCAGAAAATGTACCAGCCCCACCGAGACCATACTGAATATTTGACTCCGGATCCAGCTTCCCGGTTTCCCAAAAACAACTTACTTTATCAATCCGTGCGGTCATTCCTTCGCCACGTTCAAAAATGATCGGTCTTAATCCCGCTAAAGACAACCTTAAACCAGCAAAAAGACCGGCTGGACCTGCTCCAACAATTACCGGTCTATTCTTCACGGATTGAATTTTTTTGGGGCTTACCAAAAGCGGTTTTGGCTCTTCAATCACTGTCAAGTCGGGATTATTGACAAGGAGCGCTTCTAGTGCGGAGGTGTCAAGATTAAGCTTAATCTGTAATGAGTAAATAAATGTTAGTTTTTTATGCCGTGCATCTAATGATTTTCGTCTAATCTTAATTTCGATAATATCAGACACGATAATCTTCAATTTTGCAGCAACAATTTCTTTTAATTGCCTTTCATCTGTTTCAAGTGATACAGCTATTTGATTGACTGATAACCACATCTTCTTAAACTACCTCGGTCTTTGAATTACTATTAGTCACCGGATCATTTATAGCATTAACCGGTTTAATTAATTCATGCAGTTTCTGAATGAGCTTTTCTTTAGTAAAGTCACGCTCCAAGATCCCATGATGTGCAATCGAGATACTACCAGTCTCCTCGGAAACAATAATTGCTAAGGCATCACTCTGGGTAGCCAGACTAAGCCCAGCCCGGTGACGGCTTCCTAACTCTTGGGGTAATTTCAGTTCATTATCCAAAGGCAAAAAGCAACCTGCTGCCTGAATCCGGTTATCCTTAATTACGATTGCTCCATCATGGAGGGGAGAATTACCATAGAAGATCTGCTCAATTAAGATCTTCGATAAAACAGCATCAATATACAAACCTGATTGATGGACGACTGTTAATGGATTCTCCTGTTCAATCACGATTAAAGCGCCGATCCGTTTCTTCGCTAAACTATTGGCTCCTTCCGCAATTATATCAATACTTTCTGAGGCAATCAACGGCGTTTTAATAAACCATCGAACCATTGGGTTTTTCCGGCCTAAAGCTTCTAATGCCCTTTTTAGTTCACTTTGGAAAATAATAGGAATGGCAACAATTAAAATCAACAATAATTGTTCCAACAACTGAGTAAATAACGTCAACTGTAAATAACGGCTTGAAGCAAATATAATAAAAAGGATTATTAACCCATTAATAAAAAAAATACCTTTCGTCCCCCGCATAACCTTAAATAAAGCCCGCAAAACACTGAAGACTAAAATAAGGTCCAGTAAGGTCCGAAAAATATTTCGATACTCAATCAAAAATTTTAACAACAGCTACACCCCAATACAAATCTTCATATTTCTCTATTTAATAAAATCTACCGCAAATGAAAGCCGGTGTGTATTCCCCAGATCGCCGGCACAATAAGCATAATCAAATTGATAATTATCCTTCTTAAGCCCAATTCCTGCTGTAAAATCATCCTCTCTTAGACCGCTGCGGAGCGTCAAATACTGATTAAGTTCATACTCAAATCCTAAATGTCCCTGCGAAAAATCGTCAGCCTTCTCATATTCATATAATACTAACCAATTATTATTCTTATAAGCCAAACCAATTCGATAATTGGTTGGTACTTCTTCACGATACCCATTACTCCACTCGATCTCCGGGCTGATTATATCTTGCAAGGTTATTCCCAGCAGCAACTCTTCAGTCAACTCACGCTGAATTCCAAGGTCCACACTAAAAACACTCCCTGAAGCTGTCGGCAATTCTTTCTCCAGATACTTAGCCGTAATCCCAACCCGCCATCCCCGAAGGTCAATTCCATATCCAAGATAAAATACGTCGGCTGATGCATCATCTTTACCAAGATATTGACTATCCTTATAGATTAAAATCCCCGGGGTAGAGATACGTAAATAACTGAGACCAATACTACCATATTTCAGTGGAGTCGCCCAACCTAAGTAATCATAGTTCGTCCCTAAGAAGAGCTCCGAATGCATAGCATTAAAATTCGTATGCTCTAAAGCTCCTAATCCTGCTGGATTCCAATAGGTAGCAGTGGCATCATTAACAATTACTCCATAAGCGCCACCCAACGCAAATGCCCTGGCTCCAACACCAAATCGCAACTCAGGTGCTGCACCTCCTGCAGTGCCTTGTTCGGCCAAAACTACCGCAACCATTAGGCTATTGAGCATCGCTAATATTATGAATAATGAGATAACCAACATTTTTTTCATCAAGATCTCTTCCTCTTCTTTTTATTTATTACCTGAACCAATAACGATACTTAAGAAGCCAATCAATAATCTAATCACGCGGAGGGTCTGGCACAATAATTGCATCAATCACGAATTCATTGCTGGTATTTAAAGTCACCCGATACGTTTGTAGATCCCGGTAACCATTTTGCTCAATATAATAATTACCGGTAAAGACATCAGTAAAAATTACCAGTCCCTGTGTATCAGTTAGTTGATAAGCTGTAGCTACCCGGTCAGTGGCTGAATCGATCAGACAAACGCTAACATTTGCAACTGGTTTTTTTTCATCATCAACTACATAGACAATTACCATTGCAGTTGAGACGCCGCCCCCGCCGCCTCCGCCACCACCGCCACAGCCAGGTAATAATGAAAAAAAGAGAAAGAACAGTATTATTGTGGTTATTCGCTTCAGAACCATCGCGCTACCCTCCCTGCATCGGCAACCGGTTCAAATTACTTACACATAATATTTAATCGACATCTTTTTAATAAAAACTTAGTACTGTATTTTACTTCCATGTGTAAAACTATAAATTTGACATTATCATTTAAATTCCTTTAGCTTCATCTATGAAAAACAAAAAAATACTCCAGTGATAACCGGAGTATTTACCAATTTTCATTTTTTTCTTAATGCGGTACAATTGCAAATCTTAAGATAAACAAGATCGCTAATACATAAGCTATCGGATGGACCTCTTTTGCCTTACCGCTACAAATCTTTAAAACCGGATAAGCGATTAATCCTGCAGCAATACCGGTCGCAATACTGTAAGCAAATGGCATCAAGGTGATCGTTAAAAAGGCCGGTATTCCTTCAGAGATATCTTCAAACTCAACATACTTAATTGAACTCATCATTAATACACCGACAACTATCAGCGCCGGCGCTGTAGCCGCTGACGGAATAAATCCTAATAACGGCGCAAAGAATATTGCCACAATAAATAGAATACCGGTTACCACTGATGTTAATCCGGTTTTACCACCTTCAGAAATACCGGCAGCACTCTCGATGTAGGTTGTTACCGTTGAAGTACCGAGACATGCACCTACCGCAGTCGCAACCGCATCAGCCATCATTGCTTTCTTCATCCGTGGTAAATTGCCTTCAGCGTCAAGCATATTGGCCTTTCTGGCAGTTCCCAGTAAAGTTCCAAGCGTATCAAACATATCCACCAAAAAGAATGCTATTATGACTGTAAATGAATTAAATAACACTCCCCAAATATTTTGACCGTTTAACCCCAATAACCCATTAAAATCAAACTTCCAAAAAGTCGGAGCCATACTTGGGAGCGTAAAACTCCATTTTAAACCTGCTAAATTGGTAATTCCAAATGGAATCGCAATGATTGAAGAGATAATTATTCCAATCAAAATTGCGCCACGAACTTTTAACAGCATCAAAATACCAATAATTAACATGCCAATCAGTGCTACCACTGCGCTTCGAACATCCGGTGAATTAAATTTTGAAAAATCAATTAACTGCACTAACGTCGCCGGATTTGCAACAATAATTTTCGCATTAGCCATTCCAATCAAGGCGATGAATAACCCAATTCCAGCAGTAATTGCATACTTGATATTTGCAGGGATCGCCTTTACAATCTGCTCCCGCAATCCAAAAATCGTGATTAAAATAAATATTATACCGGAGATGAAAACAGCTGCTAATGCCTGATTAAATGTATAACCCATTCCTAATATTATAGTATATGTAAAAAAGGCATTTAAACCCATACCTGGAGCCTGCGCAAACGGCAACCGCGCATATAACCCCATAATTAATGTTCCAATCGCTGCCGAAATACATGTTGCCATGAAGATACTACCTTTAATTGCTTCGGCATCCGGTTTGCCTTCAAATGGTACCCCAAGAATTGAAGGATTTACAAAAATGATGTACGCCATTGTAATAAAGGTAGTAATACCGGCAATAATTTCCGTCCTTACCGTTGACTTACTTTCGGATATCCCAAAATACTTGTCCAAATTCATCAATCAATCATCCTCCCTATTTTGTTGGTTAGTTTGTATAATTTTAACTCAAATATCCCCCCTCTACCTGATGTGGACATCTATTCTTATGTAATTTTAAACCTAAATCATAAAAAAACCCGGTAGAGATAGTTATTCCGCCGAGTTTTTAATAATCATTTGAATTTTTGAATAATCTACTTTCATAGCTCACCATATCATTCATCATTTACTTTCTTTCTTCTTTTGGAGAGACTCATAAAAATATTCCATCAATATAGTATCAAAAATCATCTTCCCAGTCAATTCTATTCAATAATTCCGGATTTCATATATATCTCTTCTTTAAGTACCCCAATATACGGCAGATTACGATATTTCTCCGCGTAATCCAGTCCATAGCCAACAACAAAGACATCAGGAATAATAAACCCATTATAATCCGGTACCACTTCAACTTTCCGCCTACTTGGTTTGTCTAATAAAGTACAAACTTTCAGCGATTTCGGTTTTCGGGCCTTCAAATTGTCAACCAGATATTGAAGGGTTAATCCAGTATCAACAATATCTTCAACAATGATCACGTCCCGGTCTTCAATACTCATGTCAATGTCTTTCATAATTCGAACGGTTCCACTGGACTTGGTTGATGCACCATAACTGGAGACCGCCATCAAATCATACTCCAGCGGAATTGTGATCGCTCGCATTAAGTCTGCAACAAACGGAACAGCCCCACGCATTATTCCAATCAATACTAAATCTTTATTGATATAATCTTTACTAATCGTGGCACCCAGTTCTTTAATCTTTTTATCTAAAACCTCTGCACCAATTAACACTTTTTTCACATCAGCGATCATCAGTTTACCTCCTTCTACCTTAGCTTGATAATATAACAAACCGCTTGGAGGTGTCAAGCTTTATAAATATAAAAAAAACGGGAGTCTGCACTCCCGTTTAATTACTTAACAGTAATTCTTAGAACTCAACTTTGCAAGAAAGTTCGTTGGTGAATCCACCGTCATGTTTACGGTTGTATTCAAATTTCAAACCGTTCTCCAAGTTGTAGTTGAGTCTAAATGCCCAAGGATTATAGTCACCAGTTTTAACTTCATCAACTTCATCATTTAATTCATATTCAACTCTGAAGCTTAAACCGGTCTCACCAATATCACCTTTAGCACCGATAATTTGGTACATTTCATCATCGTTGTATGGTGAATAACCTACTTGTACATAAGCTTGAAGAGTTTCGGTGAAATTGTAGTAACCGCTTAAAGCCCAACCAAGTTCGTCACCTTCAACGTTGGTATCTTGTACGGTAATGTTACCACCAAAGGTATCGGTATCATAAGCTACTTGAAGTTGATATGAACCGATATCATATTTAACATCGTCACCTTCTGCATACTCATCATGAATCCAACCTAAAGCTACGGTGAGTTCATCAGTTAATTTGTTGCTGTATTTGAAAGCAACATCACCTTTGTAGTCAGCAAGTGGTTTGGTTAATAAGTCGGTTACGCCAGGGCCAAAGTCAAAACGTCCGAATTGGAGTTCACCGAGGTCACCAGTAACTTTGATATAAATGTCGTTAGTGGTAACTCCTCTACCAATACCGAGTTCTGCAAAAGCAGTAACACTGTCACTGATGGTAGCATTGATCTTCAAGTTACCTTCCATCCAATCTGCCTTTGCATCTGAATTTTGTTCAAAATTGTAAACTGCTTTGATCTCTCCTGAGAAACTTACTTCTGCCATTGATACTGCAGCCATTGCGAAAACCAATACTGCACTTAAGGCAACTGCTAAAAGCTTTTTCATTCGAAACTTTCCTCCTCATTTTTTTGTTTTTGTTTTTGGCAAAAACACTGTCAAAGTCGGATTGTTTCTCCGCATTATCCCTTTGATATCAGCTATCTTAAGTTAGTAAACGAGGGATCCAATATTTTCCACGCAAACCTTCTTATGATAACATCAACCGCCGTTCAAATTTGGAAAACCGCTCCTCTTTTGATGGTGTTCTCCCGTTAACATTTTAAATGATCTACAGACAACCTGTCAAGGAATTTTTTTCTCTCTTTATCAATTCCTGACCATTTTAGCCATTTAACGGGCAAAACTCCGGTTTTCACCTGATATCTCAATTCATATTTTTGAGATATATAATTATTACACTTAAGTTCCCTAAAACCTTCTTTTTTTCTTATGGTAATTTTCACCTTTCAGCCTTAGAGAATTACTTGTAATAATTTTATTAAACTAATTCAATAATATTTTACGGCTTCCTCTTGGGAATTTTGCCCACTTATTATAAACCTAAACGAGGCCTATTATTTTTCTCCTTTTTTCAACGTCCTTAACATCGCAATCTGTCCGGTCCGAACAATCTCTTTAATCCCATATGACTTCAACAAAGCGATTAGAGCCTCAACTTTAGCCGTACCGCCGGTAATCTCAATTATTACCGCTCGGCTGCTGACATCGACGATCTTAGCCCGAAAAATATCGACGATCTGCATTATTTCGGAACGATTTTGAGAACTGGCATTCACCTTGATCAATGCTAACTCTCGCTCAACCGAATCCTCTGCAGGCAGATCGTTAACTTTCACAACATCAATCAATTTGTACAACTGTTTCTCGATCTGTTCTACGATTTGATCGTCTTCGGCATCGACTACAATAACTATTCGTGATAAACCGGGATCTTCGGAGCGTCCGACCGCAATGCTCTCAATATTATATCCTCTGCGACTAAAAAGTCCGGCTACCCGAACCATTACACCAGGTTGATTTACTACTAAAGCAGATATTACGTGTCGCATCAGTCGTTCACTCCAATCATCTTATTAATCGCACAACCAGCCGGAACCATCGGCAGTACATTCTCTTCACGGTCAATCTGACAGTCAATCACTACCGGTCCCGGAGTCTCCAAGGCTTCTTTCAATTTGGCAACCAGATCATCTCCGGCAGTGATCCTAAATCCTTTAGCGCCATAAGCTTCGGCAATCTTAACAAAGTCAGGATTGGTCTCTAAAATCGTCCCCGAATAACGCCGTTGGAAGAATAACTCCTGCCACTGCCGTACCATTCCTAAATAGAAATTGTTAAGAATAATTATTTTTACCGGGATATTGTAAGCCACCACTGTTCCCAGTTCCTGAATATTCATTTGGATACTCCCGTCTCCGGCAATATTGATTACCATTTTATCGGGATTACCGATCTGTGCCCCGACAGCTGCCGGAAAACCAAATCCCATTGTCCCTAATCCGCCGGAGGTTATCAATGAACGTGATCTGTTAAATTTGTAGTACTGTGCCGTCCACATCTGGTGTTGCCCAACTTCGGTACAGATAATTGCATCCCCTTTAGTGATCTCATTGAGGGCTTCAATAACCATCTGTGGTTTTAAACCGCTCTTTTCATAAGTTAACGGATAGGCTTGTTTCCACTTGGCAATCTGGACAATCCATTCGGGATGTTGTTTGGTTTCGGTTTTCTCTAATAATGTTTCTAAAACTGTTTTAACATCACCAACAATCGGAATCTCTGCTTTGACGTTTTTACCAATCTCCGCAGGGTCGATATCAATATGAATTACCGTTGCTTTTGGCGCAAAACAGTCAATCTTCCCTGTTACCCGATCGTCAAATCTTGCTCCGACAGCAATCAGTAAATCGGTCTCACAGACTGCGAAGTTTGCAGTTGCTGTTCCATGCATTCCTAGCATCCCTAAATTTAGCGGATGGGCACTTGGAAACGCTGTCATCCCCATTAATGTTGTTGTAACGGGGATCTCCATCTTTTCAGCCAATTTTTTGATCAACTCATCAGCACCTGAAGTCACTGCGCCTCCACCAACATAAAGAACCGGTCGCTTGGCTTTGTGCAATGCATCTGCCGCTTCCTTGATCTGACGAATGTTTCCAATGTAATTTGGCTTATAGCCTTGTAAAGAGATCGTTTCCGGATATTCAAACTTCGCTTTATCAACGGAAATATCCTTTGGCAAATCAATCAGCACCGGGCCAGGACGTCCCGTAGTAGCAATATGAAATGCCTCTTTAATAATTCTAGGTAATTCTTTGATACTCCGCACCAAATAATTATGCTTAGTAATCGGAATAGTAATCCCTGTGATATCTGCTTCCTGAAATGAGTCACATCCGATTAACGAAGTCGGTACCTGACCGGTAATCGCAATTAATGGTACCGAATCCATATAGGCAGTGGCAATACCTGTTACTAAGTTGGTTGCTCCTGGACCTGAAGTGGCCAGACAGACACCGGGCTTTCCGGTGCTCCGGGCATATCCATCAGCAGCATGCACCGCGCCCTGTTCATGCCGGACCAAAATATTTCTAATCTTTGAATCGTAAAGTTTATCATAAATGGGAATAACCTGACCGCCAGGGTATCCGAATATTACTTCTACCCCTTCTCGTTCAAGGCACTCTAAGAGAATCTCTGCTCCTGTGATAGTCATCTTCGCCTCCAAAATTTAATAAGTTCTGTGATAATTAATTATTAAATAACTATAATAGATACATTTTCCATTGTCAAGATGTATTTGCTGTTCTGTAAAACCCCTAAAATAAAGACTTTACGCTTTAGTCCTATCTTTAAATGCTTATTTTTAGAGTATTTATAATTTTATAATCATAATTTTATTCTAAAAATAAGGAACCTTGAGGCCAACCTCTTGGTTCCTTATCAAAATTTTTTAATTTTTTTAGATTGATATTTGAAATTTTCGTTTCGTATTAACGTTATGCACCCAATTTTTCTTTTACTTTAGGATTGCTCCGGTGTTTGCCGAAGTAACTAATCTGCTATAACGATTTAAATAACCGGTTTTAACCCGGGGTTCCGGTTGCACCCATTCACGGCGTCTGGCCTCAAGTTCCGCATCGCTAACCAATAAATCCACCCTGCGATTTGGAATATCAATTTTAATTTGATCCCCTTCTTTAACCAAAGCAATTGGCCCGCCTTCCATCGCCTCTGGAGAAATATGACCAATCGACGCTCCCCTTGAAGCACCGGAAAATCTACCGTCGGTCAATAAGGCGACCTCTTTATCCAGCCCCATTCCGGCAATCGCAGAGGTTGGGCCAAGCATCTCCCGCATACCAGGCCCACCTTTTGGCCCCTCATAGCGAATTATGACAACATCGCCAGCCACAATCTTGCCACCCAGAATCGCTTTGATTGCATCCTCTTCGGAATCAAAAACCCGGGCCGGGCCCTGATGTTGTTTCATCTCTTCAGCCACAGCCGACTGTTTGACAACACAACCATCCGGAGCTAAGTTACCCCACAAGATGGCTAATCCACCCTCTTGGTGATATGGATTATCAATCGATCTAATTACATCCGGCCGTAAAACCGTTGCTGCGCCAATATTCTCCGCAACCGTCTTCCCGGTTACTGTTAGTTGATCAGTATAAATTAAACCTTTCTTAGCTAACTCATTCATAACTGCAGGGATTCCTCCGGCTTCATCCAGGTCTTGAATATGATGAATTCCTCCCGGCCGTAAATAGGCTAAATGAGGAGTTTTTTCGCTGATTTTATTGACCCAATTCAGATCCAAAGTTATACCTACTTCATGAGCAATTGCCGGCAGATGCAACACGGTATTAGTTGATCCGCCGATGGCCATATCAACCGTAAACGTATTGGCAAATGCTTTTTCAGTCATGATATCCCTTGGTTTAATGTCTTGCTTTATTAATTCCATAACTCGCATTCCCGCTGCTTTTGCCAGTCTAATCCTTCGCGAATCTACAGCAGGAATAGTACCGTTACCGGGTAAACCCATACCCAGTACTTCCACCATACAGTTCATGGTATTCGCGGTAAACATTCCTGAGCATGAACCACACCCAGGGCAAGCTGTTTCTTCTAACTCCTTCAACTCGGCTTCGGTCATCTTCCCTGAAGATACTGCTCCTACTCCTTCAAATACCGAATTTAAATCAGCCCGTTCCCCTTTAAACTTACCGGCCAGCATCGGCCCGCCACTAATAACAATACTCGGCAGATTAATTCTCCCGGCCGCCATCAGCATCCCCGGGACGATCTTATCACAGTTTGGAATAAAGACGGCACCATCAAACGCATGAGCTAAAATCATACTCTCAGCCGAATCTGCAATCAGTTCCCGGCTTGCCAGCGAATATTTCATCCCTTCATGTCCCATCGCAATTCCGTCGCAAACCCCAATGGCTCCAAACTCGATTGGTGTACCGCCGGCGATCCGCACTCCAGTTTTTACTGCCTCAACAATTGTATCCAGATGGATATGCCCCGGTATAATTTCATTAGCCGGATTTACGATCGCCACTAGAGGCCTGGACAATTCCTCATCGGTATATCCCATTGCCTTAAACAAGGAACGGTGTGGCGACCGTTCAAACCCTTTTAATACTTGATCACTCCTCAAAGCTCCCATAAATTCGCCTCCGTTATCAACTATCTTATAGTTTTGTCATACATAATTTTATTAATAATATAATGAAAAATATAGCATGTCAACCACCAGAAAATCATGACCACCCGTAAAACGGGTGGTTTGCACATGCCCTATAAGGGCGTGCTACTAGCCAAGTCTCAAGACTTTTTGAATAAAAGCCTACCAACCGCATTTGTTTTACAAACTACCCCTCAAAGGGGTTATTTTTTCT
>JAKPCT010000201.1 GCA_029553165.1 Bacillota bacterium
GTTAACTTCCAGTTCCATCCGCATCATATAGCCAAGGTATTCTAATTTCGTGATCTTAGCTTGGATACCAATAGTTCCCTCCCGTGACTCCTGATAATTAACCATGATCTCTTCCGGTCGGATTAAGATTCTGTATTGACCAAAAGAGTAATTACATCCAAACAAAGGCACCTCCAGCTTAAGTTCAGGGATCTCCAGCATGAGATGATTATTGTCCTTATCATTAGCAACAATATTACCGTTCAATAGATTCGCTTCACCCACAAATTCGGCAATAAAACGGTTAACAGGTTTTTCATAGATCTCAAAGGGGGTTCCGGATTGAATCAAAGCTCCTTGTTGCATCACTCCCAACCGGTCTGAAACAATTAACGCTTCCTCTTGTTGATGGGTCACAAAGATACAAGTAAAGCCTAATTTTCGTTGGTACATCTGCAGTTCATTCCGCAACCGGTTACGCAGTCCATAATCAAGGGCTGAAAAAGGTTCGTCCAACAGTAATAATAACGGTTCCGGCGCCAGCGCTCTGGCTAAAGCGACACGTTGTTTTTCGCCTCCTGAAAGTTGGTGAATATCCCGCACCGCTAAGTGTTCTAACTCAAATAAAGCAAGCAGCTCCTCGGTTTTAGCTTTGATCGCCCCTGCCGTAAGTTTTTGATTCTTTAAACCATATTTAATATTTTCAATAACATTTAAATGAGGAAACAAGGCATAATCCTGAAAAACCATTCCAATCCGCCGATTAGCCGGGGACAAATTGGTCACATCCTGCCGTTGTACAATAATCTTGCTCTCTGTTGCCCTTTCTAAACCAGCGATCAATCTTAAAAAGGTTGTTTTACCGCAACCACTGGGACCCAATAATGAAAAAAACTCGCCCTGATTTAATGCAAGCTCTACCGCAATTGAAAAATCAGGATAATCCTTCGAAACATTAAAGTAAAAATCTGCTGAATTCATCTGTCCTCCCTGCTGCCAATAAAAATACTGCTATTTTCGACACTCAAAAATAACAATAGAGATATAAATATTAACAGGCTCCCTAATGCTGTTGCTTGAGCAAAACGGTAATGCCCAATCAAACGATAGACCGCAACCGATAACGTCACCAATTGCCCTTTTCCAAACACCAATACCGCAGCAAGATCTCCCAACGAAATTGCCATTCCATAAGCAAATGCCGTACTTAACGGACGTCGCATCAATGGCAGTTCAACTCTGCGAAAAACTTGACCGGGAGTGCTGCCTAGCAAGATTGCATTTTCAATTATTGATTCGTTGAGTTCCCGCCGGGCAGTCCGTAAAATCGAATAAACCAATGGAAATGCTAAAAAAACATGGGCCCAAACTATCAATAAACGGTAATTTAATAACTCACCAAAGATACTTGCCAGTCCAATCGCAAATGCCATAAATGAAATCCCGATTGGGAGCTGGAATAAGAGATCAACACCACCCCAAGGCTCATGTCTTCTGGATCGAGCTACATAATACGCGATGCAAACAACGATTAACGAAGCAAATCCACCCAACAAAATACTGTCCCTTAAGACGATCAAAAAAGGTTGGCCTACACTAAAACTGAACGCGGTAGTAAAGAGATTTCGGTAATTGGCAATACTCAAAATCTCCGTTTGAAAAAATGACTTATAGATGATTGCCAAAAATGGACTAACAAAGAAGAGTATTAAAAAAAGTCCATAACTAATAAAGGTGACCGTTTGCAATCTGGTGGTCTGCCAGTTCAGCGCTGCCAGTTGACCTACTAATTTGGACTGGTATTGAACACGTTTCCCAATAAATGATTGCAACAAGAGAATAACTGCTAAAATAATTGTTTGTAACAAAATAATAATTGCTGCCTGTTCAAACTGTAGCTTATTATTGTACTCAATATAGATTAAAACCTCAAACGTCTTATAAAGATAACCCCCAAAGACCAAAACAATCGTAAAACTTAGAAACGAATAAGTAAATACTAAAAAAAAGAGATAACTGAGAGTTGGCATCAAAAGGGGTAAGGTAACCCGTCGCCACGTATTAAGTTTAGAACTGCCAAGCATCGCTGCTGCTTCCTTCAGATTGGGATTAATCCGTTCCCAACTCTCACTTAAAACCCGGATACAGAACGGAAAGTTGTATAACGAATGCGCTAAGATAATCCCCCAAAAACCATATAAACCGGCAAACTTCAGCTGATTATTGGAGACTGATGCCAAGAACTGATTAAAAAAACCATTATTACCATAAAAAATAACCAACCCTAAGACAATTAGGATTCCGGGCATCATAAACGGCAAAATCATTATACTTCGTAACAGTCGTTTCCCCGGAAAATCAAAGTTTCCAAAGAAATAAGCCCCAGGAAACGCCAGTAACAAACTTAAGCAGGCGCTTAAAAGGGCTTCCTTAACTGAAAAAGACAAGGTATTGATGAAGAGTTTGGAAGACAAAAAAGTCCAAAGCTTAACCAGTAGATCACAATCAGTCAATAATTTACCGAAGAAAACAATTAATGGTAAATATAGGGTCAAAGCGATGCTATATAATCCAATCTTCTTTTTAATTGAATTAAATATTTTTCCTAAATTAGCTCCCCTTGATACAAAGTTGATGTCATTCATTAATAACTTGCTCCCATTCCTGAAGCCAACGTTCAAGGTTTGCGGTGACTTTATCAAGTGGCAGATTCAAAATTTTATCAACTTTGGCTGCAATTCGAAAACTTTCAGGAAGTGTTACATCGGAACGGACAGGATACATAAACTGATTTTCCGGAATCAAGGTCTGAAACTCTGCTGATAATAAATAATCCATCAGTAATTTGGCATTAGTAAGATTGGCAGAATTCTTAATAATACCAGCGCCCTCAATTTGCGCATATGCTGCATCATCAAGAATTAAGGCCTGATAACGTTCCGTATTTTCATATAACAGGTGGTAGGCAGGACTGGTACCATAGGACAAAACAATTGGAGCTTCGCCATTAGTATACATCCCATACGCTTCATCCCATCCCGGCGCAATCGTTAATAAATTCGCCTTCAATTGCCGCCAGTAATCCAAATAGCCGTCTTCTCCATAAAGAGCAATCGTCGTTAACAAGAAAACCTGGCCTGGAGATGATGTTAAAGGATTACTGATAATGATCTTCTTTTTAAATTGAGGCTGCAACAGATCGCGATGGGTTTTTGGCAATGAATCCAGTTTTTGACTGTCATAATTAAAAAGGACATAGCCATAATCAAAGGGAATCAACCGATATTCGGGATCAAAGATCAAATCTTTATTTACTAAAGAAAGATTCGCCGGTTGGTACGGTTGAAATAAGTCTGCTTTGAGTGCTTTGGCGAAATAACTGCTGTCTAAACCAATAACCACATCAGCAACCGGGTTATTCTTCTCTTGTAGCAATTGATTGAATAGTGGCCCGGTATCAGAGAATGATTTAAAATCGACCGCCAAATTGTATTTGGTCTTAAAATGATTTTTAATGTTATCAGTCAATTTAACTGAAAAACTCGAATATGTATAAACCATAAGATTCTTTGGAGACTCTTTTTTACAACCGCCAACTACCAGAATAACCACTACCAAAATAATACTCAATAAAAACCGAAGAAGATGACGCATCCAAAAATCCTCCTTATAATTAAAATAAAAAAAGCTTCTTGTTAAAAAGAGGCTTTTCAAGATTAATCACTTATTTCCCTCCACTGGCATTACCCAGATCAGGTTCTAAGGGTATAATCTCAGCCTCGGTTTGACCCGAAGCACCCCTTTTTAAAATAGATAACCATCTAAATTGTATCAGATCTGATTTCTTTATGAGAATAGCATAATCAATAAATAATGTCAAATCTATTAAGTTTAAGATATTTTACATTGGGAGTCCGCTTGTAAAACTTGATATAAAGTCTGACTTAATTCTTCAATTTTGTATGGTTTGGCAACGACTCCTGAAAACCCATACTTTTGATACTCGGCCATCACCGGATTATTCGAATAGCCACTAGATACAATAACTTTAATATTCGGTTCTATACTGATCAGTTTTTCCATCGTACTTTTCCCACCCATTCCCCCCGGAACAGTCAAGTCCATAATAATCGCATCAAATGGTTTACCAGCTTGTTTCGAATCCATAAAATACTGTAATACTTCATTACCGTCTTTGGCATATTCGACTTCATACCCAAGTACACTTAACATCTCCCCGGCAACCTCTCTCACCATATCATCATCATCCATAATTAAAATCTTCCCCTGTCCTTTCTGAATCAACTGGCTCTTAGGTAAATAATCTACATCGTGTTTTTCTGAAGCCGGTAATATGATTGCAAACGTAGTCCCCCGACCCAATTCAGAATTAACCTCAATATATCCATCATGTTTTTTGATGATTGAATATGAAGTCGCTAATCCCAAACCACTGCCATTTTCCTTTGTCGTAAAGTAGGGATCAAAGATCAATGGCAGATGTTCCTCCGCTATCCCAACGCCCTGGTCTTCAATGATAATCTTCACATACTTCCCTTTAGGAATTGCCGCGTCTTCATTTTCAATCACCATATTCTCTGCTGACACAAAGATCAGTCCCCCGTCAGGCATTGCCTGATAGGCATTGATTATCAAATTATTGATTACCTGACTCATTTGCCCGGGATCAACTTCAGCCGACCACAGATCTTCCCGGATTGACAATTTACATTTGACGTTTGATCCCCTTAAAGTGAAATCAACCGTAGCCTGGATTAACTCGGCGATTGATGCGGTCTTCTTTATCGGAGCGCCGCCTTTTGAAAATGTTAGTAATTGGCGGGTAAGTCCTGTCGCTCTATTTACCGCTTCTTCGATCCCCTCTAAATACTTTGTTACATCCTTCCCATTGGTTAACATCATCTTTGCCAATTGAGTATTGGCTAAAACACCTGCTAATATGTTATTGAAATCATGGGCAATACCACCCGCCAGCAATCCTATTGATTCCAATTTTTGTGTTTTTAACATCTCTTCTTCATTTTTTCGACGTTCTGAAATATCTCTAAAAACCAAAACCACCCCGATGATTCGTCCGTCAGTATTGCGAATCGGAGCTCCATTGCTGGAAATATAACGTTCATGACCATCTTTGGAGACTAAAACCGTATTCTTAGTTAATCCAACACTTTCACCAGATTCCAAAACTCTTTCTACCGGATTCAAGCAAGGTTTATTGTTACTATTAACGAACTTAAAAACCGCAGTCAACGGCTTGCCAAGTGATTCTTCATGTTTCCATCCCGTTAGCCGTTCAGCAACTGGATTGATCAGGACAATTCTCCCGATGATATCGGTAGCAATAACCCCATCACCAATCGAACGTAAGGTTACTGCTAAACGTTCTTTTTGGGCAGCCAAATCCTGCTCCGCTTTCTTACGCTCTGTAATATTCCGGGCGATCCCGATCAATTCGAAAGTTTCTTTACCGTAATCTGGCAAGGTCAACGTCACTTCACAAATAAAATTGTCAATAACGATCGATAACAATTGCACTTCAAATTTAACCAAGCGTTTTTCACTAAGGATCTTATCTAGCAACTCTTGCACTTTAGCTCGTTCAGCAGCAGCAATTAAATCAACAAAAGCTTTCCCTAACCATTCCTCTCTGCTAAATCCAGTCGCCTCTTCAAAAGCTTTGTTTAAAGAGGTAATTATTCCATTGGGAGCAATCGTAAAAATGATATCGAGAGTTGCTTCAAATAAATCATGATAACGTTCCTTACTAATCAACAGCGCTAGCTCTGTTTTACTGCTTTTTTTAAAAAATTGAAAGATCAGAAAACCATACATCAAAACAAACAATAACGATCTTATAATAACAAAAGTTTTTTTATCTGATAAAAGATTTTGATCTGCAGTTAAAAAATCGACTACTATCTCAATAATCAAATAAGCAATAAATAAAAATAACAACGTATTAACTAATTTACGTTTTTGATAGTGCATGTCCCCTCCAACCCGGTAGTCGTAAAAAGCAGACTTCATTAGTTAATATTTCTATCAGAACCGTTTTTTTACCTTCTTTTTTAGTTAACTTGTTAATATTCTTATCCATTTTTTTAAAAGTTTGATTATTAATCATTCAAGTTAAAACAGACAATTTATTAAATAAAAAAGGTTACACTTCAGAAATAGTATGACCAATTAAAAATCGGTTTCCTTCTTCAATCATACTTAGTTCCCAGAGTTCATTTCATGCTCCAGTATCTTCAATCCTTCAGATACGTCCTGCCCCAGAATCTCCTGCGTCTTGGTAAAATCAAATCTCTCATGAAGTTTGTCATGTACCTTAAGAAAAGCCTGCTTGCCATACTTCCGGATAAACATCGCCTGCGCCTTGGCTGCAGCTGCCCCATCATTATCCGGTCTGTAGAAACCTTTTGTACAACCTTCAAGCTCCGAACATTCATAGCATCCGTCTATCTTCTTTTCCTGACAGCAAACCACGTTTGGACATTTTCGGTCTTCGTATAATGTTGCAAAGGAACAGACATTATATTCGGTCCTGCAAGAGCCACACCACTCACTTAAGAAGCAATGATTGCAAGAGAAACCGCAGTAGGCTACCGGATCCACACCCTTACGGGCATTTTGGCACAACTTATTTTTAATCCGCTGCATTGCCTCAACATGCATGATCCAATGCCTGCTAAACGGCATTTTAATCAGGCCACGAACATCCTTATTGCACCAATAATCGATCAGCCAGACGGCATTCTCATCCGGACTGACACAACCGGATTTAATAAGCCTTTCTTTATTCGCATCCGAAAACCCCGTCTTCAGCTGTGAATATTCCAGTCCAGTAAGGAATGTATTGGTAGAAAGCATCACTTCTGTGGCATATTCAGATAAAGCTTTTACATTAAGTTTCTTCGAAAACTCAGCAATCTCCGGTCCCTGCAACTCATTACCGGTAGTTATAATTGGGGCGCCAATTTTCTTCTGATAATCACCGGTCACTAATATCTGTTCATCTTTGGCAATCAAAGTATGCATTACAATATCCTCAATTCGAAAGATATGCCAGACAGAATAGGCAAGTGTCTTACTGTGATAACCCTTTGCTTTTGCAAACGGCATCTGATAAAATGCTTGGTCAGGATACCCGTTCACAATTTGGGTAATCTGCTCAAACAGGTCTTTGCGGAGTTCCAGGAGGAGTTCAATTCCATCCTTATATGTAGCTTCTTTCCCAAGTAAAATTTGGACACGTTTATTCTTCTCCGACCATTCAGCATTCATTGGTTAAATAGCCTCCTTCATTTTCTCCAATCAATTGAACTTCAAAAGAGTGAACCGTCCCTGAATTTATTGTTGTATAATATTAATAAATACATAAATCTAGCCATAAACTTCCTGGAGGTGTGTCGGTGTAAATGAAGTTTAAGTTTATCTTGGTTATTATATTAGTACCGATTCTGATCGCTATCCTTACTACTTCATGTTTTTATAGAGATGTCAAAATCAAAGTCGTAACTGAAATTAATCCTGCCCAGGTTAAGAACATTCAAGAAGAATTCGGATTTGTATTACCGGAAAACTCTGCAATTATTCAATGCCGATTAGGATTACCAAGGGATTGGCCTTTTTCGGTGGCTATTGCCGGTATTACAGATATAGAAGAATTTATTCAGAATAATCTATATTTCAAAGTAGAAAAATCTCATAAAATACAACATTTCGCCTATGATAATGCCGAATGCACACAACCGGATCAGATGATTACGGCAGATTATTACTTAGGCTTCTACAACGGAAGTAAAAGAGAGATCTACATATATGAAACCGTGAAAGGTATGATTGTCGAAATTGAAAAAGAAGGAGTTGTTGCTAAGGATTTACTGAAAATGTTTGGTGAATAAGGAAAAATAGGGAAAACAGGGACGGTTCTTGAATTTACCCTAACTCTTTAATTTTCTTAATTCGCTTTGCTTCATTCAACACTCTAATATCCCATTCATGATCGTCTTTTGAGATTAGCAACACATTAAAACCAAACTGAATTCCATTCTGTTTCACGGACAGATCATCATCAATATGCAGATCAATCCCAAACTTTGAGGGGACTTCTTTCGGATGTTGTATAAACACAAATTTCATAACCTAAAGATCTTAATTCCTCACACAGTTGTCTTATTCCCCGTCGCAGCTTTTCCTTAAAGAATAAAACCTTTATGGTCCGAAGCGGCTCTTCATAAACCGCATCCTTGTCAGTCAATATTAATGTATCATCTAAATCAAAGGGAATTTTCATGTAAGCCTCTCTCAAACCAAGTATTAAGTCAGTACTTTCTCTCTTAACTCAAGCTGTTCACTGGTATTCTCTTCGTTCTTGTCAGAAAAAAGAAAACGTGTCGATTGGATACCCTGCCCATATAATAATCTTGCAAGTTCGTCCAATTGATTGGTTCCAAAAAAATTATATTCCTCCTTTGTAATCTCATAGTATCTGTTGTACCAAGCAATCCATGGAACAACACATACCAATACATATTTATCTATACCCGGAATATAACCTACACTGTAACATTTTTCAGAACGGACCTTTTCCATCTCCAGTTTCACAAAGTCACCTCATATGTTTCATTTATTTTCTTATTATAATAGAACTTCACATAAATAAAATTCAAATACTTCAGTGGTCTCAAACCGTCCTAAATTTACCAAAAAAGGACCATTTGGTCCTTTCATTTCAATCCTTCTTCAAAATATTTTTATGAACAAACTGTCTCTTCTTGTTAGCGTAATCGGCAACAATCTGGCCATTGCCATAGAGCTTATATTTGTAAGTGACCAATCCGTCCAACCCGACCGGGCCCCGGGCATGAAACTTACTGGTACTGATGCCGACCTCAGCCCCAAAACCATATTTAAAACCATCACTGAACCGGGTTGAACAGTTCCAGAAGACATTTCCTGAATCAACGACATTCATGAATAATTCCGCTTTCTCCCGGTCGTTGGTAATAATGCTGTCGGTATGCCCCGAACCATAAGTATTAATATGGTCAATCGCTTCTTTTAAATTGGACACTACTTTCACGGACATCTTATAGTCCAAATATTCGGTCTTCCAAGTCTCGGAATTTGCCGGATTGACATCAATAATCGCCGCTGTTTTTTCACAACCAAAAATTTCGACATTGAACTTGGATAGTTCTTCCTTAAGCCTTGGTAAGAGATTGGCAGCAATTTGTTCATGGACCAATAAAGTTTCCATTGCATTACAGACAGCAACATATTGGGTTTTGGCATCAACAACTATTTTAACAGCCATCTCCAGATCAACATCAGCATCAACATAACAATGGCAGATACCATCAGCATGACCCATCACCGGAATCCGTGAATTATCCATGATGTAACGCACAAATTCATTCGATCCCCTTGGAATGATCAAATCGATATATTCCTCTTGTTTTAGCATCTCATTGACGTCAGAGCGCGTTTCTAAAAGCGTAATCCATCCGCTCGGAATCCCTGCCTTCGTGGTTGCTTCACTGATTAACTCCGTCAAAATCCGGTTGGTCGCCGTTGCTTCACGGCCACCTTTGAGGAGCACACTGTTCCCGCTCTTCAAACAGAGAGTTGAGATCTGAACCAGCGCATCCGGGCGGGACTCAAAGATAATCCCGATTACTCCAATCGGCGCAGCCACTTTATACAATTCCAAACCTTGATCAAGTTCAGTTGCAAGCAAGACTTTACCAACAGGATCTTCGAGTTTGATGAGACTGTGAATCCCATCAATCACATCATTGAGTTTCGCTTCATCAAATTTAAGGCGTCTTAATAACGGTGCGGCTAAGTTCTCCTCCTGACTCCGCTGTAGATCTTCCTGATTGGCAGCGATAATTCGCTCCTTATTATCAGACAACACTTTAATGATCTCTTCCAAAGCCCGATTCTTTATCTCACTGTTAGAGACAGCCAGTTCACTTGCTGCCTTTTTGGCAGATTTACTAATCTCTAAAACACTCATTACCTCTCTCACTCCATTATTTTCTAATAGATCAATCAGTTTTTACAATTATACCACAAAACGGTTACCATAGAAGCTTCAATTTTGAGTTTAAACCAAATTTTTAAGGGCATACTAAACCAAAAAGGAGGAATCGAATTTGGATATTAAACGCGCCCAGGAAATTATCCAATCACCGGAAACAATTTACGTCACCTTTCAAAATACCCCAGTCTGGCTAGATGAAATCAAAGAT
>JAKPCT010000180.1 GCA_029553165.1 Bacillota bacterium
CAGGTGATATTTCAGGATATCGCTCGTATGAGATGCAAAAGGAATGTAAAAGAATTTATGGTCGTAATGCTGCAACTCCAGGGACTAGCAACCACGGTTGGGGTTTAGCAATTGATTTTAATGTTGCTAATAAACGTTCAACTAAAGATGATTCTAGAGGAGTTCGTGCAGGATCTTATGAAGTGGAATGGCTGGAAAAAAATGCCCATAAATTTGGGTTTAAACCTTTGCTGATGCCAAACCCAAAATTCTCTGATGGATGTAATAGATATCGTGAAAATTGGCATTGGGAGTTCAATCCTAATTTTAAAATTAACTGATGTGGAGGGATAGTTTTGAAGAAACTAATAGTTTTATTGATATTAATTATTGTAGCTTTAATCCCAATAGGGTGTCATCGTTTGTCAGCAAAAGCTGATAGTAAAAGAGGAAACAGTTTGGGAAATACCTTAGTTAATGGTTTTGCGGGCAAAAACGGAGACTTTATATTTTATGAAGCATTTTTGGATAGAGATGATCCAATAGAGATTGCATTATGTAAGGAGAATCTCAAAACTGGCAAGAAAGAGAAATTGTATGATGGAGAGGTAAGAAGTTTAAATGTCTATGGAGAATGGGTATATTTTTGTCCTGTTAATAGGTACAATTATGATGAAAGCCCGTTATACCGGATTAGGATCGATGGCAAGAAATTAGAAAAAATATCGGATGCTGTCTGTGAATTTACATGTATTGTTGATAACTATATTTATTATGTTGATCGTGGTGATCAAAATAAACTCTACCGGATTAATTTAGATGGTTCGAATAAGCAGTTGATCTGTGAAGAACGCTGTTGGTCGATCAATGTTGTTGATGATGTGATTTACTGTATGGCTAATGATGCAATAAAAAAGATGACTTTAGACGGGAAGAATCGGACTGAAATTATTAATGGTAAATTTTGCCAAGTAAATTATCATGATGGTTGGCTTTATTATATTACAGATGATGGTAGTAAAATATATAAGGTTAGAACGGACGGTACCGATAAAAAAACTATAACTACTGATAGTACAGGTTTTTTTACAATTGATAATAATAAAATTTATTATTATTCAGGAAATCTTTATTGTATTGACTTGGATGGAAATAATAAAAGAAAACTAGGAGAAGCGTTTGTTGGGAGTATCATTGATGATTGGGTTTATTCGTATGAGATGTATGAAGATTGGACTGTACCGGTGCGAATCAGTATTGACGGAATGAAGAGGGAAGAATTATACCTGAAATGATTTGAATGTACTTGTGGAAGTGAAGTTGTTAACTACAATGGATACAATCCATAGATTATCTATAATTAAACATTACAATTAAGTGATCTTATTGAAAAAATATATGAAGTATATATTATTGGTATTGGTAATTATTGTTGGTAGTGGATTAAGTCCGTATAATTGTGTAAAAAGGAATAGGGCCAGGCTCTAAAATCCGGTAGAATGTAGTTGCTACCCCAACATTACAGAACCGGAGGTAAGAGAGCATGGCCCAATACAAGATTACCCTAGAATCGACAATTTTGCACGACCTTTTTCTCGGCGGAGCCGAAAACGAAGGGGTGAAAAAACTGCTGGAGAGTGTATTGAACCAAGTCTTGCAGGCGCAAGCGACAGAACAACTGGCGGCAGATCCATATGAGCGCACGGATGAGCGCCGGGGCTATCGAAACGGCAGCTACCCGCACCTGCTAAAAACGCGTGTAGGCACGATTACCCTGCAAGTGCCAAGACTTAGGAACGGCCAGTTTTCTACGGAGTTGTTCGCCCGCTATCAGCGCAGCGAGCAGGCGTTTGTCCTGGCTATGATGGAGATGGTGATTCAGGGCGTTTCAACCCGCAAGGTAACAGCTGTGACAGAGGAATTGTGCGGCGTAGAATTCTCCAAATCAACCGTTTCAGAGCTATGCAAGAAACTTGACCCCATTGTTGCAGCCTGGAACAGCCGCCCGCTTCGGGCTAAGCGATACCCGTTTGTATTCGTCGATGCAATTGTGCTTAAAATTCGGGAAGAAGACGGCGTTCGTCCGCGCGGCATGCTGGTGGCCGTCGGCGTTAACGATGACGGTCAGCGAGAGGTTCTCGGCTTTCGTCTGGATGATAGCGAATCCGAGGCAAGCTGGAGCGCGTTTTTCCAATGGCTTAAGCAGCGCGGGCTAGCTTGTCCGGATTTAATCGTTTCCGACTGCCACGGCGGGCTGGTGCGAGCCATCCGTACAAACTTTCAGGGCGTGCTTTGGCAACGTTGCCAGACGCACTTTATGCGCAACATCTGGGATGCCGCCCCGAAATCGATGCAAAAGGAACTACATAGCCGCGTCAAAGCCGCATTGCACGCGCCGGACACCGCCACGGCCAGACAGTTGGTACAGAGCATCTACGCTGATTTCAGCAAGGCGACAAAAGCGCTGAAAATACTGGAACAGGGTTTTGAGGATGCCATCACGGTTCTGCTGTTCCCAGAAGAATATCGCCAGCGTCTGCGCACCACAAACGGCGTAGAACGGCTCAACGAAGAAATACGCCGCCGCGAGCGCGTCATACGCATTTTCCCCAACAGAGCATCGGCAGAACGCCTGCTTGGCGCCCTGTTGATGGAACACAGCGAAAAGTGGCTGAACGGCAAGCGTTACCTTAATCTAAGCGAATACGACGCTTGGCGAACAGCTACAAAGTTATCGTCCAGCACAGTCGTACGCATCATGTAGCGAAATGCCAAATTCTACCGAATCATTTTTACACACAATATTGGACTTGACTTTGGTAGTGTCGTTTTTGTTTAATTTAAATTCCAAAGGGACAACGCAAAATACTGAGAAAATTAATGATAGTATTTTAAGTGATATTGAAAGATATTTGCTGATGACCAAATCACAGTTGATTGAAGAATTAGGTAACGGCTATGAAGAGGTTGATGCGGGCGCCGAGGGAACAGAAATTGTCTATTATTATAAGGAATTGGGGTTAACCTTTTCTTTTAGTGACGACAATGAAGTTGTCAATGTTGACTGTGATAAGACAGTAAATATTAACGGCGCAAGGGCCGGCATGAACTTCTCCCAGATTCAAGCGGTGCTTGGTAAACAAAAGATCAGAAAACATACTGTACAGACATTTGAATCTGAAGAAGGCGAAGTATACTATGAAATGTGCTACAGTATTGGGAACTGCTTGGTATTTTTTCAATCATTTTCAAAAGATGGTTCAGATTCTACCGTTTTTGTATTGCTCAATCCGGGGTTAGTTTAGTTGAAGTTTTAACCAAACCAAGGAAGTTGGCGTTGCTTGGTATGTTTTATTACCCTCCGGCGTCTTTTTGGTAACCTTTTGGGCGTGCAAAAAGTTACCATTCGCCGGAACAGTGGATCAACAGAAAAAGTATACAAAGTGGAAAGGGGTTTATGATGTTACGAAGAGTGCTATTATTAGCAGTTCTGATATTATTGGTATCATTACCGGTTACGGTATCAGTTGCTAAAACACCGGAAGTTAAGCTGTTAACTACTATGCGAGATAATATAGATCAAGTTTTTTGGTTGTCTGGAGACCAAAAGATTGGAATCTTCACCGGAAAAAGAATATCTGTAATAAGTTCTGCAGGAAAAAAGCTTTGGAATTACGAGCAGCCAAATAGGATGGTTTTAACCAAAGGATTGGTAGCCTATACTGAAGATGAAGGATTAATCATGCGCTTTGCTCCGGAAGACGGGAGGGTTTTATGGAAAAATAAATTGCCCAAAGATTATCAACTAATTGAGGGTATCGATGATTGGTTTCTGTTGTATAATATAGATTTTAGTATAGATTTGACAGAATTTAAAGTATACAATAACGATCTAAAAGAATTATGGAGTTATAAAGGTTCGAATTTTTACCCGGGAGCTGTTTTGCCCGGTGGGAATGTAGTTGTCGGTACTTATTATACAAATGAAAATATAAGTGTATTAACTATAAATAACTCGAAAAAAAGGTCGCTAATAGCAAAAGTAGTGGACCCTTACTTTGTTGAAGGAGGAGGAGTCATTAAAGCAGTCACTAATAAAGTTACCAAGCGGACATTGATCAAATTAGAGACTGCGAAATGGTGGGCAGTACTTGCAGAAAACGGTGAGGTAATATTAAATCAGTACAATTTACCTATAAAGAAAAATGTTCATAGTGTTGTTCCTTGTGGTGAAGGATTTGCATTTGTTGGTTATAATGATCAAGTGATAACTGTAACAGAAAAAGGAAAAGTTTTATGGTCAGTACAGCTTGATAAGGATATAAAGTATGTTAGTGCAAATGCTGACTATCTAGCAATACTTTGTGGGGAATCGGGGGGATTTGGAATAGGAAAACAACTGATGTTATTTAACAAAAATGGTAAACTGTTGCATCAGGTAAGGCTTGTTAGACCTTTTGAAAATATTCAAATTGCGAAATCAGCCCCAAAAGTGTTAGGTGTATATGGTTCAGAATTATATTTGGTTGACTTTGGAGATCTAAAGTAAAGGCAGGGTGAAGAATGGACCGGAAAACGCTGTTAAAACCAATCTGGTTAATAATTATTTTTTTGCTTCTTGGTTTTGCGGGTTGTAATTTCAAAGTAGATTCACCGAAAGCAAAGACTGGATTTGGCGTTGAGAGAAAAGGCGATCAGGTCTACTATTATGGACTGACGGGTGAGTTGGAAAAGACGATTGATCTGAAGAAGAAGATTGTAACCTATCAAAACAAGACCCGGCAGTTCTTTGAATGTTATTGTGTAAGTGGAAGTCCTTTTTATTCACTATGGTCAGTAGGAAATGATGATCGGTTTTTAAACGCCCTTCCTGATCAAAAGAGGATTGACGATGATGTTATAAGTTCGAAAGAGGATTATTTCTATAACGAAATTGGTCTAGTAAAATTGTCGCGGTTTGACTCTGGTTCGGAACAAGAATACAGTTATGATCAATATGGTTTATTACAATCTTATAAGGCAGACCATGACGACGTTAATTACCAATATGAATATAATACATCGGGATTAGTTGTTAAGAGTATTAGATATTCCAAGCAGGTTCTAAGCTCAATAACAGCGTATGAATATAACAGTAATAGGCAAATTAGCATAATCAAAAGATTTGACGAGAATAAAGAACAAGTATCTAAAAAGGTATTTTATTATAATGAAAAAAATCAAATAACCAGGATTGACAGTTATGATAGTGATGATGACTTAGAAGGAAAAGCTATTTATCTCTATAATCCGGATGGGACAGTAAGTGAAGCTCATTATTATTCGCGAAATAGCTTGATTACAAAATACAAATATACTTATGATAAATCCGGAAATCTAATCGAAGAAAAGCAATATGATGAACCTACAGGTATTTTATTAATGCATAACAAATTGGAGTATGATTATGAAGGGCGGCTCATTAGAGTCCATTGTAAAACCAGAAATTCAGAAGAAAATTGTGTTTATCACTATGATGATTAGGTGGTAATATTATCAATTAAGATATAGATTATTATAAGCACTTGAAGGGAGGCAGTCTTTTTTTGTTGTCTTAAAATCATTACATAAAGAGCAGGAAACGGTTACATTAATAGCCAATTAATTGCAAAAGATTGGAAAGGAACAATAAGTTTTGACCATGGAGGGCTGAAACTAAAGGAGGCTCATTGTAATGAGTAATTTTGCAATTGAGAAAAGTCCAAAACGGGAAGAGTTAAATAAAGGGAATAATTTTGAAAATCAGTATGATAACCTTGCACGAAACCCTTTGGGTTATACTAAGGTGCATAATGAGATTATAGCTGAGATGAGTAACGAGGGTATGATTAAATACCCCAATCTTACACCAACT
>JAKPCT010000260.1 GCA_029553165.1 Bacillota bacterium
TTATTGATCTGGTCGTGAGCGTTGTAGCGGTTAAAAGCCCTGCAATCCAGTAGTTCGTATCTCCCGGCGCAACAGGTGGCGGAGAAGTAAATTGATCCAGAGAAGCGTAGGTCAGTCCCGACCCGTCATCTTTGACTTTTAAGAACTTGCCGTTTTGCCCCGTATAACTGTCAACATCTAAAAGCGTTGATTTTATAGGCTCAGCCACCCCGCTCATTGTAGCCTCGTATTGAATTGTTTTAGAACTATGCGGGCTAATAAACTGATACACAAACAAATATGAGGCTTTTAGCGTTGAGGTTATTATTTTAGAATAGATTGTTCCAATTGTCCAAATCGGATGGGCTTCCGTATATACCAATGCTCCGGTGTCGGCCTCATAAACCTTCAACTCCATGCGGGTTGGATGCTCTTGCTCTATGCTTCTATAAAACAAGCTTGCGTATATTGAATATGCTCCGCTTTCCCGCTTCCAGCTGGCTTTAAATGAGCTTCCAATAACCAGCCAACTGGGAACATCATTCTCATTTTCCCATTGCATATCCACATCAGCTTGATAAACCACCAGGTCATAGGTGTATTCTCCATCGGAATTTAAGCTATAACCTGTTAATACCGCTGTCTCTTGGTTGCCTTCAGGAGTTTCAAAGCTAATTTTTTTCCCGATAGCGCTGGTAATATCTTTGAAGCTTTGAACGGTGTAATGCTTGTTTCGATTAAACAGCCTCCGGATTGCCAAAATATAGCGTGAAAGTTCGCTTGTGATTGGAAGGCTACCTACCTCATCTGAACTGCTCCACCATACGGCTGGCTCTTCAATTCTTTCTCCATCTATTGAAAGGATAACATATCGCTTAAAGGCTTCAATTTCTCGCCCCTCTTTAGCTCCGCTAAAATATTCGCTTTTCCCTAAGGTTTCTGTAGAGCTTTCAGCATTGCTCCAGCTCTTAAATTGTGAGTTCTGAATAAACCCAACTGGGCAAACCTTTAAAATTTCGTCAGCAAAAGAATTTGCGTATATATTGCCCTGGCTTCCAAGCTCTCCAACTCCACCCGTTGGAACTGAAGGGTTTAAATAAATCCATGCTTGCTCTTTTCTAAACACGAAGGCTTTGGAGAAAGTTGCTACGGTTTCTATATCGTTAAAGTTTCCTGACTGGCTGGTTCTATATGCCTTTGTATAATATAAGCTTCCGCTTTGAGTTGTGAAAACAGCTTCCAAAAGATTCATTGCTGAATCATAGCCCATTCCTAAAAATACGCCCGCTGTTATGCTTCTTTGAACTTGAACCGATAGCCCAGTTCCAGAGGCTGAAGTTAAGCAAAAATAAACAGCCTCATTAATTCCATTTCTATAGTTCGCAAAATGAATTTTTTGAGCTGCCTCATCATAATAGCCAACTGCATAGGTTTGGGCTTCATTCGTAAAAGCAATATCCTGGTAATATGAGCTTTCACCTATGCCAGCAGCATAAACCTGAATAAGAAAGTTGCGTGGGCCTCCAAGCACATACAGATCATCACGGCTTATGCGGTTTATTGCTATGCCCAGAGGCTTATATACAGTGATTTGGTTGCTCGGAAGATCCATTATGGTTGCCTGGTAAAAATTGGATGCGTTTGAAAGCACTAAGGTTGCATGAGGAAGCCCCTTGAAGATAAAAACATACCTTCCATCTTGCAGCTGGGTTAAAAAGTTATAGGCCAAATCCACGCAGCCCTGAATATCTGTATGCTTGACAAAAAATCCGCTTTTTGAACTTAAAGAAAAATCCGCAAGGTTTAATCTAAATTCTCTGTAGCAATCATTTCCCGATTGATTTTGAGCATCCGCAATATTAACCATTATTGCAATGGTTTGCTGGCTAACCTCAACGATTTGCCCGCATATACCAACATCATACGCACCGTTTGTTATGATTCCGCTAACTGGAATGTTATCGGTTGAATCGCAATAATCTCTAATATCTACCACCTTTTCAACCTTCCAGGGCTTTGCGGTTAAATCAAATCTTGCTAATATGTTGCGGAATAAAACATACAACTTATTTCCGGCTATGGCTGAACTGATTTCCCAGGGCTTTATATCTTGCGGAACCTCAACGCCAACATATACCGCAAGGCTCAGCCTTGAAGAATGCGAGTATATATATGCGGGGCCTAAGCATTGCACTCCATAACTATCAGCCAGCATTAAGTTGAGGTCGGCAATGTTATAAAGCGGTTGTGAGTTTGCTATGCTTATTTTTTGCGTCCCGTATTCAACCTCAATGATTCTTTCGCTGCGTGAATATTTGCCAGTTGCATAGAAAACCTTTATTAGGTTGTCTCCATCATATACCTCTATCTTTGGAGCTCCAAAACTTGGAATGCTATCTTTGATTCCAAGCAAAATCTTCTCAACTTCTCCATCCTCATCAAGGATTTTTAAAGTTCCTTCAGCTTTGTCAATGTTATATGAAGTCTCCCGAATCTCAAGCGGGTAAGAATCATATACAACCTTGTCGGTTATATCACGCTCTTGAATTTGCCCGCTAAATGCCTGGTAAACTAACTTAAATGAAAGGTTAGGCATTTAACAACTCCTTTTTAATTAGCTTCTTTTCCTTTTGTCCCATCCTTGTGAATACCTCGACGTATGTCTCCGGCGTGGCATTGTGGATAACGACTTGAATTTGTGGTTGGAATGATCCCAGCTTTGATTGCGGAATTATATATTCCGGTTCCCCACCTTCCCCAACAATCGCAAGGGTGGGGCGGGTAACCACCCCTCCCTCCTGAAACTGTAGGGGTTTAAACCCATATACCATCCCACCCTCCTTAAACCCTCTAAGGAGAAACCTCATAAACAGGTTGCCAAACCCCAAACTTTCCGCTCCCAGAGTACCCACAACCGCCCCAGGTTTGAGCCCTAAAAGGGTAAAAAGGGTTTGCGTGATTGCCGTCA
>JAKPCT010000262.1 GCA_029553165.1 Bacillota bacterium
ACAGTTTTATTTTAGAACAACCGACGTAACCGGAGTAGCCAACTTACCAGAAGGCGTAGAGATGGTAATGCCTGGAGATAACATTAAGATGTCGATTGAATTAATTACTCCGATTGCAATGGAAGAAGGATTGCGGTTTGCGATTCGTGAAGGCGGACGTACCGTCGGTGCTGGTGTTGTTACTAAAATTATTGAATAATTAAAAAATCTTATAATAAGATTTAGAAAAAAAGATATTAATGGGGGGCGAAAATTCGTTCCCCGTTTTAGTTGTCCGAATATTATTTGAGAGATATTGATCTGTTTGGATAATTATCAAATCATCAAAGAAAAAACCTGATTAAAAAATCTTGACACCCCAAGTTAATTGTGGTAAATTTTATTAGTGACTGTTGATCCATGGGGTCTTATTTTTTTAGCTTTTTTTAATATTGGAATTGATTTACTTACATATTATAGATATATTTTTCGCTTAATAGGAGGTGGCAACAGTGCGTGAAGGGATTACTTTAGCCTGTTCAGAATGTAAAAACCGTAATTATCGAACCAATAAGAATAAAAAAAATAATCCGGAACGAATTGAACTTATGAAATATTGTAAGTTCTGCCGTAAGGAAACCCCCCATAAAGAGACTAAATAATAAAAGTAAAGTTGGGGATAGTATTTTTGTGAGGTGAGGATGAGATGCAACAGCCCGCCGTTAAGGAAGCTCCGTTTGGGGGTTTTAAGAAGTTTTTTCGAAATGTTGTTGCTGAGTTAAAAAAAGTAAATTGGCCAAGCCGTAAAGAGTTATCAACATATACGGTTGTTGTTATTGTAACGGTGTTAGTTGTTTCGTTAGTGATTTATCTGTGGGATTGGATCTTAGCTTTTATCTTTAAAAATATGGGACTTTATCGGTAGAGAGGTAAATGTTTAATGGAAAAGAATTGGTATGTAATTCATACCTATTCAGGATATGAAAATAAAGTGAAAGCTAATCTGGAACGCCGGGTTGAATCTATGGCTATGGAAGACAAGATCTTCCGTATTTTAGTGCCAACCGAGGAAGAGTTTGAAGTTCGAGATGGCAAACGTAAAATTACTAAGAAAAAGGTGTTTCCGGGCTACGTCCTTGTCGAAATGATCTTGACAGATGATTCTTGGTATGTTGTTAGGAATACGC
Source organism: Bacillota bacterium (assembly GCA_029553165.1). Classification (GTDB taxonomy): domain Bacteria; phylum Bacillota; class UBA4882; order UBA8346; family UBA8346; genus JAKPCT01. The sequence goes on from JAKPCT010000262.1 coordinate 1,167, forward strand.
CTGGGGTTACCGGCTTTGTTGGTTCTGGATCAAAGCCAATACCCTTGCAAGAGAAAGAGATCAAAATGATCCTGCATCAAATGGGATTTGAAGAACCTAAAGTCAAAATGGACTTTGAAGTTGGTGAAACGATTAAGGTAATTCGGGGACCATTTGAAAATTTCTCTGGTATAATTGAGGATATAAGTCCTGAAAAAGGGAAAATAAAAGTTATGGTTTCAATGTTTGGGCGGGAAACGCCTGTTGAATTAGATTATCATCAGGTTGAAAAGATTTAATTTTTATTAAACTATATTTATTAAATGATTTCAAGGTGTAAGTGGGAGGGTTAAACCCGTTAATACCACATATTATGATGAGGAGGTGAAGGGCAATGGCTAAAAAGGTTACGGGAATGATTAAATTGCAAGTTCCTGCAGGAAAAGCAAATCCGGCACCACCCGTAGGCCCTGCCCTGGGACAACACGGTGTAAATATTATGGAGTTTTGTAAGTCATTCAATGAACGGACTGCGAATCAAGCCGGAATGATTATACCAGTAGTAATTACTGTGTATGAGGACCGATCATTTACGTTCATTTGTAAGACTCCGCCAGTTCCAGTTTTATTGAAGAAAGCAATTAATATTGAAAAAGGTTCAGGCGTGCCGCAACGGGACAAGGTTGGTAAGATTAGCCGCGCAAAAGTTCGTGAGATTGCCGAATTAAAAATGGCTGATCTCAATGCAGCGAGTATTGAAGCTGCTATGAGTATGGTTGCAGGTACTGCTAGAAGTATGGGAATCACTGTTGAGGACTGAGTTGATTTCTAATTAAGAAAAAACCATCTTTGTGATTGGTAATTGGTGGGAGGATTTTAGATCCGTTAAAACCACAAAGGAGGAATTGAAATGCCGAAGCATGGTAAGAAATATAATGAAGCAATCAAAATGGTCGAAAAGTCAAAGCTTTATGAACCAGCAGAAGCGATTAATGTTCTAAAAGAAATGCCTAAAGCGAAGTTTGATGAGACCGTTGAGTTGGCAATTAAACTTGGTGTTGACCCACGGCATGCTGATCAACAGATTCGTGGTGCGGTTGTACTACCGCATGGGACTGGAAGAGTTTTGAAAGTTGCCGTCTTTGCAAAAGGTGAAAAAGCAAAAGAAGCCGAAGAAGCTGGTGCTGATAAAGTCGGAGCTGATGACCTGATTGCAGAAATTCAAAACGGTACGATTGATTTTGATGTTGCAGTTGCTACCCCTGACATGATGGGTAATGTTGGTAAGTTGGGTAAAATCTTGGGCCCAAAAGGCTTAATGCCTAACCCGAAGACAGGGACTGTAACAATGGATGTAGCAAAAGCAATTAAAGACATTAAAGCAGGTAAAGTTGAATATCGTGTTGATAAAACCGGTATTGTCCATGTTCCCATTGGAAAAGCATCGTTTGATGCCAAGAAATTATTGGACAATTTTCATACTTTGATGGAAGTCATTATGAAAGCTAAACCGGCTACTGCAAAAGGGACTTATATTAAGAGTGTAGTAGTTTCTACCACTATGGGACCTGGGATTAAAATTGCGCCTCATAGTGTAATGAACCATTGATAATTTATCAGTCAATAAAAATTAAATAATATTAGATTCTGCCATAGACAGTAGGTCTCGTTAATGTATGAGTTAATGGTTTAACCGCCTACCGAGGCTGGAAGTGATTGATTTATGGTTTATGATCAGACCTCCAGTTTTGCTATGGGGGTCTATTTATTTTAAATTATTACTTAAGGAGGTGTGAAGCTTGGCCCGTCCTGAAAAAGAGGCGTTAGTAAAAGAGATTCAAGAAAAATTCGAAAAATCTAAGTCTGTGATTTTAGTAGATTATCGGGGCTTAAATGTTGCAGAAGTTACCGAATTAAGAAAAAAAATGCGTGAAGCTGGGACTGAATATAAAGTATTAAAAAATACGATGACCAGTCGGGCTGCTAAAGCGGCCAACATTGAAGGATTGGACGATTTACTTGTAGGTCCAATAGCTCTGGCGTTTAGCTACGATGATCATACGAGTGCAGCTAAGGTTTTATCTGCATTTGCAAAAGACAACAAGAAAATGCAATTAATCGGTGGAGTTCTTGATGGAAAAATTATTGATGCAGCCGGAGTAAAAGCTTTATCAGAATTGCCATCGAGAGAAGTCTTGCTTGGAAAAATTGCAGGTATGTTGCAAGCACCAATGCGTGGTATGGCTACTGTTCTTTCAGGTCCGCTTCGTAATTTTGTTTATGCAATTGAAGCGGTTCGTAAACAACAAGCAGTCGAATGATGAAAAAATTCTAAATTGTATAATATTAAGGAGGTTTTTTTAAATGTCTAAAATTAATGAAGTATTAGAAATCGTTAAAGGGATGACTGTATTAGAATTAAATGAATTGGTAAAAGCATTCGAAGAGGAATTTGGCGTATCGGCTGCTGCTCCAGTAGCTGTTGCTGCTGGCCCAGTTGCTGCTGCTCCTGCTGCTGATGCTGCTGCTGAAAAAACCGAATTTGATGTAATCCTTGCTAACGCAGGTGCTCAAAAAATCCAAGTTATTAAAGTTGTACGCGAAGCAACCGGCTTAGGATTAAAAGAAGCAAAAGACATTGTTGATGGAGCACCAAAACCAGTTAAAGAAGGAATTTCAAAAGCTGATGCTGAAGCACTAAAAGCTAAATTAGAAGAGGCTGGAGCAACAGTAGAAATTAAGTAATTGATGAATGAATGTTTTAAGAGAGGTTATAATAAAATAATGACCTCTCTTAAAAAATTTCTTGACATAATAGCTTCAATATGCTATTATCATATAATGCGACTGGAAGGCATTGAATGCTAGGTTGATTAATCAAAGAAATGTGGGCTGAGTATTTCTGAATAGTTTAAATTTAAAAAGATATCCGCATTTAAATGAGCGAGGATAAAGTGAATTTCCTTGCTTTTATCTGTTTGAAAGTACAATCCTGATTTTTTAAGGATTGATACATATATAGTTGTTAAAAAATTCTGAAGAGGTGAGTGGTTTGCAGAGTGTCTTAAAAGAAAGACGCGAACGTTTAAGTTTCGGCAAGATTAAAGAGATATTAGACATGCCGAATCTTATTGAAATTCAACAAAAGTCATACCAGTGGTTTTTGGACGAAGGACTACGGGAGATGTTTCGTGATATCTCACCGATTCAGGATTTCACCGGTAATTTAGTACTTGAATTTGTCGATTATTCTCTGGGAGAGCCCAAATATCCGGTTGATGAGTGTAAAGAAAGAGATGTTACATTTGCTGCGCCTCTTAAAGTGCGTACGCGTCTAATTAACAAGGAAACTGGCGAAGTCAAAGAACAAGAAGTATTTATGGGTGATTTCCCATTAATGACTGAAAAAGGAACATTTGTTATTAATGGTGCTGAGCGGGTTATCGTCAGCCAATTGGTTCGTTCGCCCGGTGTGTATTTTGGAAGAACCCAGGATACCAGTGGAAAGATGATTTATTCGGCTAGTATAATTCCAAACCGGGGAGCTTGGCTGGAATTTGAGTTCGATGCAAATGATGTTTTATATGTAAGGATCGATCGAACCCGAAAAATACCGGTAACCATTCTCTTAAAAGCATTGGGGCTTGGCAATAACTATGAACTACTAGAACTATTTGAAGGAAAAGAGAGTATCAAAAACACTTTAGAGCGAGATAATACTCAAAGTGAAGAAGAAGCACTGATTGAGATTTATAAAAAATTACGACCAGGCGAACCACCAACGGTGGATAGTGCCCGTTCGTTATTTGAAACATTATTCTTTGATCCGAAACGTTACGACTTAGCATCAGTAGGTCGTTATAAAATAAATAAGAAGTTAAGTCCGGTACCGATTGCTACAAAAGATATCAAATTGAATGTTGATGCTGCCGGTAATGAACTATCAGGACAAGATATCTTAAAGACCTTAACCAAAGATGATGTGGCTGAGGTTGTCAAATATTTACTCAATTTATTAGAGGGAATCGGCGAAGTTGATGATATTGACCATCTGGGCAACCGAAGATTGAAATCTGTCGGTGAATTACTGCAAAATCAATTTCGAATCGGATTATCACGGATGGAGCGTGTTGTCCGTGAAAGAATGACGATTCAAGATGTTGAAGTAATTACACCGCAAGCTTTAATTAATATTCGACCGGTAGTAGCGTCAATTAAAGAATTTTTTGGATCCAGTCAGTTATCGCAATTTATGGATCAGACCAATCCATTAGCGGAGCTAACTCATAAAAGACGTCTTTCGGCATTAGGGCCGGGAGGATTGTCCAGAGAGCGCGCGGGATTTGAGGTTCGTGACGTTCACCATTCTCATTATGGCAGAACGTGTCCGATTGAGACTCCTGAAGGTCCGAATATTGGATTGATTGGTTCCTTAACAACCTATGCCAGAATTAACGAGTATGGTTTTATTGAAACACCATATCGTAAAGTTATTGACGGTAAAGTTACTGATGAAATTGTGTATTTAACTGCTGATGAAGAAGATAAGTATATTGTAGCCCAAGCTAACGAACAATTTGATCCGGAAACCAGACAATTTATTAATACACGTGTATCAGTTAGACATAAAGAAGATATTCGGGAAGTTCCAAGCAACCAAGTTCAACTGATGGACGTTTCTCCAAAACAGTTAGTAAGTATTGCGACTGCTTTGATTCCGTTTTTAGAGCATGATGATGCTAACCGGGCGCTAATGGGTTCCAACATGCAACGGCAAGCTGTTCCGTTACTAAGAACTGAAGCTCCGGTTGTTGGTACGGGAATGGAATATAAGGCTGCAGTAGATTCTGGAGTTGTGGTTGTTGCTAAAAACAAGGGTGTAGTTCAGAAAGTTACGGCTAATGAAATACGGATTAAAACAGATAAGGGATTAGATGTTTATAAATTACTGAAATTCAAGCGTTCTAACCAAGGAACATGTTTTAATCAAAAACCAATTGTTATGGAAGGTCAGATGGTGGAAGCTGGTGAAGTAATTGCTGACGGACCATCAACTGACAATGGTGAGCTCTCTTTAGGGAAAAATATTCTGGTTGCCTTTATGCCTTGGGAAGGTTATAACTATGAAGATGCGATTTTAATCAGTGAAAAACTTGTCTATGATGATGTTTTTACCTCAATTCATATTGAAGAATATGAAGCAGAGGCACGTGATACAAAATTAGGGGCAGAAGAAATTACCAGGGATATTCCTAATGTTGGTGAAGGTGCTCTGGACGACCTTGACGAGAACGGAATTATCAGAATCGGAGCTGAAGTAAGACCGGGAGATATTTTGGTAGGTAAAGTTACTCCAAAAGGCGAAACCGAATTAACCGCTGAGGAGCGTTTATTACGGGCGATTTTTGGTGAAAAAGCCCGGGAAGTAAGAGATACATCCTTGCGGGTGCCTCATGGTGAGTCCGGAAGAATTGTTGATGTCAAGGTCTTCTCACGTGAAAATGGTGATGAGCTTGCACCGGGAGTAAATCGGTTAGTAAGAGTATATATTGCACAAAAACGTAAGATTTCAGAAGGAGATAAAATGGCAGGACGCCATGGTAATAAAGGTGTAATTGCTAAAATATTACCAGTTGAAGATATGCCATTTTTACCAGACGGTACTCCGGTTGAGATTGTTTTAAATCCTTTAGGCGTTCCTTCCCGGATGAACATTGGGCAGGTATTGGAGACTCATTTAGGATGGGCGGCAAGAACATTAGGTCTTAATGTTGCTACTCCTGTTTTTAATGGAGCGACTGAAGAAGAACTAATTGATATGTTCAAAAAAGCCGGTCTTCCCGAAAACGGAAAAACAATTCTGTATGACGGACGTTCGGGAGAACCGTTTGATAAACCGGTAACAGTGGGATATGTTTATATGTTGAAACTGGCCCACCTTGTTGATGATAAGATTCATGCCCGTTCTACCGGCCCTTATTCGTTGGTCACCCAACAACCACTGGGAGGAAAAGCCCAGTTTGGTGGCCAACGGTTTGGAGAGATGGAAGTTTGGGCTTTAGAAGCTTATGGAGCGGCCTACACTCTCCAAGAATTGTTAACCGTTAAATCGGACGACGTAATTGGTCGTGTCAAAACTTATGAGGCAATTGTCAAAGGTGAAAATGTTCCAGAACCAGGGGTTCCGGAATCATTTAAAGTATTGATCAAAGAACTTCAGAGTCTCGGATTGGATGTCAAAGTCTTAACTGAGGAATCCGAAGAGGTACAGATCAAAGAAGATGAAGACGATGTCAAGGAGATGGCCAGAGAACTGGGATTAGACATCGACGCCTCTCCAGATGGGTATTCTCCGGATGAGTCCGAAGATGATAGTTATGAGATTGAAGAAGAGGAAGAAGAATTCGACGACAGTTTTGATGAAGAATTTGAAGAAGAGAATGTTAATTAAAAGGCAATGTGTTTAAAAGAAATCTATTAAATTAGTACATTTCTATGGCAATAGGAACACCTAATTATTAAGGAGGAATTCCCTTGCTGGATGCCAATAACTTTGATGCTCTTAAAATTGGATTAGCTTCACCGGAGCAGATCCGGGCTTGGTCAAGTGGTGAAGTGAAAAAACCGGAAACGATTAATTACCGTACTTTAAAACCAGAACGTGAAGGGTTGTTCTGTGAAAAAATCTTTGGTCCGCAACGAGACTGGGAATGTCATTGTGGAAAATATAAGCGGGTAAGATATAAGGGTATTATCTGTGACCGTTGTGGAGTTGAAGTTACCCGTTCAAAAGTCAGACGTGAACGATTAGGCCATATTGAACTTGCAGCCCCGGTATCACATATTTGGTACTTTAAGGGTATCCCAAGTCGGATGGGACTTTTGTTAGATATATCGCCACGTCATTTGGAAAAAGTTTTATATTTTGCTTCCTATATTGTGGTTGATCCAGGCAATACTCCACTAATTAAGAAGCAGTTACTTTCGGAGAATGAATACCGCGAAGCACGTGAAAAGTATGGCCAAAATTTTAGAGCTTTAATGGGTGCTGAGGCTATTAAAGAATTATTGATTGAGATTGACCTTGAAAAATTAGCCAGTGAACTTAAGAAAGAAGTAAGAGAAGTCAGTGGCCAACGCCGAATCAGAGCGATTCGCAGGCTGGAGGTAGTAGAATCATTTAGAAAGTCCAGCAGTCGTCCTGAATGGATGATTATGGATGTTATTCCTGTTATTCCTCCAGAGTTGCGCCCGATGGTTCAGCTAGATGGCGGTCGGTTCGCAACATCGGACTTGAATGACTTATACCGTCGGGTAATTAACCGTAATAACCGTTTAAAACGATTACTCGAATTAGGTGCTCCGGATATTATCGTCCGCAACGAAAAAAGGATGCTGCAGGAAGCTGTTGACGCCTTGATTGATAACGGACGTCGCGGCAGACCGGTAACCGGTCCTGGAAATCGTCCGCTTAAATCTTTAAGTGATATGTTAAAAGGAAAACAGGGAAGATTCCGTCAAAATTTATTGGGTAAACGGGTTGACTATTCCGGCCGTTCAGTTATTGTTGTCGGTCCGGAACTGAAATTACATCAATGTGGTTTGCCTAAAGAGATGGCTTTGGAATTATTTAAGCCGTTTGTAATGAAACGATTAGTTGATAAAGGATTTGTCCATAACATCAAGAGTGCAAAACGGATGGTGGAGCGAGTCCGTACGGAGGTATGGGACGTTCTGGAAGAGGTTATTCACGAACATCCGGTTCTGTTAAACCGTGCTCCAACCTTGCACCGATTAGGAATTCAAGCATTCGAACCGGTATTGGTCGAAGGAAGAGCAATTCAAATTCATCCTTTAGTTTGTACTGCTTATAATGCTGACTTTGACGGTGACCAAATGGCGGTTCATGTACCGTTGTCAACCGAGGCACAAGCAGAAGCCAGAATTTTAATGTTATCAGCGCATAATATCTTGTCTCCGGCGAATGGACGACCAATTGCTACGCCAACTCAAGATATGGTATTGGGATGTTACTATTTAACAATAATGCGGGAAAACGCTATTGGTGAGGGGAAAGTATTCGCAAGTGCTGAGGAAGTTTATGCCGCTTATGAGGCAAAAGCTGTTGAACTGCATGCTAAGATCAAATATAAATTGAATGGCCAATATATTGAAACCACTCCTGGTAGAGTGATCTTTAATGACCGGGTACAACTAGATTTGGATCCCGATCCGGTGGCTAATTTTCAGTTAACCAATTGTGTTATTGATCGTGGGAAACTAGGACAGATCGTTGGAAAATGTGCTAGGACCCATAGTGTGGCCAAAACTGCAGTAATTCTCGACCAGATCAAACGTCTTGGTTTCCGATTTGCAACTCAATCAGGGACCACAATTGGGATGGAAGACATTACTGTTCCAAAAGAAAAAGCTACCATTTTGGCTGATGCCGAAAAGCAAGTAGAACAAGTTGAAGAACAATTCCGACATGGTCTGATCACCAGTGAAGAGCGTTACCAGATGTTTATTGACATTTGGACAAAGGCAAAAGAGCAAGTTACCACAGCAATGAACAAGACGATGGATAAAGTTACTAATCCGGTTTACATGATGTCGATCTCCGGTGCCCGTGGTAACCCATCGCAATTAGCACAGCTAGCCGGAATGCGTGGACTGATGACAGACCCATCAGGTCGAATTATTGACTTACCAATTAGAGCAAATTTCCGTGAAGGTTTAACAGTTTTGGAATTCTTTATTTCAACTCACGGTGCTCGTAAGGGTTTGGCTGATACAGCGTTACGTACAGCTGACTCCGGATATTTAACCCGAAGATTAGTTGACGTTGCTCAAGATGTAATTGTCCGTGAGGTCGATTGTGGTACTACGGATGGAATCGTAGTAAGTTCGATTGTCGAAGGAAACGAAGAGATCGAGAAATTACGTGAACGTATCATTGGTCGGCTTGCAGCTGAAGATATTTATGATCCTAATACCAATGAATTAATTGTGGCTGCTAATGAGGAGATTAATGAAGAGATTGCTGACCAGATTGATAAAGCCGGAATCAAACAATTGAAGATTAGATCGGTATTGACATGTCGCAGCCGTTATGGTGTATGTATTAAATGTTACGGTCGAAATCTGGCTACAGGTAAATTGGTTGATGTTGGTGAAGCAGTTGGAATTATCGCTGCTCAATCAATTGGAGAACCTGGAACACAGTTAACAATGAGAACATTCCACACTGGCGGTGTTGCTGGAGATGACATTACTCAAGGTTTACCGCGTGTTGAGGAGCTATTTGAAGCCCGAAAACCAAAAGGTCAAGCAATTATCAGTGAAAACTCGGGTATTTGTAAGATTAACGAGGTAAAGGGAGTAAGAAAAATCACCGTTATTTCTGATGATGGTGAAGAAAAAACCTATCAAGTTCCATTTGGCTCAAGAATTAAAGTGAAAGAAGGAACCAGGGTTGACGCTGGTGATCTGTTAACTGAAGGTTCAGCTAATCCGCATGATATTTTAAAAGTAAAAGGAATCCAAGGGGTTCAGGTCTATCTGGTTCAAGAAGTTCAAAATGTTTACCGTTCGCAAGGTGTTTGGATCAATGATAAGCATATTGAAGTTACAGTAAGACAGATGCTACGTAAACGTAAGGTTGAAACAGCAGGAGACACGGATTTACTTCCAGGCGGACTGGTAGACATCTTTGAACTCGAAGATGAGAATGCCAGAGTTGAGGCAATTGGCGGTGAACCTGCAACTGCAAGACCGGTATTGCTTGGAATTACTAAAGCTTCATTAGCGACGGATAGTTTCTTGTCAGCAGCATCGTTCCAAGAAACAACCAGAGTATTAACTGAAGCCTCAATTAAAGGTAAGGTAGATCCGCTTTTAGGATTAAAAGAAAATGTGATCATTGGAAAGCTGGTCCCTGCCGGAACTGGAATGTCACGTTATCGCAATGTTAAAATAGTAACTGAATAATTAAGAAAATGAGAAAATTCTTGACACTATTGATAATTGGTGCTAAAATGTAAAAGTGTCTGATTTCAAGCCTTTTAGCGCTTATATAAGCTGGAGATGATATGGTACAGTCGATTATAAATGTTAAATCGCTTCGAGAAAATCCAAATAAAGTAATAGGATTAAAACAGACGCTTAGGGCTATCCAACAGGATAATGTAAAAGCAGTATATATTGCGAATGACCTGGATGAACATGTGATTCGTAAAATTACTGAACCTTGTAATGAAAAAAAGATTCCTTTATTAATGGTGAATTTGAGTAAAAAAGAATTTGGGAAACTTTGTCAAATTGAAGTGGGAGCGGCGGTTGTCGCTCTCCTCAAATAGATGTTGGTCTGTTATTTGGAAGGAGGTGGGCTGTGTGCCAACGATTAATCAATTAATTCGACATGGTCGGCAAGTAGTTTCTAAAAAGAGCACTGCCCCTGCATTGGGATGGTCTTACAATGTAAATAAGGAACAGATGGTTAAAACTGACGGTAGTCCTCAAAAAAGAGGTGTCTGTACCCGTGTTTCAACAGTAACACCTAAAAAACCTAATTCTGCATTAAGAAAAGTTGCAAGGGTTAGACTGACCAATAGAATGGAAGTTACTGCTTACATCCCGGGAGAAGGGCATAACCTTCAAGAACACTCAGTAGTTTTGATCAGGGGTGGTCGTGTTAAGGATCTACCTGGTGTTCGTTATCACATTGTGAGAGGAACTCTTGATACTGCTGGAGTGCAAAATCGCAAACAAGGCAGATCAAAGTATGGGGCTAAAAAGCCAAAGGTTGCTGCTACTAAGAAGAAGTAAGGAGGGGTATTTACGTGCCACGTCGAGGTTGGGTATCTAAAAGAGAATTAATTGCAGATCCTATTTACGGAAGCACTCAAATAACCCAATTTATCAATAAATTGATGATTGATGGTAAAAAAGGTGTAGCCGAATCGATTTTTTATGGTGCAATGGAAATTATCTCGGAGAGATCAGGTAAAGATCCGCTTGAGGTTTTTGACACTGCATTAAAAAATGTAATGCCGGTATTGGAAGTAAAACCGCGCAGGGTTGGTGGAGCGACATACCAAGTTCCTGTTGAGGTCCGTCCTGAACGTCGTTTGGCGTTGGCGATAAGATGGATCGTTGCTTATGCGAGGTTGCGTGGTGAAAAAACAATGAGAGAGAAACTCGCGGCTGAACTTTTGGATGCTTCGAATGGTGTTGGAAGTTCGATTAAGAAGCGCGAAGACACTCATAAAATGGCAGAAGCCAACAAGGCATTTGCTCATTATCGTTGGTAATGAAGTCACAACCCGCTTTTTCGAAAAAATAATTCAAGCATAGGGTTTTGTGGGGGTAATAAACGTGCCTAGAAAATTTCCATTAGATAAAGTAAGAAATATCGGAATCATGGCTCATATTGATGCTGGTAAAACGACAACTACAGAGCGGATTCTGTTTTATACCGGTAAGGTTCACCGGTTTGGTGAGGTTCATGATGGTGCAGCCACAATGGACTGGATGGTCCAAGAACAAGAACGAGGGATAACAATTACCTCGGCTGCTACAACCTGCGAATGGAAAGGTCATAATATTAACATTATCGACACGCCCGGACACGTGGACTTTACTGTTGAGGTAGAACGTTCCTTGCGGGTGTTGGATGGAGCAGTTGCGGTTTTCTGTTCGGTTGGTGGTGTTGAGCCGCAATCCGAGACGGTTTGGAGACAAGCTGACAAATATGGTGTACCCAGAATTGCTTTTATTAATAAAATGGACCGAATTGGAGCGGATTTTTTCAGAGGCGTCGAGATGATTCGTACCAGATTGGGAGCGAATCCGGTGCCGATCCAAATACCAATTGGTTCCGAAGATAAATTTCAAGGTGTAGTTGATTTAGTAACCAAAAAAGCAATTATTTATGTTGACGACCTTGGTACCAAAAGTGAACAAACGGAAGTTCCGGCTGATTTAGTAGAGATTGTTGAAGAATATCATACTAAATTGGTTGAAGCCGTAGCGGAAACGGATGAGGAATTGATGATGAAGTACTTGGAGGGAGAAGCCTTAACCGAAGAAGAGATTAAGGTGGGAATCCGTAAAGGAACTTTATCAATCCAGTTCACTCCGGTATTGTGTGGTTCATCGTTTAAAAATAAGGGCGTACAAATGTTATTGGATGCGATTGTTGATTATATGCCTTCGCCGTTGGATTTACCACCGGTAACCGGACAATTACCGGGGGATGGAGAAGAAGCGGTAAGAAATGCTTCTGATGATGAACCTTTTGCAGGTTTGGCGTTTAAAATTATGGCAGATCCTTATGTTGGTAAGCTAGCGTTCTTTAGAGTTTATTCCGGAACACTAAAATCAGGTTCATATGTAATAAATTCAACCAAAAATAAGCGCGAACGTGTTGGAAGAATCTTAAGAATGCATGCTAATCACCGAGAAGAAATTGATCAAGTATTTGCAGGTGATATTGCGGCGATTGTCGGATTAAAGGATACTACTACCGGTGATACTCTTTGTGATGAAAAGAATCAAATTATTCTTGAAGCCATGGAATTCCCGGAACCGGTTATTGATATTGCGATTGAGCCAAAGACAAAAGCTGATCAAGATAAATTAGGCTTATCGTTAGCGCGTTTGGCGGAAGAGGATCCGACATTCCGAGTTCATACTGATCATGAAACCGGTCAGACCATTATTTCCGGAATGGGTGAATTGCATCTGGAGATTATTGTTGACCGTTTAATGAGAGAGTTTAAAGTAGATGCAAATGTCGGTAAACCACAGGTTGCCTATCGTGAAACGATTAGATCCACTGTTAAGACCGAAGGTAAATTTGTCCGTCAGTCTGGTGGACGTGGTCAATTTGGTCATGTTTGGTTAGAACTTGAACCATTAGAACCTGGAGCAGGATTCCAGTTTGAGAATAAGATTGTTGGCGGTGTTGTACCTAAGGAATACATTCCTGCAGTTGAAAATGGAGTTAAAGATGCGATGGCAAATGGTGTTTTGGCAGGATATCCGATGGTAGACATTAAAGTAACAATTTTTGATGGTTCTTATCATGAGGTTGACTCTTCAGAAATGGCATTTAAAGTGGCCGGTTCGATGGCGTTTAAAGATGGCGCCAAGAAAGCCAACCCGGTTCTGCTCGAACCAATCATGAAGGTTGAAATTGTAACTCCTGAAGAATATATGGGAGATATTATGGGAGATTTCAATTCACGACGTGGAAGAATTGAAGGAATGGAAGCCCGAGCAGGAGCGCAAGTGATTCGAGGCCATGTGCCTTTATCCGAGATGTTTGGATATGCAACAACTATTCGGTCGATATCACAAGGAAGAGCAACTTATGTAATGACATTCTCACATTATGATGAGGTACCAAGAAATATCGCCGAGACAATAATCAGTCAAACAAATTAATAATTTAAATTAAAATGATGATTTAAAGGAGGAAAAGAATAAATGGCAAAGCAAAAGTTCGAACGAACCAAACCGCACGTAAATATTGGAACAATTGGTCACGTAGACCATGGAAAAACAACATCAACAGCAGCGATTACAATGGTGTTATCAAAAGCCG
>JAKPCT010000264.1 GCA_029553165.1 Bacillota bacterium
CATGTTTCTGATACGATATACTTGCTCCATTGTTAGCATCCTTTCAATTACCCCCTTCAAGTGTGGACAACTTAAAGGGTATTATTTTTTAGGGGTGCTCGCAATGGAGTTTCCATTTTATGCAGGGATTTTTAAGTTCCGCTCCGCTCGGTTTTTATTGTACCGAAAACAATACATTATTAAGCAAAACAAGCCTGCTATTCTGTTAAGAATAGAATAGTATAACCCTAACTGTTCACTTAATAACAATAAAGTCATAAAAAACAGAAACCAGCGTAAATATTCTTTTCGTATTAAGGCCCTCATTTTATGAGATTCTCCTATAATGCGTAATTATTTCCAATTTCTCTACCATAAAATGTTTTCCTCTGTCAAATACTACATTTTTGTTAAAATTTATTTAATTTCCAATTAATCCAATCTTATACAACAAAAAAGGTCAACTTAACGTCAACCCTTTTTGATTAATATAGTTTTTTCTTCTCTCCACGAAAAGAACCGTATTATCTGAGCTATTTCTTTCTCCATACTTCCAAGTAAAATATAAAAATTCCCTCTTCAAAAAACGACCCTAAATCAACTCTTTAATCATCTCCGCCAACTGTTGGTTAATCCCGGGAACCTGCATCAGTTCTTCCACCGTCGCTTCGCGAATCCGTTTCACCGAACCAAATCGTTTCATCAAGGCTTGTTTCTTCTTCGGTCCCACTCCGGGGATCTCATCCAGTTTTGAAGTCAACGTCCGCTTTGAACGTAACGATTTGTGATAGGTGATCGCAAAACGATGGGCTTCATCCCGCACCCTCTGTAACAAACGCAACGCATCGGAACGGCGTGACAGGATAATCGGGTCTTCCTGATCCGGTTTGAAGATCTCCTCCTCCTGTTTAGCCAAGCCGATGATCGGAATATGACGCAGATTCAACTCTTCCAAAACAGCGACAGCTGCCGAGAGTTGCCCTTTACCACCATCGATCAGTAACAGGTCGGGAAATTTCGCAAATTTACCGTTCTCTGTCTGCAGTGTTTGCCGCTCCTCCAAACCTTTTAAAAACCTGCGGCGCAACGCTTCCTGCATCATTGCAAAATCATTCGGGCCTTCAATCGTCCTGATTTTAAAGCGCCGGTAATCACTACCCTTGGGAACCCCCGACTCAAATACCACCATCGATGCTACCGCATCCCGCCCTTGAATGTTTGATATATCAAACCCTTCAATTCGCTGTGGTAACTTCGGTAATTCTAATCTACGCTGTAATTCTTCCAAAGTTTGTGCGACATAGCTTTCTTCCTGTTTTTCTTTCGCCCGTTCCTGTTGCAAGAGATTAGCAGCATTTTCGTTAGCCATCCTTAGCAGTTGGGCTTTCTCTCCTTTATGAGGCAATCTCACCCTGACTTTAGAGCCACGCAATGAAGTGAGCAACGTTTCAATCGCCACCTGACTCTCTAAATTGCAGGGAATGATGATCTCTTTTGGAATAAAGCCTGATTTATCGTAATATTGAGTCAGAAACTCTTCGATAATCTCCATTGGCTCGGTTTCCAACCCTTCATTGAGCAAGAAATACTCCCTGCCAACCAGTTTTCCGTCTCGTACCTGGAAAACCTGAATCATCGAACCTTGATGGTCCTGGCTAATCCCAAAAACATCCAAATCAATCGGGACATCCGTGATTACTTTCTGTTTCTCCATAATCTTCTTAATATCCCGAAGCCGGTCACGAAAAACTGCTGCTTTTTCGTACTGGAGCTCCAAAGCAGCTTGTTGCATCTGCCGATTTAGCTCTTCGGCCAGCTCCATCTGCCGTCCTTCCAAAAATAAACAGACTTGATTGATGATCTCGCGATAGCTCTCCTTACTGACCAGACGATTACATGGAGCTAAGCATCGTTTAATCTGGTAATTCAAACAAGGTCTGGCTATAGTCTGTTCGTCTAAATCATAACGGCAGGAACGCAACGGAAAGATTTGACGCAATAATTTCATGGTATCCCTAATTGCGGCAACATTCGTATACGGACCATAATATTTGCTGCCATCCTGTTTA
Source organism: Bacillota bacterium (assembly GCA_029553165.1). Taxonomy (GTDB): domain Bacteria; phylum Bacillota; class UBA4882; order UBA8346; family UBA8346; genus JAKPCT01. Next base: position 2,049 of record JAKPCT010000264.1, read on the forward strand.
ACACGCCGTGTGATATAAACCTGGGGATAGCTTTCATTCAAAGTCACTTTTACCCATGGATATTGCTTATCATCACGCAATCTTATATTATACTTGGGGTGCTTCTCTTTGATCAGGTTACACTCTAAAACCAAAGCTTCAACTTCATTATTGGTAATAATATATTCAATCCGGTCGACCTGTTTGACCATCGACTGAATCCGCAAACTTAGATTCCGCGAAGCCTGAAAATAAGAGCGCACCCTATTTTTTAAAGAAATGGCTTTACCAATATAGATTATATTATCGTTGCTGTCAAACATCAGATAAACCCCAGGTTTATCCGGCAACTGTTTTAAATCTTCGGCAGTAACCATCGTAACCTCCATTAATAATCATTCACCTGCTAATGATTATCATTTTACATCATCATTGCACAAATATCAGCTATCATCGTCAAGCCCGTAACAAGATTGTTACTAAAGTATTTCTAAAATTTACCGATAAAATACCAAATAATTATTTTCAGTAAAATAAAATTATTTACCAAGGATTGGTGATCAGTTTAATGGATTATCAAAGATTTGATATGGAAAGTGAATATCTTAACAATTTAACCTCCGTAACCTTAAGAACAGGCAAGATCTTTGCGACAGTTGGTTGTTCAGTTTTAGCAGTAATATCGTTTCTCCAGTTTCTATCATTTCACTCCAAAACCTTTTTTCAATGTAGTTTATTCTTCTTTATTCCGGCAATTGTATTCCTGGTATTATCAAAAACCTATTTCCCCAAAAACGTCACATTAATCATTCCATTCCATACAATCACCTTAATTGGCGCCTTTTTAATGAAATTAAGTATCTTTTTTACTAGCTATTACTATCTGTCCGCATCCAATTATTCTACTGTTGCTGCTTTAACCGGCGGATTGGTGGCAATTACTTTTCTCATTTACTTAGCTTCTGCAGGAGCGCGAAAATACCTCCCACATATGATCATTCCGACCATCATGATTACTTGTCTAATTGTACTGATTAAGAGAGGCTTAAACCCGATTGAACTCTCTTTTTTCATAAGTCCGATCATGGTTCAGTTGGTGACAGTCGTCTTCGCAATCCAGCAGGAGAAATATGCTTATCATAACTTTGTAATCCGAAAATTATTTGAATCGGCAAAGAATAAATTGGCTTTGGAGATTAAGGAACGTAAAAATGCCGAGGAAAAATTCTATAATTATTTACACCGTGACGAATTAACCAAACTGTTCAACCGCCGGGTTGCATTTTCAATCTTGAAAAAGCAGATGGACCATACGTTAACCACCGGAGCACCCCTCACCATCTGTTTTATTGATGTCGATAAATTAAAACAAGTAAACGACTCTTTAGGACACTCCGAAGGTGACTCAATGTTAATTAAGGTCGCCAACTATTTAAAAGACAACGTCCGGGTAACTGACTATATCTGTCGAATCGGTGGCGATGAGTTTTTAATAATCTTCCCTGACTGCCATATCGCTAACGTGGAAGCAATAATCAACCGAATTCGCGAAAAGTTGAACTCCGAATGTAATATTGATTTCAGTTACGGTTGTTCCGAATATGTCCAATCCAGCAATATTAGCGCCGAAGAACTGGTTAAGTTAGCTGATAGCAACATGTATAGTGATAAACTCAAAAAGAAGAATTACAATAAGAAGAAGAAACCACTCTTAAATAACCTGCAACAGCAATCCTTATTTGAATAAAAATAACCCCATAATCTGTTTATTACCAGACAGATTATGGGGTTTTTATTTTTAAACCAATGCTTGTTCACACTTTTTAGTTTTGGAGACTTTCGCTTTGAGTAATGGAGCTAAAAATCTTCCGGTATGTGAGTTTGGACAAGCAGCAACCTCCTCAGGTGTACCACTGATTACCACTTCGCCACCGCGGATCCCACCCTCGGGACCTAGGTCAATCAAATAATCAGCTGCTTTAATTATATCCAAATTATGCTCAATTACCAGGACGGTATCACCACCGTCAACCAAGCGTTGTAACATCTCCAGTAATTTATGAGTATCAGCAAAATGCAGCCCCGTAGTTGGTTCATCCAATATATACAGTGTTTTTCCGGTTGATTTGCGGGCCAGTTCGGTTGCTAATTTTACCCGTTGAGCTTCACCACCGGATAGAGTTGTCGCCGGTTGTCCCAATTTAATATAATCCAGCCCTACATCATGCAGCGCTTGTAACTTCCGTTTGATCTTGGGAATACTATGAAAGAAATTTAGCGCTTCCTCAACCGTCATCTCTAACACTTCAGCGATGGTCTTTCCTTTATATTTTACTTCTAAAGTTTCCCGATTGTAACGTTTTCCTTTGCATACTTCACACGGCACATAGACATCCGGCAAGAAATGCATTTCAATTTTGATGATCCCATCACCGCTGCATGCCTCACAACGTCCTCCTTTGACATTAAACGAAAATCGGCTGGCAGTGTATCCCCGCATCTTAGCTTCCGGTGTCTCGGCAAACAGTTGCCAGATCGGATCAAAGACCCCGGTATAAGTTGCCGGATTGGAACGCGGCGTCCTTCCAATCGGCGCCTGATCAATATCAATTATCTTGTCAAGATGTTCTAAACCAACAATCTTTTCATGGGCGCCGGCTTTCAACGTCGTTGCTTTGTTTAACTTTGTTGCAGCAACCGGATACAAAATTTCATTGATCAATGTACTTTTACCCGACCCGGAGACTCCCGTCACACAAGTTAAAACCCCAAGCGGTATTTTGACGTTAATCTTTTTAAGATTATGCTCTTTAGCTCCGATTATCTCGATGGACTTACCATTTGGTTTCCGTCGCTTGTCCGGTACCGGAATAAAGCTTTTTCCGGACAAATACCGTCCGGTTATGGAGTTGGGTTCAGCCATAATCGTCGCTAAATCTCCGGCAGCCACAATTTCGCCCCCGTGAACACCGGCTCCAGGGCCGATATCAACGATAAAATCTGCTTCGCGGATCATCTCTTCATCGTGTTCAACAACAATTACAGTATTACCTAAATCCCGTAATCCCTTGAGGGTATTCAGCAAGCGTTCATTATCACGCTGGTGCAATCCAATACTGGGTTCATCCAATATATACAATACCCCGACTAATGATGAACCGATTTGAGTTGCCAATCGGATTCGTTGCGCTTCACCGCCTGACAAGGTACCGGCAGTGCGATCAAGGGTCAGATAGTCGAGACCGACATCTAATAAAAAGCCCAAACGGGCATTGATCTCTTTTAAAACCTGTTTGGCAATGATCTGTTCCCGTTCAGTAAGTTTAAGGTGATTAAAAAATTCCTTAGCATCCAAGACTGAAAGTTGCGTAACCTGGCTGATATTCAAACCATTAATATACACTGATAAACTCTCTTTCTTCAGGCGGGTTCCTTTACAACTCTCGCAAGGATTTACGGTCATAAAACGCTGGATTTCGCGTCTGATAAACTCCGAGTTGGTTTCATGGAATCTTCGTTCCAGATTTCGGGCAACACCTTCAAAGACAGCAAAATGTTTAAGTTCCCGATTGTGACTTTGGTAAATGATTTCGATTTTTTCACCTTTAGAACCAAATAGCAAAACATCCAATTGCTCCTTGGTTGCGTTCTTCAGCGGCTGATCCGGGTCTAGTTTAAAATGTTTCGCTACTGCCAATAAATACTGCAATGACCAGGAATCCTGGTCCGAACTCCAAAACTTGACCGCACCTTGATTTAACGATTTTTCTTTATCAATTATCAACTCCGGATCAATCTCCATTTTAAACCCCAATCCCGAACAATCAGGACAGGCTCCAAAAGGACTGTTGAACGAAAACATCCGGGGTGCTAACTCTTCAAAGCTAAATCCACAATCGGGACAAGCAAATTTCTCGCTATAAACTGATTCTGTTCCGTCGTTAGTAACGATTGTCACTAAACCTTTTGCCAGTTTTAAAGCGATCTCCAGCGAATCTGCCAGACGTTGCTCAATCCCGGGTTTTAAAATCAACCGGTCGACAACAACCTCGATGGTATGTTGTTTATATCTTTCTAAGGTTATCGTTTCCGATAAATCCCTGATCTCCCCGTTAACTCTTACCCGGACAAATCCATCACGCCTTAAATCCTCAAATAACTTATCATATTCGCCTTTACGGCGTCTGACCACGGGAGCAAGCACCTGAAACTTTGTCCCCTCGGGCAACTGCATCACCTGATCAACAATCTGCTCTACCGTCTGTTGCGTAATCGGCTGATTACAGTCCGGACAATGGGGTTGTCCAATCCGTGAAAATAACAGTCGCAAATAGTCATAAATCTCGGTAACCGTCCCAACCGTTGACCGTGGATTGTGACTGGTAGTCTTTTGGTCAATTGAAATTGCGGGTGATAATCCTTCAATATAATCAACATCGGGCTTATCCATCTGCCCCAAAAATTGACGGGCATAAGCCGATAATGATTCAACATAGCGCCGCTGCCCTTCAGCATAGATTGTATCAAACGCTAAAGACGACTTTCCTGAACCAGAGAGTCCGGTGAAGACTACCAACTGATCTCTGGGAATCTCCAGATCAACATTTTTTAAATTATGCTCGCGAGCCCCTTTAATTCGTATTAGATTGTGAGCCATCCTATCCTCCAACTTTAAATACTATTCAGTAAGTTTCATAACGCCAACATCTTCTCCCAATTACGCATCTCATCACGGAGTTCGGCTGCCCGCTCAAATTCCAGTTCTCCTGCTGCTTTCAGCATCTCTAACTCCAGTTCGGCAATCTTCGCTTTAATCTCTTCTTTAGTAAGTTTGGGATTATGTTTGACCTCATATTCCACTCTTGCTTCAGCTGCTTGTTCAACTTGGATTAAATCACGGACTGCTTTCTTAACCGTCTCCGGAGTGATCCCGTGAATCTGATTATATTCTAACTGTTTCGTCCGCCGCCTTTCAGTCTCTTGAATTGCCCGCCGCATCGAATCGGTGATTGTATCAGCATACATTATAACCCGTCCTTCGACATTTCGCGCCGCACGGCCAATCGTTTGAATCAATGAAGTCTCCGACCTTAAGAATCCTTCTTTATCGGCATCCAAGATTGCCACCAATGATACCTCGGGAAGATCCAACCCCTCCCGCAGTAGATTGATCCCCACCAGCACATCGAACTTGCCCAGTCGCAAATCACGTAAAATCGCCACACGTTCCAGAGTATCGATCTCCGAATGTAAATAACGGACTTTAATCGCCATCTGTTGCAGGTAATCGGTTAAGTCTTCAGCCATTTTTTTCGTTAAAGTTGTCACTAGAACCCGTTCGTCACGTTCAGTCCGAATCCGGATCTCCTCAATTAAATCATCCACCTGACCTTTTACCGGTCGAACAATGATTTCCGGATCAACCAGGCCCGTTGGCCGAATTATCTGTTCCACTACTTGCGCTGCTTTTTGGAGCTCATATTCTCCCGGCGTTGCCGAAACATAAATTACATCATTAACCCTTGCTTCAAACTCATTGAATTTCAAGGGACGGTTATCTAAGGCTGATGGTAGCCGAAACCCGTATTTTACTAACGTTTCTTTGCGCGAACGGTCACCGGCGTACATTCCTCCTATTTGCGGAACCGTTACATGTGACTCATCAATAAACATTAAAAAATCCTTCGGAAAATAATCAAATAATGTCGCCGGAGCTTCACCCGGACTCCTGCCGGTCAGATACCTTGAATAATTCTCAATTCCCTGACAAAAACCAACTTCATTCATCATCTCCAAATCAAATCTGGTTCTCTGCTCAAGCCTCTGAGCCTCCAAAAGCATCCCATTTAGCCGCAACTCAGCCAATCGCTCCTCTAACTCCTGCTCGATTTGCTCAATTGCCAGCTTCATCTTCTCCTCAGAAGTAATATAGTGAGTTGCCGGATAGATCATAATTTCTTCCATATTTTGAATGAGTTCGCCTGTAAGTGGGTCAACCTCAACAATCTTCTCCACTTCATCCCCAAACAGCTCTACTCTGATAATATTCTCGCCATAGGCTGGAATGATCTCAATAACATCACCCCGGACCCTAAATGTTCCGCGGGTAAAGCCCAGATCGTTTCTGCTATAATGGATTCCGACTAAACGTCTTAAAATCTGACTTCGTTCCCGAAAATCACCAGATTTAATTGAAAGCGTCAACGCTTCATAATCTTCCGGTGAACCGAGACCATAGATGCAGGATACGCTGGCGACAATAATTACATCTTTCCGTTGTAATAATGATGATGTTGCTGCATGACGCAGCCGGTCAATCTCATCATTGATACTCGAATCTTTCTCAATATACAAATCAGTTTGCGGGACATAGGCTTCCGGCTGATAGTAATCATAATAACTGACAAAATATTCGACGGCGTTTTCCGGGAAAAATTCTTTAAACTCACTATATAACTGTGCCGCCAGGGTTTTGTTATGTGCCAAGACCAAAGTTGGTTTTTGGACCGCTTCAATAACTTTAGCCATGGTAAAAGTCTTCCCTGAACCCGTTACCCCAAGCAAAACCTGATGATGTTTACCGGTTTTAATTCCACTTACCAGTTTATCGATCGCCTGGGGTTGATCGCCACGAGGTTGATAATCCGAATGAAGTTTAAAAACATTTTGCAGCAACTGCCAACACCTCTGTCTCAAAAAACATCCCGAACATATATTCGACATATTGAATAATAATCCTTTTTTGAATTAACCATTGTTTGTTTAAAATATTTTTCCCAGTCCCATAAAAAACCAGCGATTATCTTTTTCTCCTACGCTTGCTCCAAAATAAAACGGTCCAAATAGGGTATGACATGTTTAACATAACCCGCGCTGGATAATATATAGTTTTGAGCATGAAGCTCATCAAAATGATATGTTCCTAACCGAAAAGGTCTTCAGGTTTAATTATTTTACTTTTTTATTAAATCTAATCCATAAAAAAACCCGGTTACCCGGGTTTTTTTAGACTACCATAACTTTTATCTAACCAATTCGGATACTGGGACAATTTCAATTCCTGCTTTAATAAATTCCGGCAGCATCTCTTCAATTGCTTCAGCAGTACCATCGCGGACATGCCCAATCCCAATTGCCGTACCATTCTTCAAAGCAACCTTAATCAACTGGCGTAACGCTTGTTTCTTCGAATTATAATCTGAATAATGATCAATAAAGATCGCCCGTTTCCCAAAAGGAACCGCGTGCTTCCGCGCCAATCTTCCGGCAACCGATTTATTACTGGTGAAACTATCAATGAAAAAGAGTTTTTTCTCCTTCAGCAACTGCATTAGCTGTTCCATTAAATACTCATCCATTGTCCCGGCTGATCCCATATGATTATTGATCCCTTTAATATAAGGAATTCCACTTATATTAAGCTCAAACTGGCGTCGGATTTCATCCGGTGTCCAATCCCGGCGGATCAATCCCGGTCCTGGATCCTCTCTGGTATCCAAGGGTTCTAACGGTTGATGCAGAATAATCTCAAACCCACGTTCAAAAGCAGCTTTAGCATATTCAATTCCATAAGGACTTAATGGTAATATCGCCCAAGTCAGCCGGGTCGGAACCTGTAACATCCGATCAGCCGGTTCACGCACAAAACCAACATCGTCAATGATAATTGCCACTTTAGCTTTTGGCTTAACCGGCAGCGGTATCGAAGGCTGGACCGGTTTGGGGACCGGTTTTGAATCGATCAATGGCGGTAAAACCAGTGGTTTACTATTACTGGCAATTTGACTGCCTTCCTTTGGTATAATAGGTTTAGGAATCTCTGTTTTGGGTTTGGTGTCCGTCTTTTTACTTTTATCTTCTGATACTATTGGTTTACTGTCAACCGGTTTTTCGGCAATAGTATGTAGATCCGGCTGGCTTTTTGGGAATAATCCTCTCCAATCCCACTCATTATTGCTCGTCTCTGTTAAAGGTTGAATGATGAGTAGTTCCGCAATTGGTACCGTAAGCCGTTTTGTTCCCGTTATAACTTGAACATCATTATAGATTTTTAACCATAAGCGATTATCATTATAACCCCAAGCTAATTTTGGGGAATTCATCCCTTGTTTCTGGGCAAGCTTTTTCCATTCTAAGCCCAGAGTTACTAAATCCGCTTCTGACAGTGCAACAGGCAATTCAATTCGTTCTTTGGTGAACGCCCAACTGATCTCATAACTGCCAAATACTTTTTTGGTCCGCAACTTGGTTTCCTGCTCTTTAAACAAGCTTTGGTCCGACTTTTCCCTTAAGACCTGATGCCACAATTTAAAGATATCATTATTGAAATCGATCAGTTGTTCCGGCGATAACCGGATTCTATCAGCCTGATCAGTTGGTGAAACAACCTGAGCAGTTAATCCAGATGCATATCCCAAATTGACCATCAATAAAATGGCTGCAAATCCAAGATAAAAAAAGCAGGCCGCTTTAAAACTTGGCGATAACGGCTGCATTGTTTCACTTCCTTAATAGAAAGATTTAAATCGTGGCTAATCATTCAGCTTCAAGCAGTTTTACGAATCCAGGAATCCAGCTCATTCAAATAGTTATTTTTAAACCGGTTAAATCCTGTTGTTGGAGCAATATGCAGTATTTCCTGGCGTAATGCTTTAATTGCCTCTTTCTCCTGCATCTCCTGCATCATCAAGTATTTCTGCGGATTCCCTTGCTCCATTAACTCATCTAATGCGCCTGGAATTTCAATAGTCCGGTGTGGTTTAATCCCTACCCGGTGAATATTTACTTTTCCAGAGGTTAAGTAACTGGCTATTGTTATTGATACTCCAACTCCACCCGGAAGTTCCTTGATCTGTTGGATTAAATCTTTACCGTAAGTATTGGTACCAATCAACTTCGCCCGGTTTTGGTCTTTTAACGCTCCGGCAACGATCTCTGAAGCGCTGGCACTCCAATGATCGACCAATACTACCATTGGTATTCGGGTAAAATCACCATTATTCTTTGTGTTATAGGTATTTATTGGAATTCCTTTGCGAAACACATGAATAACCGCTGTATTACTCGGTAAAAATTGGCTCACAACTTTGATCGCCGCATCTAACAGTCCGCCCGGATTTGCCCTTAGATCCAAGATCAAAGCTTTACAGGCATGATCATTCACTTCTTGCAACTTTTGTTTTACATCATCAGCAGTCGTTTCTGAAAATTGTTGAATCTTTAGTACTGCATAGTTACCAATTACCGAATCCGATTCGATCTTTAAATTTACAGTTGGAATCACTATATTTTCGCGAACAATTTGAATCGTAAATTGCCGCCGGTTAGCACCTTCACCACGGACAATGGTTAACGACAATTCCGTTCCGGCTGGCCCTCTGATCTTGGCAACTGCTCCCTCGGTGCCCAGTTTTTCTACTGGAATCTCCCCTACTGCTATGATCCGGTCTCCCTGTTGCAGTCCCGCTCTGTGACCAGGAGTATTCTCCACTACTGACGATATTAATAATTCATTTTCTTTAGGTATTAAATAAATCCCGATGCCACCAAACGAACCCTTCGTTTCTTTTTTCAGTTCCGCAAATTCTGTTTTATTTAAAAAACGGGTATAAGGGTCATTAAGCGATTTCAACATTCCTTCAATATTTCCGGCTTTCCAATAAGCATTAAATAACTTTTCCAAACTAGTAGGTTGATAGTATTCTAACTTCACAAAACCCATTACATAAATCGCTGTAAGAAAATCACGATAACGCCCTGTTCCGGAATTACTCTTGAACCACCAAGTAATAACACTTGCGGTAATAAACAGTAAAATAAGCACTAAAATAAAACGTTTCCGGGATTTTTTGGACAAAATCACCGCTCCTTTTATGATCAACTAGACCAAGAGTAACATCCTTAACAAATATCAATTCAATTATAAATAACTCAACGGATTCGTTGGAACACCGTTTTTCCGCACTTCAAAATGTAAATGTGGTCCGGTACTCAATCCTGTACTACCAACCAAGGCGATTCGCTGGCCTTTGGATACTTTTTGCTCTGCACTAACAAGTAAAACATCACAGTGAGCATAAACAGTCGAAATACCGTTTCCGTGATTGATGGAGATCATCTTGCCATAACCACCGTTATTGCCACTGAAAATGATTACTCCGGAGTCAGCAGCAACAATCGGAGTTCCCCGCGGAGCAGCAATATCAATACCCGAATGGTATTTACGCTTTTTAAGAATCGGGTGAACCCGATAACCAAACGGTGACGTGATCCGTCCGGTTGTCGGCCATATCAATTCCCCCGAGCCAACTACTCCCTGATTGCGACTTTGATATTCACGGATTTGACTCTCCATTGACTTCGAAATTCGTTCCAGTTCATCAAGCATCGCTTCCAATTTGCGGCGGTCTTTTTGGATTGATGCTAACTGTTCCTGATGATCCTGCACCCGGTCAAGATACCGGGAATGTTGGATTTTGGTCTGCTCCTGTAAGCGTGAATAAATACGTTTCTCCCGTTCTAATTCTGATTGTTTATCAGCAATCACTGCCTTCTTTTGATTAATTTGTTTGATCCGTTGCTGCAGTTCTTTTAACATATACAAATCTTTATGTACAAAATGCCCGACTAGTTCGAATCTGGTAACAAAATCTCCAAAATTTTTGGCTTGAAACAAAATCTCGAGGTAACTTTGGTACCCATATTTATATATAGCAACAATTCTCTGATTCAGAACTTTTTCTCGTTCAGAAACATTATTTTTTACCTTTCTTAATTCTTCTTCAGCTTTTTGTAATTCTGATTTAATAACTTTGATTCGCTCTTCAGTAGTCCCCATCTGGGAGTTAATCTGATTAAGATTTTTACTGATCTTGTCCAGCTCTTTCTGGGTATTGAGCAGTTTGCCAAGGACCGATTTCTCTTCATTACGTTTCTGTTTGATCTTATTTTTAGTCTGATTGATCTGACTCTGAATATCTTGCTCGGCACTACTCTCAAAAGCTCCGATCGCCATAATCAAGCATAACAATATCCCAAATATCAGTTTCATTCGAAAAGCCATTTTAAAAAACTCACCTCCAAATAAATATCGGTTCTAAATGCGCTTTTCTAAACTTTCAAAAATCTTTTGATTGAGAACAGACTTCCAATTGCGCCAAAGGCTAATCCAACCAATGAAATCAGCCAAAATAAACCGGCATTAATCATCCGCTCACTTAATAAAGGAATAAATGGAGCTAACTGCTTAATATAATGAAAGAGAAGATGATACCCTTTTGAAATTAAAATAATCGTAATTATAGCTCCCCCTGCACCGAGCATAACTCCTTCTAGAATAAAAGGCCACCGAATAAACCAATCGGTCGCTCCGACCAGCTTCATAATCTCGATCTCTTTCCGTCTTGCGAAAAGCGTTAAACGGATGGTATTAACTATAATATACAAAACTACCATCCCAATTATTACGATCAGTCCAATTCCAACCACCCAAATAACCTGGATAATTATTAACATCGATTCTACGAAAGTCTTGCCATACTCAACCTCATTGACCCCTTCAATTGCGTTAATAGCATCAGCTAACTGCTTGACATTTGCTTTATCAGTTAATTTAACATTCACCATGTCCGGCAATGGATTTTCTTCAGCTAAATAGTTTTTTAATCCATTAACCCCTAAAGTTTTCTCTAACCATTTAGCACCTTCATTCTTTGATACAAATTTGACATCCTTAACTCCGTCAAGTGACAAAATCTTATTTTGAATGCCAACTGAATCGGCCTTATCATTTAAGTAAACTCTGATCTCCAGCACGCTCTTTGCCATATTGGCAAAATGATTAGTGTTCGTTGTAACAATATAGAAACACCCTAAGACGATCAGCGCCAGAGTAATTGTAAAAATTGAAGTCAACGACATCAATCCATTACGAATCAGTCCGGTGGTTGCTTCTTTGATGAAATAAAAGAACGTTTTAACCTTCAACTCCGTATACCCCTTTCTGTTCGTCGCGAATCATCTTTCCGGCATCTAAGGCAATCACCCGTTTGCGCATCCGATCAACAATCCCCTTGTTATGAGTCGACATAATGATTGTCGTCCCCCGTTTATTAATCTCCAACAATAAATCCATCAATCCCCATGAAGTCTCCGGATCTAAATTACCGGTAGGTTCATCAGCCAGTAACAAATGAGGACGGTTAACGATTGAACGTGCCAATGAGACACGTTGCTGTTCTCCACCTGATAACTCCGAAGGGAAAATATGCGCTTTATCCTTTAATCCAACCAACTCCAACACTGCCGGGACCTGACGGGATATTTCACGTTGGGAGGCTTCGATCACCTCTAACGCAAACGAAACATTCTCAAAGACGGTCTTATTGGGTAACAATTTGAAATCCTGAAAAATAAAACCAATATTACGCCTGAAGTATGGAACTTCTCCTAATTTCATCTTATTTAAGTTTTTATTGGCTACATAAATCATCCCGGAAGTGGGCAGTTCCCGCCGGATAATTAACTTCATAAAAGTTGTTTTCCCTGCTCCACTGGGTCCAACCAAAAAAACAAACTCGCCCTTCTCAATATTTATATTAATATCACTAAGTGCGACAACACCATTATTATATACTTTTGATACTCCCTGAAATTGTATCAACTTAAGTCACCTCAAAGTTAGTATCCCGATAAAGCTTATTTTTTCAATATTTTCGACATCAGAAACCATTATCCTTCCTGTTTTTGTATTCCATAAAATTGCGACCTAACCAAAAATTTCAGAAAACCAAATTATTTGTCTATCTTTATTAGAACGCAAAGCCATGTTTAAAAGTTGCATTAGTGTTTTTTTAAAATCTGATTTTTGAATCTAAGGGTAATTAAGAGAATTTAAGAGAATATAAGAGAATTTAATTCTTGACTTTTAGCAGTTTTATCCTATAATTAATTATATCCTATATTCAAACTAACAATTAACGGGGATAGACATGAGCGAGCAACAATCCATCGAAAATAAAGAAGTATTAACACTTGAGGAAGCCAGTCAATTATTTCAGGTTAGTACCAAAACTTTTTTAAAATTACTACGGGAAGAAAACATTCCGGCACGTAAAGTAGGCCGGGAGTGGCGGTTTTCAAAATCCGCCCTGTTACAATGGATGTCCGAAGGTAATTCCCGCGATTACTCTTTGATTGAGGATCAAAACCAAGCTTATTTTGAACAAGTAGCTCCGGTTTATGATGAATTACGCAAAGGTTGTTATGGTAACGCCTTAAGGGAAATGTTGATTGCCAAATTCACCCCCAAACCCGGTTTTGAAGTCGCCGATATCGGTACCGGTACCGGTTATTTGGCTCATACTCTTGCTCAGTATGCTAAGAAAGTCTGGGCGCTTGACTCCTCGCCGGCGATGCTGGAGGTAGCCAGGAAAGACTTTTTAAGTCACAATCTCAATAATGTAATCCTGATAGAAGGCGATGCCCATGATCTCCCGCTTAATGACAATTCTCAAGATCTGGTCTATGCCAATCTGTTACTCCATCATATTCTAGAACCTTCACTGGCCATCAAAGAGATGTTTCGGGTAGTTAAGCCCGACGGCAAAGCAATCATCACTGATATCGATCTTCATAACTATAAATGGCTCAAAGAAGAGAAATCCGACCTTTGGCTCGGTTTTGAACGCGCCGAGATTAAAGGATGGCTCCAGGAAGCCGGTTTTACAGCGATTGAAGTCACCGATCTGGGTTGCAATTGCCGTACATCAAGTAAATCCGGCACCCTGGTTGAAATACCAATGTTTTTAGCGGTTGGGACCAAACCACCAACCATAAAAAGGAATAAAAATAATTACAATAAAGAGGTGAACCACTAATGGGTATGACAATTACCGAAAAGATACTGGCAGCCCATGCCGGTAAAGAATCTGTTGTTCCAGGTGAACTGATCAACGCTAAAGTTGATATGGTCCTTGGCAATGACATTACAGCGCCGGTCGCCATCAAAGAATTTGAAAAGATTGGTGTCGATAAAGTTTTTGATCAGGAAAAGATTGCTTTAGTTCCGGATCACTTCACTCCCAACAAAGATATCAAATCCGCTGAACAAGTTAAAACTGTCCGCGAATTTGCACGTAAGTTCGGTATCGTCAACTATTTTGAAGTCGGAGAGATGGGAGTCGAACACTGCCTGCTTCCCGAAAAAGGATTGGTAATCCCCGGTGACTTAGTAATCGGTGCCGACTCTCATACTTGTACCTATGGCGCACTTGGAGCGTTCTCTACCGGAGTAGGCAGTACCGATATGGCAGCAGGTATGGCTCTGGGAGAAGCCTGGTTTAAAGTGCCGGAAAGCATCAAATTTATTTATTATGGTAAACTGCCTCGTTGGGTCGGAGGTAAGGACATTATTCTCTATACCATCGGTAAAATCGGGGTAGACGGCGCTTTATACAAAGCGATGGAATTCACCGGTGAAACCATCAGCGAACTCTCAATGGATGGCCGTTTTACAATGGCCAATATGGCAATTGAAGCCGGTGCTAAAAACGGTATCTTTGCCGTTGACCAAAAGACCATCGCCTATGTAAAACCGCGGACCAACCGCAAATTTACCGTTTACGAAAGTGATGCTGATGCTAAATACTCTGAAGTATATGAATGGGATCTCTCGGACCTTGAACCACAAATCGCCTTCCCACATCTACCCGAGAATACCAAACCTCTTTCCCAATGTGGTAATGTCACGATCGATCAGGCAGTGATCGGTTCCTGTACTAATGGCCGAATTGAAGATCTACGGGTAGCAGCTGCCGTATTAAAAGGCAAACGGGTCAACCCCAATGTCCGTCTCTTAATTATCCCAGGAACGCAGGCAGTATGGCGCCAAGCAATGCACGAAGGCCTATTTGATATCTTCATGGATGCCGGTGCCGCAATCTCGACTCCTACTTGTGGTCCTTGCCTTGGCGGTCATATGGGAATCTTAGCCAAAGGCGAACGGGCGATTGCCACCACCAACCGTAATTTCGTTGGCCGGATGGGTCATCCCGAAAGCGAAGTCTATTTGGCAGGACCTGCAATTGCTGCTGCATCTGCTATCGCTGGAAAAATCGCTGGACCTGAGGAGGTTGGAGTAAAATGAGTATTTTAAAAGGAAAAACTTGGCGTTTTGGCAACGATGTTGACACCGATTTGATCATTCCGGCACGTTATTTAAATACAAGTGACCCTAAAGAACTGGCCGCTCATTGTATGGAAGATGCCGATCCTACATTTGCATCAAAAGTAAAGCCCGGCGAGATTATTGTTGCCGGTAAGAATTTTGGTTGCGGCAGTTCCCGTGAACATGCCCCTATCGCCATTAAGGCTGCTGGTGTTTCTTGCGTAATTGCAGCTTCCTTTGCACGAATTTTCTATCGCAACTCAATCAACATCGGATTACCAATCTTGGAATCTCCGGAAGCAAGCAAAGCAATTGCAGAAGGCCATGAGGTTGAAGTCGATTTAAATACCGGCATCATCACCAATTTAACAACCAATGAAAAATATCAGGCTGCTGCATTTCCTTCATTTATGCAACAACTGATCAATGCCGGCGGACTGATCGAATATGTTAAAACCAAGCTGAAAGCTTAATAATGATAATTTATTTGGTATGAAGGGAGACCTCATTATGTACAAAATTGCTGTTTTAGCAGGCGATGGAATTGGACGGGAAATCGTCCCGGAGGCAATATCCGTCTTGAAAGTAATCGCTCAAAAATATAACCATCAATTTGAATTTACTGACGCTTTAATCAGTGAAGATGCCTACGAAAAGTATGGTCATCCATTACCAGCTGAGACTTTAAAAATCTGCAAAGAGTCACAGGCTGTGTTATTAGGTGCAGTAGGCAGCCCAAAGATGGATACATTGCCACCCGAACTCCGTCCCGAGCGGGCTGCGTTACTTCCGTTACGTAAAGAACTTGGTTTATATTCCAATTTGCGCCCTATCACAGTTTATAATGAACTGATCGAGGCCTCAACCTTAAAACCAGAAGTAATCAAAGAGGTCAATATTTTATTCTTTCGTGAATTAACCGGCGGTCTCTACTTTGGCCCTAAGAAACGGCAAACGCTGGATGATGGCACCGAAGAAGCAATTGACACTTTAGTCTATAATACCAAAGAGATCGAACGCATTGTCCGGTTAGCATTTGAAGCCGCCCGGAAACGTCGGAAAAAAGTAACTTCGGTTGATAAAGCCAATGTTCTCGAGAGTTCCCGGCTGTGGCGCGAGGTCGTCATTAAGGTCAGCCAAGACTATCCCGATGTCGAATTGAATCATATGTACGTTGATAACTGCGCCATGCAGCTAGTCCGTTGGCCAAGTCAATTTGACGTGGTTGTAACTGAAAATATGTTTGGTGATATTTTAACCGATCAAGCCTCAAT
>JAKPCT010000011.1 GCA_029553165.1 Bacillota bacterium
AACTAATAAGGAACGTGCAGCAGCAGCGGATCCTTCAACAATTAAAGATAAACCCCATACCCTGGAGAACTATCTCTACTTATTACTTCCCAGCTTAGCAGTTGCATTTCTGTCAATCCACGGCCCAAATATGGCAATGACCTTACTGTCAGGTGGCGGATCGACCTTCAATGCCTCAACAGCGATGGGAAGTATAATGGCAATGGCAAGAGCGCCACAAACATTGCAAGGGTTTGGGGTTGGGGCACAGAAAGATAATAATACTCAGCCAAAACCAAATTCTGCTTCTGCAGTATCATCATATGGAGCAGTACCAGGTAATAGTAATAGTATAAAACAGGATGCTGAATACCAATATGATAATAATACGCTATCAGCTAAAAACGTAGCAAATAAATATGTTAAAAAGGATGACAAAACTATAAAAAATGAAGATGTTCATTAAGATTATATAATTAATTAAAAATATATGGGAATTCAATTTTTATACGTGATACAGTTGTATTAGCTTCTTCTAAGACATATTGGATTAGTTGTTCATAGGTTTGAAATCTACCCAAATCATGCCAAATAATATTAGCATGTTTATTCTTTGGTTTAGCTACCCAAATAAGAGAATAAACACAAATTGGAGTAGCAGTCGCAAAAACATCACTAGAAGCTATACCTGGTTTATATTCTTGTAATAATATTCCTAACATAATTCTATTTTCGTCAATGTTAGTTACACGAAAGTTTGGTGAATTATTGAATGCTTTTTCAAGACGCTTAATTAACTCATATTCCATGTGATTAGGAGTAACACGATCAGACATAATCTGAATTGGAAACTTTCCTTTCGGCATAGCCGAGAACGTAATACTTGATGAAGCAATAATACAAACAACAATTAATAAACATAGTAACATTCGTAACTTTTTCATAACAGATTCCTCCTAGGAAAAGAGTAGTAACCATAATTGATTGTACCTAAAGATGGAAAGGATGTAAAGATTAGCAGGAAATAGTTCCATTAATAGCTAATTAATTGACAGAAATTAGAATTGGGTAACAGTGGAGTCAGAAGATAACTTAAAAGAGCTCTTAAACTGCTTGAAAAATATAATTAATTTTGGAGGGGATTATTATGAAAACAAAAATTACGAAAGTGATTATGATTAGTATTGTTTGTTTACTTACCATTGTCTGTTTGGTCTGGAGAGAAAATAGTAGTTTTGCGCAGATAAATGAAAGGGCGGTATGGGCTGCGGAGACTAAAAATACACAACTTACCCGCGAACAAGCCAAAGAGCTGTTAGAGAAATGGCTCGAAAGTCCGGACGGCAACAATGGAGAGGCAACAGCTTACCCTGAATATGATAAGACAATTAATGATGTTAAATACTATTATTTTGAGGTGGCATTTGGTTATGGTCCGGCAGCGGAATTTTATGTTGACTGTGTTAATGGTTATATTTATAGTACTTCCATTGCTTTCGACAATTTTAATCCTTTAGAGGACAAACCTTTGAATAAATAAGAAATTAAAAAATTGTCATAAGTAATAAAAAATACTGACTCAGTTCTGATAAAAATAATAAATCTTATATAAATGTTCCTAAAAGAAATTATCAGAGAAGAAAAGATCTCATTGATCCGACGGGGGTCTTGGAATTAAAAAAATAAGATATAAATAATATGTTAAATGGGGTGTTTTAAATGGCTAAAAGTGTTAAAAAAACAATTGTGGTATTTTTATTCTTAAGTTTGGTCTTTCAACTGTTGCTTGGTACTGAAATATTAGGTAACCAGCAAATATTTACACCTGCAGACACCAAAGTTTTAGGTGTGAAGCTGGATATGGATAAGAATAAGGCTGTAAAGATTTTAGGAAAACCACAACGGATAAAGGCAGTGTATGAAGGTGCTTTTGGTGCTGATGTCCTCTATTACTATTATCAATTCGGATACATCCGTGGATGACGATTCACCGCAAGTTATTGTCCTGGAGGATGGCCTAATAATTAAAGAAGCGTCGTTAGTAAACGGGCAGCCAATAGGAGTATGGGCTTTCTTTGAAAAGGATGAAGCTAAATATTTTCTCAAGGGAATCTTTGATTTTCGGTAAATTAAGAAATTAGCATTACGTGGCAGTATACCATCGGTGATGAACAGTTGATTGTGACTGTTGATAGAGCGGATAAAGTCCTAAGTATTGTTATTGAATATCTTGATATTTATTGATTATTAATAAACATTATAGATCGCTGCTAATGACAAATAGTAAAATGTAATTATTATTTGAAGGGATTGGTTTTTAGAAGGACCGATTCTTTTTTGCCCGTTAATGGGAAGTTGTCGGAAAAGACCAGGCGCGATAGGGGTAAATTTTCATGAAACAAAATTAATCTGTAAAAAAGTTGTTTAAAATTAAGCTAAACTTTTGGCATCAAGCAGGAATTGATTCTATTAATAGCCAATTAATTGGCAAAAAATACTGTAATTTCTATATTTATGAGAGATTATGGACAGTTAGTTGAAATATATCAGAAATGAAGTCCCTATCGGATTAAAGAGCATTAATAATCGGTGGTATATTGTTTGGTGAAACCAACAACGAGCAGAATTTTATTGTGTTTGAATTTTTGAAAGGTAATTTTTTGAGCAAGTGAATAAAAGGGTAGATTCTTCGTATTTAAATGGAGGGGTTATTTTATGACATTTAAAAAGACTATATTCGTAATTGTTGCTTTAGTAAATATTATGATCTGCTCGTATAAGATTCCTATTGCTAATGCGAATACTAATGTCAGATTTGAAGTGCTTCGAGATGAAATTGAGAAATATATGTCCAAAGTTGCATTTTATTGTGATCCCAATGAGGCTTTAAAACTTAACAATGGAATCTTATTGTATTTTCGAAATCCAATAACCGAATATCATTATAATTATCAACACAAAAAGTCGACGCTTCTTTCAACCAAATATTATTGTTATTTGTCAGTGAAAGGGATGCGGGTTAGTTTTAAAAATGAAACTAACAAAATAATGATAATCCGCTGGCGCGAATCGCTTTTTAAGCTGAATGATCTGGTAAGAATCCCCTTATTAGGAGAAGTACAGTTTGAAGATGCTAATAAGCCTGTTACCCCTGATACTGTGATTATACCGGGACAAACTATTACCAAAGTTATCTACATTCCGCGGACTAATTATGTTATGAAGAAACGGGTTGTTAATAGTTATTATGATTATTGGACAGATTCTATGGTATATACCTATGAAGATTATCCGGAGTATTTTATTGTAGGTGAACCAATTATGGAATATGGTGATATAAAAATTGAGTTACAACTAAAAATTTTTGATCAATATGGGAAAGTATCGATTAATCATGTTAAATGTCCCCCGATTAAATTGATTTTGTGAAAAAGATAGGATTTTAAAGTTGAATAGCGAGGTGTTATAAGTGAATAAAAATAGTAAATATATAATTGTTACCATGGTTTTTATGTTATTACTAACATTTGAGATTCCTGATCTTCCCCCGATTTGCCAGACACTCAGTTAAGAGATAAAATTAAAAATAAGGAGCTGAGTGCAATGACAGAACGTCGGGGATATACTAAAGAATTCAAAGAACAAGCGGTGTTACTTATTGAAACCAGTGGTAAAAGTGTTAGAGAAATTGCCAAAGATTTGGGAATCCGGGAAAATAATCTTTGGCGTTGGAAGAAAGAACTTCGTGAAGCCGGAGCTAACAGCTTTCCAGGCCATGGCAACCGTCAACCAGGAACTGATTTAGAAGAAGAAAACCGCCGTCTCAAAGAAGAACTTCTAACCGTCACCATGGAGCGTGATATCTTAAAAAAAGCGGTGGCCATCTTCTCCAAACCCCAGAAATGAAATATGGGGTTATCCACGAGACTGCTAAAGAATATAAACACTATAGCATTGTGAAGATGTGCCATATCCTAAATGTCTCGCGGAGCGGTTATTATCAATGGTGTAAACAAGGCGAAAGTCCTCGAAAAAAGCAAGACCAAAAACTGAAAGAAAAGATCCTGGCCATTTTTATCAAGCATAAAAAACGATATGGTAGCCCCCGGATTCATGACGAATTACGAGATATGGGGATCCGGTGTAGTAAGAAACGAGTAGAACGGCTTATGCATGAACTGGGAATACGTGCTCGGCATAAACGGCAATTTAAAGTAACAACAAATTCTAAACATGATTATACAGTAGCTCCAAACCTGTTAAACCGGCAGTTTAAAGTTGATATGCCAAATCGAGTTTGGGTTGCTGATATTACATATATTAGAACCTTTGAAGGATGGTTATATCTAGCTGCCGTTATGGATTTATATTCTCGTAAAATCATCGGATGGTCAATGTCAAAGACTATGACTACAGATCTAGTAATTGCAGCATTAAAGATGGCTATTCAACGGCGTAGGCCTCTCAAACGGCTGATCCATCACTCCGATCGTGGGGTTCAATACGCATGTAAAGCTTATCAGAAATTATTAAAGAAGCATCATATAGTTTGTTCAATGAGTCGTAAAGGAAATTGTTGGGATAACGCTGTAATGGAAAGCTTTTTTAGCACTTTAAAAACCGAATGTATCAACGGTAAAATATATCTATCAAGAGCTCAAGCTAAACGTGAAATCTTTGAGTTTATTGAGATTGATTATAATCGAAACCGCCGTCATTCTGCTATTAATAGTATGACACCGGAAAACTTCGAAAAGCAAAGAAAAAGTGCTTAACTTTGTGTCTAATTTATCGGGGGAAGCCCATCCGGTTTCATTGGCAAAGAGCAAATCTACTAAACTTCCAGTTGTAAAGGATGTGAATAGCTGTTTTGGATTTGTTGGTGATACTCCCCAAGAGACAGTTTTAAATAATGGTCTTGTTATCAATATCGATAGTATACGTTACGTAAAAGATAGGATATATTCTAGTGATGGCGTTAAGGATGCTAGTGGATATTTCGCCTTTCGAGAGTCAAAAATGCTTTCTTCGAATAAGTGGATAATTGAAGTAATTGGGTTTAATATAAGTATCAAAAATACTTCCAATAAAGTGAGAATCATTCGTTGGTGTGAATCAGCGATAAGTGTGGGGGAGTTTTCGGGAGTACCTTTTCTGGATGGAATGAAATATGCTGATGCTAATACCTTAAATACCCCTGATAATATCTTTGCTCCCGGACAAACTATTTCCAGAACTGTTTATTTACCAAGAATTAATTACAGAAATGAGATAATTGGTAGGTGGATTCCTCTGGATGAACCTTTAAAATTTAACTTGGTGCTTAAAGTTTATAATGAAACCAATGTTGGGAGTTATCATATTGTTAATATTCCACCAATTGGAGTGTTCCTGGAGCAAATAGAGAGTTCAAAAAAGAGTTAATTAAATCAAATATCTAAAATCGCTAAACTGTGAAAAATAGTAATTTAATGTTGATTTATGCCAATTAATGGGATATATTAAAAGAGTGTTAATGTCATATTTGATTAAAACAGTTAATCACGTTATGATTTAAAAATTTTATTAAGCAAATGGTTTTAAAGTATTTTTTTCATCAGATAAATAACTTTTATATGTTAGTTAAAACGATGCTCTTAATGAGCTTTTTTCTTCTCTAAAAGTGATATGTTATTAATTTCAAAATTTGATTTATTACTAAGATTTAGATAGGTTATAATATAAATGGTAAGATTACATTAATTTTTAATACCAGAGGTTTTGCATGTTGAAAAAGAGATTAGTTATTTTATTGTTGTTGATGTTGATTTTAAGTATTGTGCCACTGAAAAGCAGTGCTTTTTATGTCTCTTCACCGTTTGGATGGCGTATTCATCCGATATCGAAGAAATGGCATTTTCACGCTGGGATTGATATTCCGGCTCAACAAGGCACGCCGATTGTAGCATTATTTGATGGTAATGTAGTTTGGGCGGATGTACGCGGCGGATATGGGAATGCTGTGATTCTTCGTCATGCCAATAACCGCTACACTTTATATGGCCATTGTAATGAATTGAAAGTTGTGGTAGGACAGGTTGTTAAAGCAGGTGAGATTATTGCTACTGTGGGCAGTACCGGAGTGTCAACCGGACCCCATCTCCATTTGGAATACTGGGTCGACGGGAAGTATGTTAATCCGTTGGATATTTGGAAGAAAGAGAAAAAAGAAATTATAGTGAAAAAAGAACCTAAAGAGAATAAAGAAAATGAAGAGAATAAAGAGAATGAAGAGAGTAAAGAAAATGAAGAAAATTATGAGAATAGCGGGATTAGATTTAGTTTTTAGTGGTTTTGAGGGAGGATTAGGATGAGCGGGTACCAAAGCCATGAAACGTTTCTGGCTGATGTCAAAATGTATTTTAAATTGTTTTTTACTTCATTGTTTTTGGGGCTGTTACTGCAACTTGCATTGCTGTTAATATTGTTTGTACCATCATTTAAAAGCTTACAAGCAAATGAAATTGCCGGTGTCCGGGTAACCGGAGACCAGTTTTTGAGATATTCACTAAATCTCCAAGCGGCGCTTAAATTGGGTACTCCCTATGTTGCCTTAAATCAGGATGAAGTGCGATTTTTTCGTGGCGCCCGGCGGGTTTCTTGGAAACGTTATCGTTACTATATGGATCGCTGGACAAATAATGCTTTTGCGAATACGCAGGTGAAGTTTGGAGAGGCGCTTAGGTATTCATTCTTTGCTTACTTTCTTTGCTTGTTTTACGTATTGTATTTTGTTAAAAAGTCCCGCGCTTCAGCAAATGAGAAGTTTATTCGGGGAACTGATTTTATTCCAATTGAAAAGCTCAATGAAAAATTAAAGGAGAAAGTAAAACAGGAAGGACGGACTGTTCCCAATATTATAATTGGTGAAACAATGATCCCGTTTGAAATGGAAACCAGCCACTTTTTGGTGTTAGGCGCAACCCGTACCGGAAAAGGTGTTTTACTCAACCAGATGATCAGACAGATTAATGAACGTTCAGCTAACTATGGTACTCGGGATAAAATTATTTTATATGATTTGAAGGGCGAGTTTGTTAGCAAACATTATGATCCAAGCAGGGATATCATCTTCTACCCTTATGATTCGCGTTCTGTTGGTTGGAATATCTTTAATGAGATTGAATCCTATCCTGATTTTGATACAGTAGCCAAAAGCTTATATACAGCTACCGATACCCGGGACGAATATTGGTATAACTGTGCCCGTGATGTTTTCCGGATGGGTTTGATCTTCCTGAAAAGGACAGGACGGACAACCAATCGTGATCTGTGGGATTTCTTCTCGCTAAATCTGGATGATATGAAGGCTTGTCTTGAAGAGTTGCCGTTGGGAGAGAAGTCAGCCCTTAAACATATTGAAAAAGGCGAAACTAACCAAGCAAGTACCATCCTCTCGATTGTCCAGGAACGAATCCAGTTTTTCCGGTATTTAGTTGATATTGATGGTACTTTTTCGCTTCGGAAATACATTCGTGACGAAAATCGGACCGGGAATCTTTTCTTACTGAACATTGTAAATTATTCCGAAATTTTCAAACCATTGATGACTTTTGCGATTGATACAATTATTCGTGAAACGCTCTCCTTACATGATAAGTTAGACCGGCGGATCTTCTTTGTGCTGGATGAGATTGGTTCGTTGTACCGCTTAGATTCGTTACTTAATTTACTGACGGTCGGTGCTTCCAAAGGCGCAAGTATTATCTGTGCGAATCAGGATATTGGCCGAATTGAAGATACTTATGGGCACAGTAACGCCAAGACATTTTTTAATAACTTTAATACCAACTTTATTTTAAGAGTCAATGAACCTGAAACAGCTGAATTTATCAGTAAAGCAATCGGGGAACGGCAGGTTGTTAAGAATGTTGAGTCGCGCCAGGTTGCCCCGACTAAATATGGAGGAAGTAGGGGAATCTCCGAGCAAGAGAAGACCGAAAGGCTGATCCTGGCAACGGAGTTTCAGAGTTTGCCGAATTTAGAAGCAATTCTTCGCATATCGAACTTTGGAGTTTCCAGAATCAAAATTCCCAAGATCTTTTATCCAACTCATACTGACTACTTCATCATGAAGAAATTTAATATTGATGAGGAGATGGCTTGAAAAGCGATTGAAAATCAAAAATGAAAGCCTCCAGTCTACAGGGTGATTAAAAATCACCCTATTTTACTGTCTACCAGTTATACTATAATGATAATAGACAGAAAGAAGACAGGCGACTTATGAATAATCATGGAGGTCTTTTAGGTGCTTGTGTTGGGATAGATGGAATTAAAGATTACATCAACTGAAGTCCCTGTAAATTTTATTCAATTTGCAGGTTCCCGGATCAAAATAAAATTATAAGATACATCAAGGGGTAAAACCCGATGGAGGTGATGTAATGAAAGCCTATACTTCAATATCCAATGGTCAACACTTCTGTACTACTACTAAACGGATTAAGGTCTTAAAAGTTGTTGGTGAAGCTGTGGGTCAATTGGTACTTGATAATTCTACTTGTATCAATGCAATCAAAATAGATAGAGTTAAGGCATTCTTGTTAAAATCCAGTGATAGCTTATTTGATAATAAAATAGTTAAAGAAGGTATTATTCGGAAGGAAGTATTTTATGTTGATCCCGAAAATCGATTAAGATTTTTGTCCGAAGACATACCTTTCATGCTGACAGTCGATCTTCCTGGATTTAAACCAAATGCTTTTACAGAGGTTCAAAATCACTTACTTGACATTGAGGTCGACTATCTCTTAACACCTGCGAAACAATGTATTCCTGGATGTCTCCATCAAAAGATTGTTGCTCATATATTAGTCAAAGCGTCAGAATGGACCCAGTTGGATGTAGTAACAAATGTTGAATTGTATCCTAAAGTAAGTTATGCTGCTAAAAGATGTAGTTGCTATTAAAATAGTATAAATTGTTAGGTCGAGGTTTAAAGCCTCGGCTTTTTTTATATCGTCTTTAATAACAATTTTCAGTTTTTGATATCAAAGTGTCTTCTGCAGTATCTCATTTATCGATCATACCTCGTAAAATGAATTATCATAAAAGGAGGTGGGGATCGATGGAACAGGAATTCACGAAAATTCCTAACCTTAGAAAATTACTTGAAGAACTGGCAGAGTTACTCGAAGACGCTAAATTATCGAGAGATTTTCGAGACTTCATCATTGAAGATCTAAAATTACTCAAGAGATGTTTTAAAGAAGAGAATATTTTATGCTTAATTAATGTCCTTGGAGTACTCTTCGATAAGCTTGTTGCAAGACTGTTGAGTTGCCCTGATTTATGCAATGTTATTGTTCCGATCTTACTGTTAATTAATCAAATTCAACAGATCCTTTTAAAATTCCCTATCAGTGTTGTTGGACCGACTGGGCCAACCGGACCTACGGGACCAAAAGGAGCAACCGGAGCCACCGGACCAGCGGGAGCCACAGGGGCAACCGGACCAGCGGGAGCCACAGGGGCAACCGGACCAGCAGGACCAGCAGGAGCAACCGGAGCCACCGGACCAGCGGGAGCCACAGGGGCAACCGGACCAGCAGGAGCTACAGGGGCAACCGGACCAGCAGGAGCCACGGGGGCAACCGGACCGATAGGACCAACTGGACCCGGATTCCCAGCAACATATGCATATATATATAATGTAGATGAGGTTTCAATACCAGTCGAAGCAGATCTACCTTTCAGTACCAACGGGTTAATTGTTGGAGGAATCGCTCATACCCCTGGTGCTACAGAAATCTTCATCAATGAAACCGGGGATTATGAAATAACATTCTCCGTTCAAGCTGATCGTGTCAATCAATTTGCACTTTTCCTCAACGATGTACTGGTACCTGGTTCAATCTATAGTATCGGAGCAGCTAATATTGGTAATATTGGAAGTGTAATCATTTCAATAACTGCACCGGCAGTACTGACTATTCGCAATCATACTTCATTTAATGCGGTTACACTTCAAACAGAGATCGGAGGCCTACAAAACCAAGTTAATGCTGCAATTAAAATCATTAGACTATCCTAGCGCTATATTTAAACTTAAAGAAGCCCTTTACCGGGCTTCTTTAATATTTAATTAAAGGAAAAAGTGACTGCTTGATTGAATTTTTTTTAAAAGGAATTTTAACTGCGAATGTTTTGTGGTTATTGTTAAGAAAAAAGGAGTGGACAATTTGGTAAAAGACAATCAAATTAAAATTAAACAACCACCGGTGCTGTTTGATAAAACGCAAGAGTTAATAGGTACAATTGAGTCGATAGTTGGAGGACCGTTAATTACCTATTGGAATAATCCGCGGGGCGAGATCTGTCATAATGATGTTATTGCTTTTTACGAATTGATTGAAAAGATCGGGAAACAATCGAAGTTATTTTTATTTATTAAATCCCGGGGTGGACACGGGCAAGCGTCATTACGGATTATGAATATGTTACGCCAGTATACTAACGAAATTATTGCTTTAGTACCGATTGAATGTGCTTCAGCGGCAACAATGCTAGTATTAGGTGCCAATGAGATTCATATGGGTCCGATGGCATTTTTAAGCGCGGTTGATACTTCGCTGGAACACGATCTTTCTCCGATTGATCGTGATAATGATCGGGTAAGTGTCAGTCTGGATGAG
Source organism: Bacillota bacterium (assembly GCA_029553165.1). Classification (GTDB taxonomy): domain Bacteria; phylum Bacillota; class UBA4882; order UBA8346; family UBA8346; genus JAKPCT01. The sequence continues at coordinate 10,656 of JAKPCT010000011.1, forward strand.
TTAAAACGGGTTTTAAAGTTATGGAAACAAGAAGCCAGTGAGCGGGATAAAAATCCGTTTGAATCCCTCTATAACTACATTCATCCGCTGGTTATCGGGGCGGTTGATCGGGCTGATTCGTTGTCGATTATGATCTGTAAAGAACTGTTATCATACCATATTGACGATCCCGAGAAAGTTGAAGCAATTGCCCAGACACTTAATTCAAAATACCCTTCACACAGTTATCCAATTATGATTAATGAGGCTAAAAAAGTCGGACTCAATGTTAAACCGCTCACCAAAGAGTTAAATACTTTATTATTGGAATTGAACGAACTCTATAGTGAGATGGGTCAGAAAGCGACTACTGATTTTGACGAGATTCGGGCTCATAGTAATGAAATAATTAATATTCTGGAAGCCAAAGGCTTGCAAATATACTATCAACAGGATAAGGACTGGTTTTATCGAATGGAAGAAAGACGCTGGATAACGATGAATGATAACAGTGGCTGGCGTAAGATTGAGAAAGATAAAGGGCAGATCAAAAAGTCAGTTTTTTATATTTCATAAATTTAACAATTAAGAAGAAACAATTGACAAACGGGAGAAAAGATATTATTATATTATTAATAACAATATTATAACAAGGAGGGCTTCAAACTTTAAGTTGTTACTTTTAGTTTGAAAACAGATAAGATGGGTAATTTTATTAAAAAACAACTGTTGCGAGTGAATGGTCTTCAGTTAATAATTGCGGTAGTAGTGCTTATTGTTTTAAACGGTAATGATTTTGGGTTTATTGGTTTCTCAAAAAAAATGTATACCGGTATTGGATTAGAACAGTTAACAACGATTGACCAATTACAGACGGAATTTGAGCGAGAACCTAAAGATCCTGTGATGATTAAAACTGATAAATATTTAGTAACAGAATGGGCGATCTTTAAAAAAGATAAACCTCAAGCAGTTTATGTTTTATTTCCGCTTGAGGATAAACTTGTGGCAGCACTGGTGCCAATTAATTATTTGAAGCGAAATTCGGAGAATAAAGAATTGGTTCTTAAAGGTGTTGTTAGGCATTTAACTGAATGGCGCAACATTATCGACAGTTTTGACGATGAAGATGTTGATAAAAATGAACTTAGTAAACGCTTAGTTCCTTATTTGATTAACTGTTATGGAGATTTGGGTTTTAATTCGCATCCGTTATCAGCATTGATAATTTCAATTTTACCAATGGGTTATATTCTTTGGAAGGTGCTTAACCTTCTTTTACCTGGCACCAGCAAGTTAGCACTGAAACTGTCTAAATATGGTGATTTGGAAACAATAGGGCAGAGTATTGATGAAGAATTAGAACAGAAAATAAAACTAAAGATTGCATCGGTGACAATTACTGAATCCTGGTTTATTGCCAAAGTATTTCTCGGAATCAATGTTGTTCCTTTGAACCATGTTGTTTGGGTACATAAACAGACGACCCAGCATTATCAGAATTATATTCCTACCGGGAAGTCATACCAGATCTGCTTGTATACTGATCGAGGCGAGACCTATATGATAACATTGCCGGATGAGAATAGTGTTGATCAACTGATTGTCTACTTTGTTCAGAATTTACCCTGGATTATCTGTGGTTACAATGAGGAATTGAAAGACTTATGGAGTTCGAATAGATCAGGTTTTATTACAGAAATCAATAATCGTAAGGACAGTTTTTTATCAAATTAATAATGATGTAAAGTTATCCGTCGGCTTTTGGCATCATGAACGCAGTACAATTAATTTATTGAATATTCTGGAGGATAAATATGTTCCAAGTTTCAAATGTTTTACTTAATTCAACACATATTAACTGGGATGCATTTAAACGTCAATTTACTGAAGATTGGGACATTGACATTTCTGCTGAATCACCTGATAAAGATTGTCTTGTTTTCACAGTTGACTGGCTATGTGTTTCATGCATGTTCATACCTGCACCTGTTCCTAATAATGAGGCAGTACTTTATGCTGAGAATAATTATACCTGGGGGGAAGCGGTTGAAGTTACAAGTTCACATCAAGCGCATGTGATCGTCTCGATTTTAGATCCGTTACATACTGCGGATGCAATTGAATGCTTATTGTTGCATACCAAAGTGGTCAGCTCCTTGTTGAAGTTGGACAATGCCATCGGAGTTTGTCAATCTCCGACAGTTCTGTCGCCGGAATTTTATATTCATGAAGCACAAAGAATATATCAAGGAGTATTGCCAATATTAACCTGGGTCTATATCGGCCTGTATCAGGATGAAGATGGTGTCTCGGGTTTTACCAGCGGACTTAATAAGTTTGGAAAAGATGAAATTGAGATTATCAGGTCGCAGCAGGAAGGGTATCAAATTTATGATATGTTGGCAAGTATAGCAGCTTATGTTATTCAGAATAATGTTAAACTAAAAGATGGTGAAACGATTGGAATGGGACCGGAGCAAAAACTGCAAATTACCCGTTCCGAAGGAGTAGCAATGAATGGTGAGAGTTTGAAGATCGCATTTTGAAAAAAACTGGGGCTATTACTACCAATAATGTCAAGAGATTGTTGGGGATCAGTTGAGGAGAAGATGATCTCCTAAAAAAAGATTGCTTAACACGGATATATAGTAAAATTAAGTATTTGGTATCGCGAGAAATCTGATACAATGATGATGTATTATATGATAATCAACAAGGGGGAAGTTGTCAGCTACAATTAAGTTGTCTTGGTTGTAGTTGATAGTGAAAGAGATGTTTGGTTTTATTAAAAAACAGTTGTTGCGAGTTAATTGTTTGCAGTTAGTTATTGCTTTGATAGTACTTGGAATAATGGGAACAGCATTCTGTGATCATTTTGATTTTTATCTTAAACGGTTTACTAATAAGGGACTTGAACAGATCACAACAGTTGAACAGTTGCAAAGGAAATATGACAGTGATTCTGAAAAACTGGTCAGTTTTATGGCTGATCAGATTATAATAACCAACTGGGTTATTTTCAAAAATTACAAGCCGGATGCGGTATTTCTGTTAGCGCCAATTGAGGACAACTTAGTAACCGTTTTAGTACCGATTAGTTTTGTGAAGAAAAATGCAAACAAGACAGGTTTAACATTTAAAGGGATTGTCAGGTCGCTTACTGCTAAAGAAGATATCATTGACAGTTTTGCTGATGAGGATATCGACAAGGCTCAACTCCGTACTAAAATTTTACCGTATATGATTCATTGTTATGATGATTATGGCTTTGAAACATCACCGTTAATTGGAGCAATCGCTCTGGTTTTATCACTACTCTTTATAATATGGAAGATAATAAATCTTACGGTCCCAAAGAGTAACCGTTTGGTTAAAAGACTTACTCGATATGGAGACATGGAGCACTTGGAAGAAAGTATTGCTGCAGAGCTTGTAAACAAAGTGAAGTTTAGGACCGCACGAATAATTATTACTGAATCTTGGCTGGTCCAGAAGAAATTGCTAAGTATCGACCTTGTCCCGTTGGAGCAAATTGTCTGGGTCTATAAACATACTACCAAACATTATTATGGCTTTATTCCAACAGGAAATTCCTATTCGCTTGCTGTTAATACAACTCTGGGGACAGTTCATCTATTTGATTTGCGAACAGAAAAACAGGTTGATGAGCTGATTGATTACTTTGAACGGAATTTACCCTGGATCATTTGTGGTTATAGTACAGAAATGGATAATTTATGGAGTAAAAACCGATCCAGTTTAATTACAGAAGTCAACAACCGTAAGAACAGTAGTCGGTCAAGTTAACGAAGGTTGTTGCTAATACTGGAGTAATGTAAATGCAGAAGTTTTTAGTGGTTGGTATTGATAATCCTTACATGATCTTTGAGCGCTGTAGTTGTTTGAAAGCAAAGAAAAGACTTAACTTCTATCGTTATCTGGATGTTGCTGAGTATTTTGGGGAAGTGATCTGCTTGGAAACATTAGAGGGTGAAGCAACCGCAACATTAACTGATATGATAATCTTCGGAGTAAAAGGGGAGCTTTGGCCGTTGACGAAAGAAGATTTTCGGCAACGTTATCGTTGTTACGACGGTAATCGCGAATGTGTCTCCGATGGCCGTATCAGTCAATCAGGGGTTTTGATCAAATCTCATACCCGGGAATATTTGATTACTGAAGCGGAATTACGGACCTTTAAAATTTGTTATCCTTCAGAATTAACAGTGGTCGATGCTTTGCAGTTGCCGGAAGCAATCCGGCTTGAGACTGTTTGGGGAGTTTACCAGGCGAGACAAGGCGATTATCTTCTGATCAACAGTAGCGCTGATTATTATATCTGTGATCAGGAGATCTTTAAGCTCACTTATGAGTTGATTGACGTTTAATTTGTTATAAGTCCATGGGTTTCTGTCATAGGCTGGTGTAATACCGGCCTTATTTTTTTCTGGTTTTTAGAGAGTTAAATAATTAACTATAAAATTTTTGGTCTAAGATCACGATAATTTGAATATTATTTAAATTGTATTGCCACGGTGGAAACATAATCGTGGCTTTGATCTATTTCTTTTTGTCAATCTTGCCATAATTATTTTGCAGGATTTTGAAATGTTATATTTAATTATATATGTTAAAATTTTTTTAAAATTAGATTACTGTAACGTTTAAGATAACTTCAGTTTAAATAGTAATAGTAATAATTAAAAAGGGAGGTTTGTAAATGGCGAAAGCAGGTGTCCGAGCGCAAACAGTGAGTTTGAAAAAGATCCCCGCAGAGAAGTTTACACAACTAGAACAATACATCGAGAGTTTACCAAGTACCAAAGGAGCATTAATCGACATTCTCTATCATGCTCAAGAGATCTTTGGTTTTTTACCGCGGGAAGTGCTGCTCTTTATAGCACAAAAGCTTGGTATATCCGGTGCCGAGGTTTTTGGAGTCGTCAGTTTCTATTCAAACTTTAAGCTAAGTCCAATTGGGTTACACAACATCAGTGTCTGTATGGGAACAGCTTGTTTTGTCAAGGGCGCTCCGGCGATTTTGCAACGTTTGCATGAGATTTTGGGTATCAAAGAAGGTGAAACAACTGCTGATGGTTTATTTAGCTTGCGTAACCTGCGTTGTGTTGGTGCCTGTAGCTTGGCGCCGGTTGTAATGATCGATGATAAGGTTTATGGACGGGTAACGCCTGAAGAGATTGAAAAAATTATTGAAGAGTACCGGAATAAGGAGGTGGCCAAGAATGATCTTTGATTCAATTACGAAATTGAGAGAGCATCGTGAACAGTTAGGTAAGGGAATTGGTGCCAGAGCAAGCAGTCAAGTGCAGGGTGAAACGGTGGAGATCCTGGTTGGGATGGCCACCTGTGGGATAGCAGCCGGTGCCGGGGAGACAATTGTAGCGATCAATAAAGAGATTGAGCGGCAGAAACTGAAACAAGTAAAAGTAGTTCCAGTTGGTTGTATTGGTTATTGTCATGCCGAACCGCTGGTCCAGGTTAATATTCCGGGTCAAAGTCCGGTGCTTTATGGTAATGTCAAGGTCGAACAAGGGCGTGAATTGGTGATTGCCCTGGCCGAAAAACGGACACCGAACGTAACTACAGTTGAGATGGATTTTGCACGGGTTTTGGGAGAAGAAGCGGACGTAAAATCTTCGAAAAAACAGTATCGAATTGCTTTGCGAAATTGTGGCCTGATCAATCCGGACAGTATTGATGAATATATTGCGTGCCGTGGTTATGAGGCATTGAGTAAAGTCTTGACCGAGATGTCTCCGGAAGCAGTAATTGAAACTGTTAAAGCCAGTGGTTTACGCGGACGGGGTGGCGGAGGATTTTCGACCGGACTGAAGTGGGAGTTGACCCGCAAAACCCCTACTGATGGAGTGAAATATATCTTTTGTAATGCTGATGAGGGCGATCCGGGAGCGTTTATGGACCGTAGCATTTTGGAAGGAGATCCCCACAGTGTGATCGAAGCAATGGCGATCGGTGGTTATGCGATTGGAGCGGAGATAGGTATTATCTATATTCGGGCTGAATATCCGCTGGCAATCAAACGGCTTAAAGCAGCAATCGCTGATGCTACCAAGTATGGTTTTTTAGGTGAAAAGATCTTAGGGAGTAACTTTAATTTCAAAATTGAGTTGCGGTTAGGAGCGGGAGCATTTGTTTGTGGTGAAGAGACGGCCTTGATCAATTCGGCAGAGGGACGGCGCGGTGAACCACGTAACAAACCACCTTATCCCGCGGAGAGGGGTTATTGGGGACAACCAACCTGTGTGAATAACGTGGAAACATTTGCGAATATTGCTCCAATTATTCTTAATGGAGCTTCCTGGTTCTCGCAGATTGGTACCGAACGCAGTAAAGGGACCAAGGTTTTTGCCTTAGCAGGTAAAGTGCGTAATGAAGGTTTGATCGAAGTACCAATGGGTACGACGTTAAGGCAGATTATCTATAATATCGGTGGTGGTATTAAAGATGATCGGAGATTTAAAGCAGTTCAAACAGGAGGGCCTTCGGGAGGAGTTATTACCGAGGACTACCTTGATACCGTGATTGATTATGAAACATTAAAGAGTATTGATTCAATTATGGGATCCGGTGGAATGATTGTTATGGATGAGACCGACTGTATGGTGAACATCGCTAAATTTTATTTGGAATTTACGCAAGACGAATCGTGCGGTAAATGTACTCCATGCCGGATTGGTAACAAACGCCTTTATGAACTGTTAGAGAAGATTACTAATGGTTCAGCTGAGATGGAGGATATTGATAAGATTGAACGATTGGCAAAGATGATCAAAGATGCCTCAATCTGTGGATTGGGTCAAACAGCTCCCAATCCGGTGTTGAGCACTTTGAAATTCTTTAAGAATGAATATTTGGAACATATTCAGTCGAAATATTGTGCGACTGGTTCATGTACGGGGTTGAATAAGTTTAAAATTGACCCGAAAGTTTGTATTGGTTGTACCGCCTGTGTCAAAGTCTGTCCAGTGAAATGCATCAGTGGTCAACCAGGTAAGCCCCATCAGATTGATGAACAAAAGTGCATTAAATGCGGCGCCTGTCGTAAGGTCTGTAAATTTGGTGCAGTGATTAAACCTTAGGAGGTGGAGGACCAGATGAATGAACAAGTTCAAGTTACAATTAATGATCAAGTGATACATGTTGCGAAAGGAACTACTCTTCTAGAAGCCGCGAAAATGATCGGAATCCAGATTCCGACTTTATGCCATCTCGATCTTAAAGAGTTTAAAATGGTTAATAAGGTGGCTTCGTGTCGTGTCTGTATGGTTGAGGTGCAAGGACGCCCTCAATTGGCCCCTGCCTGTTCGACCACTGTCGTTGATGGGATGGTTGTCAGGACTGATACCGTTAGGGTTATTCAAGCACGGCGGATGGCAGTTGAATTACTGTTGTCAAACCACCCGAATGAGTGTTTTACCTGTCCGAAAAATCTGGAATGTGAACTGCAAGCGCTGGCTCATAAATTAGGGATCCGCGAGATTGAGTGGGTTGGCGAAAAGATGGACTATGAAAACGATACCTCCAGCAAAGCGATTATCAAAAACCCTAACAAATGTATCATGTGTCGGCGTTGTGAAACGATGTGCAATGAAGTCCAAACCTGTGGTATCTTGTCGGCAGTGAGCAGGGGATTTGATGCGTTTGTCGGTCCAGCTTTCAACATCCCGATTGCCGAGTCTTCGTGTACCTATTGTGGTCAATGTGTTGCGGTCTGTCCTACAGCGGCATTGACGGAAGTCAACCATACCGGTAAAGTTTGGGCCGCCTTAAATGATCCTGATAAACATGTGATTGTCCAAACTGCTCCGGCAGTAAGGGTCGCCATCGGCGAATTATTTGGAATGGAACCAGGTTCGATTGTTACAGGCAAAATGGTTACGGCTTTACGCCGGATGGGATTTGATGCGGTTTTTGACACTGATTTTGCCGCGGATCTAACTATCTTAGAGGAAGCCTCGGAGTTAGTACACCGGCTCGAACACCAAGGCCGGTTACCAATCCTGACCAGTTGTTGTCCGGCTTGGGTTAAATTCATTGAACATCAATTTCCTGATCTGTTAGATGTGCCATCAACCTGTAAATCCCCGCAAATAATGTTTGGTACGATTGCCAAGACCTATTATGCCGAGAAGATGGGGATTGACCCCAGTAAGATCGTGGTCGTTTCAGTAATGCCGTGTGTTGCTAAGAAAGCTGAGGCTGCCCGTCCCGAACTTACTAAAGACGAGAACAGTAATGTTGATATTGTGCTCACTACCCGTGAATTTGGAGCGATGATCAACGAGTTGGGTCTCGATTTTAATAGTCTTCCAGAGAGTGATTTTGACAAAATGATGGGGGAAAGCACCGGTGCTGCCGTAATCTTTGGAACAACCGGCGGGGTTATCGAGGCGGCAGTCCGGACTGCTTACGAATGGATCACTGGTGAGGAATTAAAAGAGGTTGAATTTGCCCAGATGCATGGAGTACAGGGAATCAGAGAAGCTACCGTTAAGATCAAAGACATGGAGTTGAAGATTGGAATCGCCCATGAGCTTGGTAATGCACGAAAACTGTTGGAAGATATCCGTGATGGGAAGTCACATTACCATGCGATCGAGATTATGGCTTGTCCCGGTGGCTGTATCGGTGGCGGTGGTCAACCTTATCACCATGGCGATATCGAGATTATTAAGAAACGCCAACAAGCAATTTATGAAGAAGATCGTAATAAGGCTAAACGGAAGTCGCATGAAAATGAGGAAGTGCTGCAACTTTACCGGGAGTATTTAGGAAAACCCTATGGTGAAAAGGCTCATGAGTTGTTACACACTTACTTCGAAAAACGGGAGAAGATTTGATGTTTTGATAGGAATGGCAAAGCTGTTGCAACAATTTGTTGCAACAGCTTTTTATGTTGAAGGATCTTTTGGTTCAATACTTTTGACAATCATATAATTTCCCCATGAAGAGGACTGTGCCGGTTACATCATCAGTGATGAAGAATAAAAATGGTCTGTTCGCAATAAAGGAATGTCTGTCAGGTGCAGAATTTCTTGTCATTTCAACCACGGTAGCTCCGGCAGCTTCGCTTCCTGCTTCATTGACTTCAATAACGGCTTTGTGAAGTACTTTGCTGATACAGAGCTTTTCATCACTTATTCCCGAAAAATCGGCTGCACTGGAAAAAGCTTTTCCCATGCCCAAAGCAATAAGCGAGTCGTTTAAATTCTTAATCCCGTATTCAATCTTAAATCTGGGCAAATTGAGTATTACATTTTTAACCTTGGAAACGCTGTTCTTGATCTCTTCCCATTTAGCGGCATCAAGAGTTTTGATAAAATCATTGATTGCAATGTTTTCAGCAGGTAAAACACAATACATCGATGTTTTGCCTTTTCCGTAGGGGAGTCTCACTACTTTAAAGCTATCTTTGGCTCCGTATTCGATTTCGCCTTTTTTGCTCATCATCATTACTGCTTTTGTTGCTCCGCCGCCGGAATGAAACTTGGAGTTGAACGTGTCTGCTTTGTTAAACTTCTCGGTCCATTCACCCTTAAAGTAAATGGCATTGATCAGATACATTACAACATCGGCAGGTATCGGTGGATCGATCATTTTTGTAATTTTATTATTGGTAGATTTCGCAATCCATTTATTGATCTCATTTACTGCTGTTTCTTTTGAGAAGTCCAGTTCGGCAAGGGATGCCTTAAACACCGCTTTGTTTACCTTAAGGAAATCCGGTTTGATCTTCATTCCTTCTCTGATCCAGATCGAATTACTGATGTTAAGCACAATCTGTTTGTCGGTGTTGTTTAAATGATCAAGCAGGTACTGATAACCTTCATTAATCTTTTGAAGCTCTCTGCCGTTATAATTCAAAGATTTCATCAAATCAGCTTTGGTTGTGGTTCCAGCGCCTTGTAAAGTCATAGAAAGTGCGGTCGCAATGCTAAATGGGGAAATAAAAACATTTTGCTCACGTTCTTCTTCATTAAGCCACGAAAACAGAGTAAAGGAGAACTCAGTGTTACTTTTTACAACATCCGTGCTGGTTTTATCTGCTTTAAAAACACCATTACTCACACCGGTCAGTAAGATTATGAAAGCAAATATGAAAATAGCAATTCCAATCATCTTTTTCATCTGCTCGCTCTCCGTTTAAATTGATTTTATCCAATCTTGGTAATATTAAATCATCTTCATTTATTTCGCTGTGATAAAAGGAGATCCTTGTTTTTGGGAATTTTTACTTTTGAATAAATTTACTATATTAATTATGTTTCTCCCAAAAAAGAAACAAAAAGGCGTTGGTACCACATGGTCCAACGCCTTTAAATCAATTGAATAATCTACGCCGATTCCAACTCTAAAGTTTCCTGATGTTTATCATCAAGATGGAGGAGCTCGATCCAAAGTGAGATTACAGTTATAAATGCTGCCAGCACATCGGAGATTGCTCCGGAATACATGATGCCGGTTATCCGATAATAGTTTGGCAAGATGAGGATCAGGATGATCAGCAAGAATTGGCGTGATAAACTTAGAGTCATTGACCTTACCGGTTTTCCAACTGCCTGAAAATAGTTTGCGCCTACGATTTGCAATCCAATCAGTGGTAAGAAGAACATGAAGATCCGGATTGCCTGAATGCAGAAGTCGAACAATTGTTGTTCCTGTTTGCCGAAGAGCCCGATAAAGTAAGCGGGGAAGATTTTGATCAGAATATACGCGACTGTTGCAATTAAGGTAGCGGCAATTACAGCTAATTTCAATGTCTTCTTAACACGGTCGTATTTGTGGGCGCCATAATTGTAACCAATGATTGGTTGGGCTCCTTGGCTGATCCCAAGAATCGGCATAAAAATTAGCGTATATAAGCTCATAATAATGCCCATTCCCGCTACAGCGATCTTACCTCCGAATCTATATAAGGAGGTATTCAGCAGGGCATTAAATGCACTGGAGGTTAATTGCATCAGAAATGGGGCTAACCCGATAGCGATAATTTTGGTAACGATCTTGGTCTTTAACCTTAAATTAGTAAAATGAAGCTTCAATTTACTGCTACCACTTAGGAAGTAATATAATACCCAGATCATCACTGCTAACTGTGAGATGATGGTCGCATAGGCCGCTCCACGGATCCCCCATCCAAAAGTAAAGATGAAGATTGGGTCAAGGATGGTATTTAAGACGGCGCCGATCAGCATCGATAACATCGCGGTTTTTGGATTGCCTTCAGCACGGATGAAATTATTCATTCCAAAGCCTACAGTTACAAAAGCAGTACCCCAAAGGATAATCTTAAGGTACTGTGTGGCATGCGACAAGAGTTCATCTTTGGCGCCAAAAGCGATCAGTAATGGTTTAATAAAGACCAATCCAATAACAGTGATTAAAAATGAAACCAGTACTAACAAAGTAACACCGTTACCCATTATGGCCTCGGCTTCATCTTTTCTCTGTTCTCCTAATTTAATCGAGAGTAAGGTATTCGTTCCGATCCCAATCAGCATTGAAAATGCCATGCTAATGATCATAATAGGAAAGACAGTTGTGACTGCTGCTAAACCGTTAGATCCTACTCCCATGCCAATAAAAACGCGGTCAACTACATTATAAAGTGCGTTAACCATCATTCCAATGATTGCTGGTACTGAAAACCGGATCAGCAGTTTTGAGATCTTCTCTTCACCGAGTAGTTTTGTGTGGTGCATAGTTTCCCTCTTTCAAATAACATTTCTCCAAAATAACATTCTTTATATTATAGATCAAAGTTACTTAAAGTCAAGAATTATTATTGATGGTAAGCGCTTTTTTTATGACATTTGCATTCTGATGTCAGTTATTTGTAAACTAGCCTTTGGATTTGGTTCGGAAGGAACAGGGGATGACGGGGCAGTGCAATCTGTATACAATATAATGTCTACAGGTTATAAATGTTTGATTAAAAGTCAAATGGTTTGCCGGAAAGCAACTGTTTTTTAGGATGAGATCCGGAGTTGCATATGTAATATTAGTGGCAATATTATTTAAGTTTTGTAAATAATATTGACATTAACCTCTAAAAGTTTTACAATCTAAAAAAGACGGAATACAATTCCGCAATGCGGAAAACTGTCAAAATAATGATAATAGTAAAGGTTAAATTAGAAAGGTTGAGACAGAGATGAAACAAACAGGCTTACCTTTGAAACAGGGGCTTTATGATCCTCAGCATGAACATGATGCATGCGGGATTGGTTTCGTAGTGAACATCAAAGGGTTACAGTCGCACCAGATTGTAAAACAAGGTTTAACTGTCCTTTTGAACCTTGATCATCGTGGTGCGCGTGGGGCAGATGCTAATACCGGTGATGGCGCCGGGATCTTACTCCAGATTCCACATCGGTTTTTAAAGAAAGCAGCCGGGTTGAGCGGTTTTGAACTTCCCGATCCAGGTACTTATGCAGTTGGTATGGTGTTTATGCCACAAGAACCTTCACTTAGAGCCGAATGTGAGAAGTTATTGGCCCGCTTTATCCATGAAGAGGGTCAGACACTGCTGGGATGGCGTACCGTTCCGACTAATGACTCGATGCTTGGTGAATCTGCTCGGGCTTGTAAACCATATATTAGACAGTTATTTATTAAACGTAATCCGGAGATCAAAGATGACCTTGGATTTGAAAGAAAACTCTATGTGATCCGGAAACGGGCCGAAAAGGCGATTCGTTACTCTGAAATGCCCGGCGGTGAATCGTTTTATATTGCCAGCTTATCAAGTAAAACCATTGTTTATAAAGGAATGTTGACCCCTGATCAACTGGAGCAATTTTATCCGGATTTAACGGATCCTGATTTGGAGTCTGCATTAGCCTTGGTCCATTCGCGGTTTAGTACCAATACATTCCCCAGCTGGGAACGGGCCCATCCTAACCGTTACCTGATTCATAATGGGGAGATCAATACCTTACGCGGTAACGTGAACTGGATGTATGCCCGGGAATCAATGTTTCAGTCAGATAAATTTGGTGATGATATCTCCAAAATATTCCCGATCATCAACCAGGATGGCAGTGACTCGGCGATGTTTGACGAGTGCCTGGAGTTTCTGATGTTGGCAGGGCGTTCACTCCCGCATGCGATGATGATGATGGTACCTGAACCATGGTCCAAACATCAAAGTATGGATCCTGACAAGAGAGCATTTTATGAATACCACAGTTGCTTAATGGAACCCTGGGATGGGCCGGCTGCAATGGCTTTCTCCGACGGATCGATTGTCGGTGCTGTTTTAGATCGGAATGGATTACGCCCGGCTCGTTACTATGTTACCAAAGATGATTTGGTAATCTTAGCTTCAGAAGTCGGAGTGATTGATGTTTCTCCGGAGATGGTAGTCGAAAAAGGACGTCTCCAACCAGGAAGAATGTTACTGATCGATACTAAAGCACAACGCATAATCTCCGATCAGGAACTAAAAGCTAAACTGGCAAAGGAGCAACCTTATCAGAGCTGGCTGGACCAGTATTTATTAACGCTTAACGATCTGCCGGAATCGAAAGTATTAAAGACCAATCCAAAAAATACTTTAATCCAACGTCAGAAGGCTTTTGGCTATACTTATGAAGATTTACGGATGGTAATTACCCCGATGGCCCAAGACTCGGTTGAGCCAATTGGTGCGATGGGGACCGATATTCCGTTAGCGGTACTCTCAGAGAAGCCGCAACTGTTATACGATTATTTCAAGCAATTGTTTGCACAGGTTACCAATCCGCCGATTGATGCAATTCGTGAAGAGATTGTAACAGGTACCGAAATTTTCATCGGTTCGGAGGGTAATCTGCTCAACCCGCAACCGGAGAGTTGCCGGCAGTTAAAACTGGAAACACCAATCTTATCTAATGAAGATTTGAATCGAATTGAGCAACTTAACCAAGAAGGATTTAAGTCGGTAACGTTACCAATGTTGTTCTGCGCCAAAGAAGGCGGAGCCGGTTTGAAGAAGGCGCTTAGCCAATTGTGCAACGATGCATTGCAAGAGATTAAGGCCGGTGCCAATATCATCATTTTATCAGACCGTGAGATTAATAGTGAGATGGCAGCGATTCCTGCCTTGCTGGCGGTATCCGGTTTACATCACTTCCTAATCAGAGAGCAGGTACGAACCCAAGTCAGTCTGGTTGTTGAGTCAGGTGAACCGCGTGAAGTACATCATTTTGCGTTGTTACTGGGTTATGGCGCTTCAGCGATCAATCCGTATTTAGTCTTTGAAACGTTAGATGACCTGATTAAGAAAGACTTATTAACCGTTAAAGAATTTTATCAGGCCAAGAAGAATTATATTAAAGCGGTAGTGAAGGGAATTGTTAAAGTCTTATCCAAGATGGGGATTTCGACAATCCAAAGTTATCAGGGCGCTCAAATCTTCGAAGCAGTTGGGCTGAACCAGTCCGTGATTGATAATTATTTCACTTGGACTCCATCGCGAATTGAAGGGGTTGGCCTGGATGTGATTGCCCGTGAAGCCGGGATGCGTCATACGGCTGCTTTTGATGAACGGGTTGCTACCGGAGTTTTGGAAACCGGTGGTGTCTATCAATGGCGTAAAGATGGTGAGTATCATCTCTACAATCCCGAGACGATTCACAAATTGCAACAAGCATGTTGGAATAATGATTATCAGTTATATAAAGAATATTCCAATTTAATCAATAATCAAACTCAAAAAGCGTGTACCTTGCGCGGATTGTTGAAATTTAAGACTACGCCACAACCGATTCCGATTGACGAAGTAGAGTCGATAGAGTCGATCTGCCGGCGGTTTAAAACCGGGGCGATGTCGTATGGTTCAATCAGTAAGGAAGCCCATGAGGCATTGGCGATCGCGATGAACCGGATTGGTGGCAAGAGCAACACCGGTGAAGGTGGCGAGGATCCCAGCCGCTTTATTCCTGAAGCTAACGGGGATTCCAAATGTAGTGCAATCAAACAGGTCGCTTCAGGAAGATTTGGAGTAACTAGTGAATATTTGGTCAATGCGCAAGAGATTCAGATCAAAATGGCACAGGGAGCAAAACCGGGTGAAGGGGGTCAGCTACCGGGACGTAAGGTTTATCCTTGGGTTGCCAGAGTGCGTCATTCCACCCCTGGGGTTGGCTTGATTTCGCCGCCACCGCACCATGATATCTATTCGATTGAAGATTTGGCCGAATTGATTCATGATTTGAAAAATGCCAATCGCAATGCGAGGATCAGTGTCAAATTGGTTTCTGAAGTTGGAGTTGGGACGATCGCCGCCGGTGTTGCCAAAGGCCGGGCTGATCTAATCCTGATCAGTGGTTATGATGGCGGAACAGGAGCTTCACCGCGAACCAGTATCCGGCATGCGGGATTGCCTTGGGAACTGGGTTTGGCTGAAACCCACCAAACACTGCTCCTCAATAACTTGCGTAGCCGGGTGGTTTTAGAGACTGATGGCAAGTTGATGACCGGTAGGGATGTAGTTGTGGCAGCACTTTTAGGTGCTGAAGAGTATGGATTTGCAACTCTGCCGTTGGTTGCCTTGGGTTGTATGATGATGCGTGTTTGTAACTTGGATACTTGTCCGGTTGGTATTGCTACTCAAAATCCGGAATTACGTAAAAAATTCATTGGTAAACCGGATTATGTCGTCAACTTAATGCGTTTTATTGCGCAAGAGATCCGGGAGATCATGGCAGAACTTGGATTTAGAACGATCAATGAGATGATCGGAAGGACCGATAAATTAGAGCCGAATCAGGATGCTTTGAACTGGAAGACCAAAGGGTTGGATTTCTCAAATATTCTTTACCAACCAGAGGTACCGGCAGCAGTAGGCCGTTACTGTCAGATGGCACAGGATCACCAGTTGGAAAACTCACTGGATATCAAGGAATTATTGAAGATTTGTGAGCCGGCATTAGTTGGGCGTCAACCGGTTCAAGCCAGTTTGCCAATCCGGAATACCAACCGGGTAACCGGAACTATCCTCGGTAGTGAGATCACGCGAAGATATGGTGCTGCCGGATTGCCGGAAGATACAATTAAATTACATTTCCGCGGTTCTGCCGGCCAGAGCTTTGGGGCATTTGTACCTGCCGGAGTAACCTTGAGGCTTGAAGGTGATGCTAATGACTATGTTGGTAAGGGTTTATCGGGAGGAAAGATTATCGTCTATCCGCCTTCCGAATCAGGTTTTGACCCAAGTAAAAATATTATTATTGGAAATGTTGCCTTTTATGGTGCGACCAGTGGTGAAGCTTACATCAGTGGAATGGCCGGTGAGCGTTTCTGTGTGCGTAACAGTGGTGTGACAGCAGTGGTTGAAGCAGTAGGCGATCATGGTTGTGAATATATGACCGGTGGCAGGGTAATTGTCTTGGGTCCAACCGGCCGTAACTTTGCAGCAGGTATGTCAGGCGGTATTGCCTATGTACTTGATGAAGCAGAAGAATTCAATCAAAATTGCAATACCGAAATGGTTGATTTGGAACACTTAGTTGATACAACTGAGATTGGTGAAATCAAAGAGATTATCAGACGCCACCTGCACTACACCGGCAGTAAGCGGGCGGAAATGATTTTAAACAATTGGGATCAATATTTACCGAAGTTTGTCAGGGTAATTCCCAGAGATTATAAACGGGTTCTCCAAGCGTTGCAAGGATTGAAGGAATCCGGTTTAAAAGGCGATGAAGTCTTTATGGCTGCTTTTGAAGCGAACAAAAGTGATCTCAAACGGGTCAGCGGAAACTGATTTTCACCGCGCAAAATGATGAGCTGGAGGAGTTTATTATGGGTAAGTCAACCGGATTTATTGAATATCAAAGGAGAGTGCCGGAGGATCGGCTCCCGCAGGAACGCTTAAATGATTGGAATGAATTTCACCATCATTTATCCGAAGCCGAGCAACAAGTTCAGGCTGCCAGATGCATGGATTGCGGCACACCGTTTTGTCATACCGGGATCCTTTATAAAGGGATGGCAATGGGTTGTCCAATTAACAATCTGATCCCGGAGTGGAATGATTTAGTCTATAAAGGTCAGTGGCAGGAAGCAGTAAAACGGCTGCGTTTGACTAACAATTTTCCCGAGTTTACCGGCAGGGTGTGTCCGGCACCTTGTGAAGGTTCATGTACTTTGGGATTTAATGAGCCGCCAATCACGATTAAGACAAATGAGTGTGCAATTATTGACCGGGCTTTTGCCGAAGGATGGATCAAACCGCAACCGCCAACCGTCCGTACCGGAAAGAAAGTTGCGGTTGTCGGTTCAGGTCCGGCTGGGCTTGCGTGTGCCGACCAGCTCAATCAAGCGGGGCACTTGGTAACGGTCTTCGAACGGCATGACCGGATTGGCGGATTGTTGATGTACGGAATACCAAATATGAAGCTGGATAAACAGATCGTCCAACGGCGTGTTGATTTGCTGAAAGCAGAAGGGATCGAGTTTAAGACCAACGTTGAGGTTGGTAAGGATTATCCGGCAGAAAAATTATTAGCGGAGTTTGATGCGGTCGTTTTATGCGGTGGAGCAACCAAGCCCCGCGATCTGGTTGTCGAGGGCCGCAACTCCAACGGAATTTACTTTGCAATGAAGTTTTTACATGCTAATACGAAGAGTTTGCTCGATTCCAACCATCAAGACGGTAAATATATCTCAGCCAGGGATAAGGATGTAATTGTTATCGGTGGTGGTGATACCGGTACTGACTGTGTTGCAACAGCGTTACGTCATGGTTGTAGAAGTGTCCGGCAGTTTGAGATCGTGCCCAGTCTTCCTACCGAACGTGCGCTAACCAATCCCTGGCCTGAATGGCCGAGAGTTTTAAAGGCAGACTATGGTCAGGAAGAAGCAATTGCCGTTTTTGGCGAGGATCCAAGGACTTATTGTATCAGTACTAAAAAATTCAGTGCGGATCAGGATGGTAATCTGGAAGCAGTCCATACGGTTGCAGTTAAGTGGGAGATGAAAGCCGATGGAAACTGGGGATTTACTGAAATTCCCGGGACCGAAAAGGTATGGCCGGCCCAGATGGTCTTGTTGGCAATGGGATTTGTAGGGCCTGAAGAGAGCTTGCTTAAACAATTGGGAGTTGAACAGGATCAACGTACCAATGTTAAAGCTGAATATGGCAAATTTATGACTAATATTCCGGGGGTTTTTGCCGCCGGTGATATGCGGCGCGGTCAAAGTTTAGTGGTATGGGCGATCAATGAAGGGCGTGCCGCTGCAAAAGCTTGTGACCAATATTTAATGAATCAAAGTTAATTGAGGATTACTCTCTAAAACAAGCAGGAATGTTAAAATGTGCCAAATCGGGGGTAGCTAACAATGCGAATCAACACCGAACCGAAGGAAGTAAAAGTTAAAACGGTTGAAAAAACTTTAAAACTGTTGGAGATTTTAGCTGAAAATAATGGTCCGATACCATTAACCAGACTGGGGCAGATGTCCAACTTGAGTTTGAGTACGGCGCACCGTTTGTTAAATACTTTATGCCGGAATGGTTTTGTTGAACGGGAAAGAGTTACCGGACACTATAAACTAGGGATCAAAGCCTTTTTAATCGGTAATGCCGCATTACAAAACGTTGATCTGCGACCGACGGCGTTACCGTATTTGAGCAAGTTGGCCGAGAAGACTAATGAATCAACATATCTGGCAATATTGACCCATCAGGATGTAATCTATTCCGATTCTGTAAAGACGTCCGGTCCGATCCAATTTGGGATTCAAACCGGAATTCCGATACCGGCGTTTCAAACTAACTCCGGAAAAGTATTGTTAGCCTATCTTCCCAATCTTGAGTTACAGACTATATTGGAAAGCTATCATTCGCAAAATTTAATTGCCGATCTGTCAAAACTGCTTGAAGAGTTGCAAACCATCAAAGAAAACGGGTTTTTAGCAGGAACTACCGAGCTGGGCAGTAATATTAAAGAGATTAGTGCTCCGGTCTTTAACCACTTAAAGATCTGTGTTGGTGCAGTAAGCATCTTTGTAACCGGTCGCTATAATCAGGAACAGGAAGCCGATCTCAATCAGGAGGTAATTAAAACCGCGTTTGATATCTCAAATGCTATGGGTTTTCGGCTCAATCCGAAAGAATGGTCAGCAACCGGGCGTTCCTAAAAAATCGTTTAAACGTAGGAATTAATGTTTTATTTTGTGATATTAGCTATAAGAAAACCCGCTGCTGAAAGCGGGTTTTCAAATTTTATTCATACTTTTTAAGGACCAAACAAGCATTGGTCGAACCAAATCCAAATGAATTACTGATGGCGACCTTAATCGGAGCTTTTCTCGGAGTATTGGGAACATAATCCAGATCGCACTCCGGATCGGGAGTTTCATAATTGATTGTCGGAGGTACTGTTTGATGGTAAAGCGCTAAGGCAGTATAAGCTGCTTCGATTGCGCCCGCTGCTCCTAACAGGTGCCCGGTCATAGATTTGGTTGAACTGACCATTAATTTTGGGGCATGGTCTTTAAAGGCTAACTTAATTGCTGCAGTCTCCATTGCATCATTTGCCGGAGTTGAAGTGCCGTGAGCATTGATATAGTCAACATCTTCCGGTTTGAGACCGGCTGAAGCAATTGCTAATTCCATACAACGGCTGGCGCCCGAACCATCCGGTATCGGGGCGGCAATATGATAAGCGTCACTGTTCATTCCAAAACCGATGATTTCAGAATAGATTTTAGCGCCTCGTTTTAAAGCGTGTTCCAGCTCTTCTAAGATCAAGATCCCCGAACCTTCACCCATTACGAACCCATTACGCTTGGCATCAAACGGACAGCTTGCCTTTTCAGGGGTTTCGTTGTTGGTAGAGAGAGCCTTCATATTGTTAAATCCTGCTACAGCCAACGGTGTAATTGCAGCTTCGGCGCCACCTGAAAAGACAACATCAGCCTCACCGCGTTTAATGATATGGTATGCTTCTCCGAGAGCATGAGTTCCGGTTGCACAGGCGGATACCGGTGAGAAGTTAGGACCTTTAGCACCGGTGCGAATCGAAATCTGGCCCGGAGCTAAGTTGATGACACAACCGGGGACAAAGAATGCGGATACTCGGCCTGGTCCTTGTTGCACACAGGCATTTTCGTTGTTACAGAGTGTTTCAACACCGCCCATACCTGAGCCGACAATGGTCCCAACCCGTTCGGCGTTTTCAGGAGTGATTTTAAACCCGGAGTCCGCCAAAGCTTCTTCGGCAGCAGCAATTGCATAGTGAATAAACCGGTCCATCTTTTTGATCTCTTTTTTCTCAATAAAGTTAGCGGGATCAAAGTTTTTAACTTCACCGGCAATCGTGGTAGCATGTTTGGAAGTATCGAACCTCGTTATTGGTGCAATTCCGGAACGGCCAGCCAAGAGAGAATCCCAGTTTTCGTTGGTATTGAGACCAATTGGTGTTACTAATCCGATACCTGTTATTACAACGCGTCTATTCATAATATCACCTGCTTTAAATTTGTTTATTGATTACGGACATAGTGCGACGAAAAACTTTGATGTCTTCAGAAGATAATTCCGTTTGCAATTTACGGTCTAACTCCTCGACTAAAGATGTGATTGTCTGTCTGGCGGTTAGACCTTCCGGGGTTAAATAGATTAAAATGCCGCGCCGGTCGTTGGGATCTTTTTGCCGTTCGATGAGACCTTGTTTTTCAAGGCGATCTAACAAGCCGCTTATACTCGAGTTCTCCAAGTCAAGCTCTTTGGCCAGTGAACGGGGATTTTTACCGCTCCCGGGCGGGATTTCGAGTAAGAGTAATGCTTTCTGGACTGTTAAATCGTACTTTGATAAACGCTGGTTATAGTAGCGGGATAGTTTCTGCCAGGTATTTTTGATTAATAGACAGAAGAGTGGAGGACTGTTGCCTTCCAAATCGTAGTACCCCCTCCCTTAAAATAGTTCGCATACAAAATATTCGGATACGAATAATATAACATTAAATGATACGGAAGTCAATTGGGGAGGAGTATCTCAATGATCTGTTTGCTTTATTTCAGTTTTGTCTTATTGTTGTGCGTTTTTTCTTGAGGGTTGTCTGGTCAACCCTCAAACTCCCACCATTGGGGACGGAGATGCGTCCCCAAACCCCTCCAACTGCTCCGGTCTTCCATGACCTGTGGAGGTAGTATTTATATTATATTGCCGTCTAATCCCTCACGACGGCTTCAGGGTTTGTCCTGAATGCCGACGCATGTTGTATTCAGTCGAATTAGAGCTTTTCAGAATTTGTTGCAGTTCTTGGAGTGTGTAGGCAGCATTGATGGAACTGATCAAACCCGGGCGCATTGATTGGGGGCTTTGTTTCAAGGTACATAAACCAATTTAACAGTGTTTGAATAATTAATATCAGTTTTTTGTTAAATTTTAGCACCCGTGCAGGAAAACAAAGTAAATAGTAGTAATTATTACATATTATTTTGGAGGTGTCGTTAATGGAAATTGAAACCGGCTGGAGTTGGAAGCGATGTCTGCTTTTGATTGGCGGATTGATTTGTCTGTTTAGCATTGTTTTGGTTTCATTATATTTTATAACTGTTAGTGGACAATCAAAGGACGAAGTGTCATTGGTTGAAAACGGTAAAGATATTTATGGCTATCCGGTAAGTACTGTTAATACAGAAGCGCTCCGTCAAATGTTGCAGGAACAAAAATTTGGTGAGCTAAATCAATTGTTGGAGCAGTATTATCAAGATTGGGTAACTGATTTTCGTAATGAATATGTGTTGTCAGATGCTTATGATGCATTTGCAATAAACGATCAGAGTTATCAAGGAAGATTAGATCAATGGGTTAAAAAGTTTCCGACTGCTTATCAACCGTATTTGGCGCGGGCCAGTTTTTTCAATCATTTAGCTTGGGAGAGCAGAGGCTATCGTTGGGCATCTGAAACTTCTGCCGAACAGTTTGCCAATATGAAACATTATTTTCAAGAAGCGAATCAGGATCTTCAAGTTGTTTTAGAGATGGAGCCAAATCATTTGGTGGCTTATGATTTATTATTGTCCATGAATACTGCTTTGGGTAATAAAGAAATCAATTATAATTTAATCAAAAAAGCGTTGCAGTTTGCACCAAATTCTTTTCTGCTTCGGAGTAGATATATTCATTCGATTAGGCCCAGATGGGGCGGATCATACCAACAGATGAGGCAATTTGCTAAAGAAGCTCAAAAATTTAATAATACTAATCCTCGTTTGAAGGTCCTGTTGGGTTTTGCAAATGCAGACCTTGCTAACGTATTAACACGTCAAAATTGCTATTGGTTAGCAGAGTTGTTGTATACCAATGCTTTGGCTAAAGGACATCACTGGGGATTTTATGAGGAACTTGCTTCTTGTTATCTTTCTAATAATAAAAGTGGGCAAGCTTTAAAGATGATCAACCAGGCAATTGAATTGCGACCACAATTGGAAGAGAATTATTTATTACGCGCGGAAATCTATTCGGCACAGGGAAATTTCGACGGAGCACTAGCAGATCTGTTATTAGCTGAAAAGTTAAATCCTGGCTATTCGCGACTGCAATCAACCCGGGAACGGGTTAGTCAGCGTTTTGTAATCAGTGGCTATAATTATCATCAGTCGAAACAGAATGAGTTGGCATTTACTGATTATGAACGCGCTTTAAAACTCTGGTCTAATAATGCCGAAGCATTTTACTGGAGAGCGAAGACTTATATTGATCTAAAGCAATTTACTGCGGCTGAGGCCGATTTAAAAGCAGCAATTACGATCAATCCGACTTATTTCGAGGCAGTACGCTTAATGGACTGGATACTCTTTCAAGGGCGACGTTTTGATGAGATTATCAGTTACTGGACGCGTTATCTGGAACAAAAACCGGATGATGCCCAAGCATATTTAGAAAGGGGCGGGGCCTACTTTCACAAACGTGATTGGGAAGCGGCGATGCGCGATGCAAAAGCGGCGGCCGACTTGGGACATCCAGAAGGAAAAAAGCGTTATGAAGAGATGAAGCAACGTTTGGGTATTTAACCGGATAACTTGAAATTTTTCTCATTAAATAAAGCTAAACAAGCTTTAACTACTTTAGGATCATAGAAAATGCCTTGATTTTTGGTGATTTCATTTAAAGCGGCCTCGATTCCTAAGGTTGGACGATAAGGTCGATGGGAAGCCATTGCCTCAATAACATCAGCTACCGCCAATATTTTTGCTTCCAACGTTATTGCCTCACCTTTTAATTTAAATGGATAACCAGAACCATCCAAGCGTTCGTGGTGCTGTAAGACAATCTCGGCTAAAGGCCAGGGGAAATCGATATTTTTGAGGATATCGTAGGCAACTTTAGGGTGATCCTTAATTAGAGCAAATTCGGTTTCTTTTAGTTTTCCGGGTTTGTTCAGGATCTCTACTGGGATTGAAATTTTGCCAAGGTCATGTAAGACTCCGGCCATCCGTACACTATCAACAATTTCCTGGGGTAGTTTCATCTCGGTGGCAATAGCTGCCGCTAAGGTTGCCACCCGGCTTTGATGACCGGCGGTATAGGGATCGCGTACCTCGATCGTCAATAGTAAAGTGCTGATGAAGCCTTCCATAGCCTTCTTAATCTCTTCCAAATTCTTAAAATGCAGCCGCATCTGTTGTGACGAGAGATATTTTTCCTGATTTTGAATCAGTTTGGTTAGAATTAGTCCTCGAAGTGAGCTGTTGATTATTCTTCGCAAAGTGCCATAAATATTACTGTTTCGCAAATTGATCTCAAATCCAATAGTTCCGAAATGCTTCTCTGATAAGTAGAGAACCATAATTAAAAAGACATGTTGTTGTTGATCGTTTAAAATAATTTCTGGAACCAAACCATCGAAGTAAAATGGCTTTTTGTTAATTTTGATACTTCCTTGATTATTATAACCAAAGGTCAATTTGAAGTTCCGATTGGAACTGCCTTTCTTGCGACGTTTTTCCGAAATATAACAAGCGGAGATACCCAGGTCCGGTAATCTGTGAGCTAATACTTCAACCAATTCGGGAACACTGGTGGTAAATAGCAATTCTTCACTGATAGAGCTTAATATTGAGTTACTTAGTAATGCTTCATGAAAAACCTTCTTTTCACGGGTCATACCTTTTTCGGCAATCATGACTCGGACCTGATGTAACGCATCTTCCATCGTAAGTAAAGCTTTGAACTCGGTTATGAAGGGAAGAAGGTTACGCCGCAGTTCGGTTATGATATTTTGCCAGTAGAAGGTATACTGGTAAATTGGGTCAATACTTTGGAGAATTTGAAAACAGCGCTTAACAAATTCTTCTTGTTTTCCATCGAGAATTTCGCTGTATAATGCATCGATCATTTTTTCAATAATATTTTGGAATTCACTTTTATTCTCTTCGATGAAAAAGGCAGGCAAACTATTAA
Source organism: Bacillota bacterium (assembly GCA_029553165.1). Classification (GTDB taxonomy): domain Bacteria; phylum Bacillota; class UBA4882; order UBA8346; family UBA8346; genus JAKPCT01. The sequence continues at coordinate 35,081 of JAKPCT010000011.1, forward strand.
TGATGTTTAGTGCAATTCTATCTTTGTTGTTAGTCAGAGTTGTTCGGAGCTCTTTTTGATTTTGAAGCGGGAGATCAGTAGCATGATTTAAATTAGTGTGAGAAAAACACCCGCATGATTCCCGCAACACCATCTTTGTAGGTACAAAGGCTTTTTGGGGAACTTCGTTTTTATTATTAATTAAATCAATAATTGTATCCATTGCTTTAACGCCAAGGTCATAAAGTGGTTGTTCAACAGTTGTCAGTTGTGGGGAAGAGAAAGCGCTGACTTCCACATTATCAAAACCAACAACCGCAATATCATCAGGTACTTGAATATTCTTTGAATTTAACTCATAAAGAGCGCCAATTGCCATTTCGTCGTTAGCTGCAACTACGACATCGATCTTTTTTTGGCGTAAAAGGAGTGTTCGCATCCCATCCATCCCAGAGATCGAAGTGTATTTTCCTTCAATTACCAAATCCGGATCCAGGTCAATATTAAACTCCGCCAGGGTATCTTTTAAAGTGTTATAACGAATATTGGAGTCCTGATTGTCCTTGGGGCCTGAGATAAAGGCAAAATTACGGTATTGATGGGCTTCGATCAAATGGATGATTAAGTCTCTAAAACCAGTAGTGTTATTGATTAGAATACTATGATAATTGGCAATATCATTAGCAATACTGACAATCGGAATAGGAGCAAATTGATCACAAAACTCCTGGATCTGTTCTTGATTGGCAAAGGCCCCAATGGCTGCAGTTAAAATGATTAGTCCATCGAACTCTTGATTGCTTACAAAATCAAACAGTTTATTACGGGCTGTTTCAAACTTGCGTTGGGAATGAATACAACCCCCTTCAATACAGTAAATGTTGATATTGTTGCGTCGAGCAACTTCAATTGCGCCAGCTAAAATCTTGATTTGGTATTCATTTTCAAACCAGTCAACTAAGATCCCAATAGTTTTTGTCTTTTGGAAATTTGATTCATTGAATGGGTTAGTATTATCAGTCATTTATTCCGTCCTCGATAGGATTGATTATTTTAGCGGACTATTATAACAAATATATCGTCAATAAATAAAAAAAAATTTAGTAAAATCAAGGAGCAAGGAACTCTGGGAGGTTTTTGAATTTAATTGGTATGCAATTTGGAGAAGATAACATTCCCCGAATTTGAATTGTTCCTAAATCACTTACTAACCAGAAATTACCTGAAAAATGTCATTAACATTAAGCTGTAATTTTTGTTATAATAAAAGCAACAACCGAACATAAGTTCGCAATGATGGAGTTGATTTTGAGATGATGCTGGAATTTTTTGCGGTTGATACGTTGTTAAAACTTGAACTTCAATATACCGGGCAGCAGATTACAGCTGGCTTCCCTTCGCCAGCGGAAGACTATTTGGAAACGAAGTTGGATTTGAATAACTATTTAGTCAAAAACCCGAGTGCAACCTTTTATGGCAGGGTGAAGGGTTTTTCGATGAAGGACGCCGGGGTTGATGATGGCGATTTACTAATAATTGATAAGTCACTTGGTTACCGCAATGGCGCTTTGGCAGTCTGTTTTATTAACGGTGAATTTACATTGAAGAAAATTAATACCGATCACGGTCGGTTACTGTTAATGCCGGCCAACGAAGCCTATCAGCCGATTGAGGTTAAAGCAGAGGATGACTTTATGGTGTGGGGGATTGTCACCCATATAATCAAGAAGGTGTATTAAGATGTTTGCATTGGTTGACTGTAATAATTTTTATGTCTCATGTGAGCGGGTCTTCAATCCCGGATTAATTAATAAACCGGTGGTAGTCCTTTCTAATAATGACGGTTGCGTGGTTGCCCGTTCCAATGAAGCGAAACAGTTAGGGATCGGGATGGGCGAGCCGGCGTTTAAAATCAAAAAGCTTCTTCAGACTAATGAGGTAGCGGTCTTTTCGTCGAACTATCAACTGTATGGCGATATGTCACAACGGGTAATGGCTACTTTAGCGGAGTTTGTCCCGGAAATTGAAGTTTATTCGATTGATGAGGCTTTTTTAAATCTGGCAGGAATGAAGGTGCAATTATCTGATTATGCTAAACTGATCCGGCAAACGGTTCATCGCAACACCGGGATCCCTGTCAGTGTCGGGATTGGTCCTACCAAAGTGTTAGCGAAGACGGCTAATTATTATGCCAAAAAAGTAGCGACCAATGAAGGTCTGTTTGTGATTACTAATAGTCAAGCGGAGATTGAAGCGGCCTTAGAGCAGTTTGATATTGGTGAAGTATGGGGAATTGGGCGGCAATCGGCTGCTTTTTTGAAATCCAACCAGGTTAAAACTGCTTTGGACTTCGTAAAGTTACCTGATGCTTGGGTCCGGAAGCATTTGACAGTTGTGGGATTGCGGATTAAGAAAGAGTTGGAGGGAGTTTCATGTTTGCCACTGGATTTAGTAACTCCGGCCAAAAAAGCAATCTGCACCTCACGCTCTTTTGGAGAATTGCAGACAGAACTGGAGCCGATCAAAGCAGCCGTGGCTGATTTTGCCTGGAAATGTGCTTATAAACTTCTGAAACAGCATACGTGCGCGAGGCTGGTGATTGTGTTCTTACAGACCAACCATTTTAGCAAGGAGGACCGGCAGTATTCACCGAACTTTATTTGTCCACTTCCAGTAGGGACCAATAGCGGTTTAGAGTTGGTCAAATATTCATTGTTCTCCTTGCAGCAGATTTATCAAGCAGGATTTCGCTATAAAAAAGCGGGTGTAATTGTCACCGATATTGTCCCGGAGGATCGGGTTCAGATGGCACTCTTTGATGCTGGCGGACAGGAGCGTCATTCGCAAGTTATGCAGGTGCTGGACCAGATTAATTCCAAATACGGGGCTGATACTTTAAAAACAGCCATTCAAAGTTCACCGGGAGGTTGGAGACTGCGCCAAGAGCGCCTGTCGCCTTGTTACACTACCAGGTGGAGTGATATAATTACGGTAAAAGTAGAGTAAAACCAGGGACGGTTCTTGAATTTACTGGAAAATTATGTTAAGATAAAAAGAAAAAGGTAGAAAAAGGAAGATGCCATGTCAAGGTTAGCCAGGGTAAAAGGAGAATTTGAATCATACCATATCATACAGCGCGGTAATGAGAGAAAACCAATATTTTTGTCAGATGAAGACAGGATAAGGTTTTTGGAAACATTGGAGCGTATGAAGCAAAAGTATAACTTTATAGTTGAAGCATATTGTTTAATGGACAACCACATTCATTTATTAATAAACGATAATGGAAACGATATCTCTAAGATTATTAAAAGTATAAATGTCAGTTATGTATCTTATTTTAATAAAACCTACAAAAGAGTGGGGCATCTCTTTCAAGATCGTTTCAAGAGTGAAATTGTAAGCGATAACAGATATCATCTGGTTGTAAGTGCTTATATCCATAATAATCCGGTACAGGCAGGAATGGTGAAGTTGCCGGAGGAGTATCAATGGAGCAGTTTTAATGCGATTATCGGAAGAAAAACCAACAAACCAGATCTTGTTGACCGTAAAAGGATTTTAAGTTTATTTTCCGATGATTTACAGCTTGCTGCTCGGGAGTATTATGATTATGTAAATCAATATGAACCGAAGAAAGGGATTCTTGATATTGAGGAAGACCAATTTACAAAGTCAGATCCTGATTATATTATTTCATATGAAGAAGCTGAAAGAATGTTGTATAATGAACTTAAAAAGAGGGGCAAAGCGATTATTGCATTAAAAAGTGACAGGGAATTGCGCCAAGAGATTGTCAAAACCATGAGGCAAAATTCTTCCTTGACACTTAAAGAGATAGGAAGGTTATGCGGGGGCCTGTCACAAGCAATGGTCTGGAAGATTTTGAATCAGTAAATTTGAGAACCGTCCCCGGAGGAACTTTGATGAAAAATGCTTTGCTTGTTATTGAAGGTGAAAATATTGAAGAGATAGTCGACTTTGTAATTGAAACAATTGAAGAAGATTATTATCTGTTTAAATCCCAAGAAGTAACTGTAATTGTCAAAGAAGAATGGCATTATCAGGTTGACAACGACCTGTATTTTTCATTTTGTTGCGGATAATCAGGTGAGGATTGAAGTGATAACTGGCGGAGGAAGAAATAGCTTTTTATTATCTGACTGGGGTGCCGAAAAAAGTGAAAACCGGCATTTTTTTCGGATTATTAAGCAAATTGTTGCTCAAAATAATTGGTCAATTACCAAGGTGAATCCCCCGGAATTAGCGAAAAGTTTCATGGGTGATCAAATTAGAGATGGATTTGAAACCATCATTGATAAATTGACAGGGAGATAGGTATATTATTATGCGGGGGTCTGTTACAAACGGTGAACTAAATAGTTTTGAAACGGTAAATTCAAGAACCGTCCCCGAATTTACTCAAAAGCGGATGGCTGTGGCACAAGCGTTGCTGAGATTATCGACCAATATCAAGTCGACAGAGATCACCCAAATGTCCGCTTCGGACCTTAAACTCTTATTTGAACTTTATGATCAAACCTTCTTTGGCGGTTATTTCCGGGACCACTTTAAGGGTACAGTAAAGTTTTCGCTTTCATCGCGGCTAACTAAAAGCGCCGGAAAGACCATCTGTCCCAAGAATATCGGGAAGCTTCCGCCTGAAAAAGTGGTGATCGAAATCCGAATTGGGACCAGTTTTTTCTTGAAGTACAATGCCATTGACACTAATAAGGAAGTTTGCGGTCTGCCGACCAATAACGCCTTGGAAGCTTTATTACTGGTATTTGAACATGAACTCTGCCATCTGATTGAGTTTATTACTTATCACCATTCCAGTTGTAGCAATAGACGGTTCCGGACAATTGCCGCTAATCTTTTTGGACATACCGGACGCTATCACAAACTACCGACCAGACAAGCGATTGTGCAAGCAAACTATGGGCTGAAAATTGGTGATCAGGTAGCTTTTAATTATCATAATCAGACCAGATCTGGGATTCTCTATCGGATCAATCAAAGAGCTACGGTTATGGTGCCGGATCGTAATGGGGTTTATATTGATCAGGCAGGGAAGAGGTATACGAAGTTCTATGTCCCGGTTAAATATTTAAAACGCCTTTGATTGACAAGAATTTACCATCATTTAACATTAATGCAATCACTCCTTAAACTACTCATGTTATACTACAGTTAGAGTAAGTGATGAGGAGGTGAACCAAGATGCATTGCCCGGATTGCAATTCAAAAGTGATGAGTTTCCAGGAGTACTGCCAAAAATGCAGCGCTGAATTGAGAAAGAACAAAGAAAAATACAAAAACGTCAACCAGTATATTATTGTTGGCAAGTTTTGAAGAGTAAAAAAGCTCTTTTTTTTTGTCTTTTTTTGGGGTGAAATTTTGGTGGTCATGTAGTGATAAAAGATGAAGAGCTGTTCAAAAATCACTTTGAAACAGCCCTTGGATTGGTTTAATAAGGTTGTTGGCTCTGGTAGTTTTGGAATTGCTGGCTGGCTTTCTGAATATCCTGTTGTTGAGCTGCTGTCAGCGCATACCAACCTTTTTTAAACATCAGATTAAACAGGTTTCTGGCGGCAACATGGCTTTCGTTTAAGACAGTGATTGCTGTTTGATAGAGAGTATGGTTACTGGCCTCACGGACAAAGACATTAAAATTGTCAGTGATGTATTTTTCAGTAGCCAAGATATCATTGAGAAAATCGCGTTCATTCATCTCCGGACCTTTAGTTTGTGGTAACTGGTTAGTCTGGGGATTTTTAATTTCATAAGGATTGGTTTGATTTTGGTTATTTTGCACCGTTTTTCGCTCCTTTACTGTAAATATTCCTGGTTAGGATTTGATTGGACATACTGGAGAAGCTGGTTGTAATGGCGTTGGTGCATTTGCCCAACTTCATTGATTTGTTGCTTGATTTCGGGATCCTGACACAACGACGCGTAGTGGCTGCATTTCTTCGTTGCCAATAGCTCCCAGGACATCGCATCCTTTAAGTACATCAGGTCTTTGGTAGTGATCACGTTAGGGGGTTGGTTCATACGGTTTTGGGGCTCGAAGATCCCCGTGTTTTGTTGGTTTTGATTCATTTTAATTCCTCCTTTGAGATTCTCATTTCTAGTCTTTCCATCTCATTATGTGGTATACTATATTTTTGTAATGAGGTGAATAAAAGATCATGATCAGACGCTTACTACATCTTTTCCTGATAGTTTTGGGCTTCGTGGTTTTACTACTCGGTCAGTCACCGGTTAAGGCGGATTTAACAGTTGAGGCCAGATCCGCAATTTTACTCGAACCCTCCACCGGAAAAATCTTATTTACTCAAAACGAACATCAGCGGTTGCCTCCGGCAAGTATTACCAAGACGATGACGATGTTACTGGTTTTGGAGGCGATAGCTGAGGGAAAGCTAAATTGGAATGACCCGGTCATCACTTCCAGAAATGCGGCCCGGATGGGTGGTTCGCAGATTTATCTTAAAGAAGGCGAGATTTTGACCGTCAAAGAGTTGTTTAAGGCGGTTGTGGTCAAGTCAGCCAATGATGCCAGCACAGCGCTTGCGGAACATTTGGCCGGTTCGACCGAGGCTTTTGTGGCCGCAATGAATCGGAAAGCCAAAGCACTGGGATTGCAAAACACCAATTTTGTGAATGTAACTGGATTGCCTGCGCCTGACCACTATAGCTCAGCGTACGATCTGGCAATTATTTCGAGGGAATTGTTGCTTAAACATCCGGAAGTTTTGCAGTTTACGACGATTACAACTGATTACCTCCGCGATGGTCAATTTGTTTTAAAGAATACGAACGAATTAATAACGGTTTATTATGGAGCAGACGGTTTAAAAACGGGTTACACTCAAGAGGCATTATACTGTTTGGCGGCAACTGCCAAACGGAATGGATTCCGCTTGTTATCGGTGATCTTGGGAGCCGAGACTAATGAAGCGCGGGTCAGTCAAAGTTGCCGTTTACTTGATTATGGATACCAGAATTATTGTTGGGAGACAATTTTTACTTCTAAAGCCGCAATTGGACGAGTATATATTAAACAAGCGCGATCAGAATATATACCTGTCAGGGTTAAAAGTGATTTTGGTGTCGTAGTTGCTAAGGCTCAAAAGGACGCCTTGAAAGTCAGGTATAATGTTCAAAAGGGATTGAGTTTTCCGCTTGCTACCGGTGCTTTGGTTGGGACTGCCAGCGTAATCCTTGAAGGCCAAGAGATTGCACAAACACCGATTTATTCTGTCGAGCCGGTTACGAAAGCTAACTGGTTCATAATTGGCTGGCGTTCGGTTCGGGATTTCTTCAGAGAACTTTTTGGGACTGACTGATAATTTAGTCTGATAAATGTCATAGGAAAAAAGTAACAGGTTTTCTGCTTGAAATAAGAATTTGGAATCAATTTTACTAATTAAGAAGGAATATAACGGTAAAAAGAAGAACTTAAAAATGTTAATAAAATGAAAGAAGGTTGCGCAATGAATCAGAAGGATAGTATCAAATTTCGGATTATTTTGCTGTTGGTATTATTTATACTATCTGCTTTTTCGACGGTAATGGCAATGGAACTTCTCAAAGAAGGCGCTGAAGGTGAGGCTGTTACTGAAGTGCAACAGTATTTATTTGAATTAGAGTATTTAAGTGTTGCTCCGACCGGCTATTATGGCAGTTTAACCGATCAAGCGGTTCGAAAATTTCAATTTGAGTATGGCTTGAATCCGGATGGAGTAGTCGGGCCTTTAACTTACCAGGCTTTAAAAGATGCTGTTAACCGGAAAAACCAGGTGGTAATTCATACGGTTGTGGAAGGGGATACCTTATCAGCGCTTGCTGTTAAATATAAAACTTCGGTAACTGAAATTATGGAGAAGAATAAACTTACTGATACGACGATTGTCGAAGGGCAACAGCTATACATACCGGTTGCCGATCGCGCCCAAATCGCTTCCCGGAGCCGTAGTGGCAGAGTACAGGTAATTCCTTGGTCAGTTGTTAATGAATTTTGGAAACGGGGCGAAAATGCGGTAATAATTGATGTTGCTACCGGTAAACAGTTTCGGGTCCGCAGACACGGTGGCCATCATCATTCTGATACCGTACCATTGACTGCTGAAGATACCAAGATTATGTTGGAGATCTTCGGAGGGAAATTCAGTTGGGCACGCCGTTCGGTAATTGTCTATGTAAAAAATACTTATATTGCCGCTTCAATGAATGGCCAACCGCACGGAAAAACTTCAATTCCTAATAATAATTTTGACGGTCATTTCTGTGTCCACTTTTTAGGCAGCCGACTTCATAAGAACGGCCGTGTAGATGATGGACATCAGGCATTGATTCAAAAAGCAGCCAGCTTTAATTTTCCAGGTGCTGAAGAGGTTGAAGAGGAAGAACGGGTTGGTCTCCTTTTTACACCTGAGGGTGAGTAATTAACCAACTAAACCGCCAGATGGCGGTTTTTTGTTATTATGGAATAATTAGTGAGAGGTTGTGGCTGCAATGAAGAATAATGTCGGTTTAGTTGATCGGATTACCAGGATTATCATCGGGTGTGCGATGTTAGCAGTTGTGTTTTTGATACCAGGAAACGAACGGTGGTGGGGGTTATTGGGTATTATTCCGGTATTAACCGGAATCTTGGGGATCTGTCCGATTTACTCATTCTTAGGGATTAGAACCTGCCCCTGGAGCGAATAATAATAAAAACCTATCATTGGAGATAGGTTTTATTATTGTTCATTGGAGGAGAAAGATGGGAAACTATGCAGCAATGTTATTGGTTTTACTGGTGGCAACTTATACGGTTTTATTTGGGATTGAACACCTGAAAACCAAAAATTACCTGGCGTTTTTTGCTTTACTGTTTTTAGCTCTAAGTATAATTGTTTTGCCTTTTTATATGTTGTTTATCAGAACATAATCCTGCGGTAGGCACAGACCGGTTTCCTGGGACTAAATGCCTGTTTGACAGGCATTCAGTCCAGTTAACTTAATGTTCCAGTGGTGGCTGGAATTGGACTCCGGTCCTCCGAATCCTCACAGTTACTTTAACATCAATCTTTGAATCAGGATATTTATCCGGCCACCGGTATTTCTCCCACTGGGTTGAGGTTAACATGGAGTTGCGAACCTTCACTCCAAAGCCAAAAATATCAGACCGGAATTCCTTCTGGGTTTTAGCGATGACCCGCTCAATCCGTCTTTTCAGTAATTGAGCGATTTTTTGACTTAAGATTTTTTCGTTATGTGGCGTTGTATAGTTAATTCCACTTTGGATACTGATTAGTTCAGCCTCAAGACTTAAATTAACCTTAAAACAGTCAACTTCCCGCTTTTGATATTTGATTACCGGAGTCCTGGCAGCAATCAGGCGAAAGATGATTCGGTTTCCTTCTTTATGAGGATCAGCGATAGTCAGCAGCGCTTCACGGAATTTTCCGGTTAACATCTGTAATGCCTGGGATTCGTAAATATCAAGTTCACCGACTAATTTATCATTTCTGAAGACTGCCGTCCCAATAATCCGTGTATCTTCAGGCTGATCTTTGGCTGGATCTGGACTTTCGCCTTGCCCGCCCTCCGGAGGAACTGTCTCTCCGGTAGTTTCACTTTGGCGTTTGTACTTAGCGATTAACGGCGCATAATTTTGTTGGGAATAGGTTTCGTAACGTCCCATGAAATCATGCAATCTGGTCTCCGGAAACATTCCGGTTTTGTTTGAAAGTTCAAGCAAAGTCGCCAGATATTCGGCCGGATTTAATTCCAGTTTTGGTTTTACCTGCATGATGTCAGCGGCTCTTCCTTTACAGATGTAGATGAATAAGGTACGGCGCATTTCCCGAAATCGGATCAGGTTATCGATCCAGCGTTGGACTCCTTGTTTAGCCATCTCTTCACCAATCAGGAGCACCTGGTTTTGGATCAGAGTGATCTCCCGGTTGACAGTGGTATTGATTCGATTGAAGGCTTCATAGATCGATGGCGCATCCATAGAAATTATTAAGACGCTGGGGCTCTCATCGCTACCACCACTTGCAGGAGTTAATTTGGGAGGGATGGCGATCATCGTAGTGATCGTGAGGTCATCGCTATTGGGTTTGAGATCAAAACCTAAGGCCTGAACTAAGCCTAATGTTTCGATCTCTTTCCAATCCCAGCAGCCGTTCAATAATAAGGTGCAAAAGAGGAGTAATAAGCTTAGGAAAATATACTTTTTACCATGATGCTGTTGATGATTTTTAGGATTATTTTGCATTGGAAGCCTCCTTCTTTGGTTTGACAAAGAACGATATTAAAAGCAGCAAGATCGGAATTCCAAAGGTGATTCCCGCGTAGAAATTACTTAAGATATACTCATCTAAATAAATAGTTTCCGCCATCGAGGCTGGAACTAGACTTAAAGCAAAGATTAATACAGCGAGTGGAAATACTAACGGGCGTTGATTTCTAATTTTAAATGTTTGACTGAAACTGACGACCGTACCATAAAACAGACCGCTCATTTGAATTGCAGCAGTGAAGAACCAGAGGAAGACGAAGACTGCTTCAACCCGTTGAAAAAACTCTCCGATTGAAATTAGCCGGGTGAGTTGATAGATCGGGAAGAAAAGCCGTTGTGTCGCAACATAATTAAAGGTCATGATTACTGCAGCAGTTGTCAGTGCATTAATCAGAGTAGAAATAATTAAGCTGATTGCTCCGACTCGGAAAACATCTTTCTGTTTCTCCAGTAACGGGGCAACAAACGCCAGCAGAATAATGTCGGAGAAAAAATTGAGATGAAGTGCGGCCTGTTTTAATATAACCAGCGGTCCCTTTCCGAAGATTGGAAGCAGTAATTGGGGATTAGTCGGAAAAGAAAAGATAATTGTAATGATAAAAAAGCCTAATAAATACGGCCCAAAAAACCAGGCGACCCGGGAAATGGCTTCAATTCCAAGCAGGGTAGCATAGATTAGTAAGATCATAAAAAAGATACTCAGAACACTGATCGGTGTGCGGGGTAAGATGGCGATGATAAAACTTTCAGTAAATTGCCGTAGAAACAGTGAAGTTGTGGTTAAAAAAAACAGAAAAAAAACCACCCCTAAAATCTTACCAATTATTTGGCCTGTAACTATTTCAGCGATCTCAAACAGATTTTTTCCAGGGTACTTTTTAATTAAAGCAGCAATAAAATAAAACCCAACCAGGCTGAAGAACCCGGAAAATAAGCCAATCATCCAACCGGCAGAGTCGCCTAATAATGCCATGTTGCGCGGTAGTGACAGAAAAACTTTGGCTGACATTAGTGCAATTAATAGTGCTAAGATCTCATGGTTTCCGATTTTAACCTGATTACTCATTAGTGTCATCACCGTCCTTATTAATACTTTCCGAATAATCCCAGCGTCTTGGGTGATCCGTTTGACGAATCCAGTCTAACGGTTTGAGAAAAACTGGCCGATCTGGCTGTTCATAGACCCGCGGACGGATAATCCGATCCTTGTTTTTAGGATGATAGGGAGCAATTGGGGTTAAAAAGGGGACCCCAAAACTGGTTAGGGCAGCAGCATGTAATGCCATCATAAAGATTCCAAATGAGATGCCGAAAAACCCCAAAAAGCCAGCCAGCAGAATAAACATAAACCGGAGGATTCTAATCGTAAGTGAAGCATTGTAATTGGGGACCACAAATGATGCCAGGGCGGTGATTGCAATAATGATGATCAGAATG
>JAKPCT010000012.1 GCA_029553165.1 Bacillota bacterium
ATCCATTTGGATCCTCCTTTGCTTTTTATGTGGTTGGTAAGCCACATTTATTTTAGCAAGGGAGGTTTCTTTTTTCTACTCATAGGCATAGCCTTTTTGGAACCCCCGGCTTAGCCGGGGGTTTTCGTTTATACAAAAAAATAAACTGTCTCTTCAGACAGTTATTAAACATTTCGATTAAATTAGCTTACTTTTAATTTTTGTTTCACATGAAACTATTATTTAGTTATTTGTCCAGTTTAACAGCTCAAAAAATTTTTTCAATATTTTTTAAAAAAGTACTAAAGTTATTTTTTAAAATAACGATAATATTACTAGTAATGGTAACCTAACTTTTTAAGTTTAACATATGGAACTACCCCCCAATAATCCATCCTCCTTTGTACCGTCTTTAGACGGTATTTTTTTTATCCGGCTTTCTTGCCAGCAGCTTGTGTAGCTAATAAATAGTAATGAAGTAAAACCTCTGCTATAGCAATAACCAGCGCGGTAATCCAAACCCCGGTTTTCGAAATTATAAACTGCGGTAAAAATCTGGACATCAGCCATAAAATCAATGCTGCCACAGCAAAATCCACAACTATTGCAGCCATATTCCCGAATTTAGGTAAAACCCACATGTCACCTACTACATAAGCAATAATCGTCAGAACCACCGCTGTAATTATTGTCTGAATCCAAGTAGTTCTGCCAAATTGGGGCAGTAATAACACTAAGATTACCCCTAACACTATAAATTTAATAATTAAATTTGTTATATTCTTCATTTTTTCTCCTCACCAATACTTACTCTTGCCAGATCCGGGATTAATGTCATCAAACCACCGATTATTATTGCTGCTAATAATGCTCCGCTTATTGGAACATTTCCTCCTTCAATAATCTGTGTGATCATGAAAATTACCACTGCAGATACCAAAAAACTGATAATCCCTTTATGAAATCTTCCAAAATAACGATCAAGATGAAATACCATCTCCAATAGCCAATCTCCTAAGAAAATAAGTAACGATAGTACAAAAATCCATGATACTGTTAACGCGCTAAAACCGGCCACATAATAACCAATTGTATACAGTACCACAAAAGGGACTAAAAATCGTAAAATTTCAATGATTATTCTCAAAGTATCGGCCTCCTTCAGATTTCAGATTGCAAACACATGTTTTCCAATTCGGTTAATTATCTTCCGCGCCCAAATCCACGGATTGTTAGTCTTTGCCGGATTAAAGAAATAGAGCGCTCCCCCGGAAGGATCCCATCCTGACAAGGCATCCTTGGCTGCTTTCTTCGAATCTGCACTTGCCGGTTTATTAATCCATCCATTACTGACTGATTCAAAAGCATGAGGTTGATAGATTACCCCTGCAATTGTCTTCGGAAATTTTGGATTTTGGACCCGGTTTAAGATTACCCCACCAACAGCAACTTTTCCTAGGTACGGTTCGGCTTGTGCTTCAGCGTGGATCACTCTGGCTAATAATTCTAAATCACCGGCCGATCGGGACGGTGTATTTTGAGTACCAGCACTGGTTGTACCGGTTGGAATTGTTAAAACTTGCCCAATCTTCAATGTATCTCTGCTTAATCCATTTCGGCTCTTAATTGCCGCAACACTAACTCCCGTTCGCTTCGAAATGTTAAACAAAGTGTCTCCCCGTTTAACGGTATATTTCCAATCGGCCTCCGATTCATGGCTGAACAGAAACAAACCTCCGATTACCAGTAAAAATATGATTAACAAATTTAATGCTCTCATCCTATCACCCCATTAGTATGATTTGAAATTGTACTTTAATTATTAATCAAATATTAGCCTTTTATACCATTTGGGATAATATTTGCATGAATCGGCTTCAAAATCTGTTAATTTAAATAGATCTACTTAGCAATGGTATTTTATATCACTGTCTTGGAAATAATTAATCTATGAAGACCATTATCTTGTTTAACAATCGTCAAGAAGCAGGAAGCTACTTGACTAACTTAATCCAGAAGTCAGGAATTCAGCCTGATCTTGTCCTTAGTCTACCAAGAGGCGGCACGATTGTCGCCGCTGAAATTGCTCGGATTCTTAATTTAGAGCATGATCTCATCATTGTCCGTAAAATTGGTGCTCCATATGATCCCGAAGTTGCAATTGGTGCCATCACCCAGCAAGGAAAATTTATTAGTAATGAAAAAATTATTGATGCACTGAATATTTCCCGTGATTATATTGAAACCCAATGTCAACTGGAACTCAAAGAAATTCACCGCCGTTTAATAAATTTACGTGGTAAAAGGCCCTTTACCGAGCTCAAATCAAAAAGCGTTCTAATTGTTGATGACGGACTTGCTACTGGCTATACTATGGAGGCTGCAATTTTATCAATTAAAGATCAACACCCCAAAAAAATCTATATTGCTGTCCCTGTTGCTCCACCAGAAGTTGTACAGCGATTAAATCCATTAGTTGATCAGTTAATTTGTCCTCAAACCCCTGAAAATTTTACTTCAGTCAGCAATTACTATGAAGATTTTCATCAGATTAATGATGATGAGCTCCAAAAAATTCTGCTTAAATAAAAAGGGATTATTGCAACATCATTCTTTGCAATAACCCCTAAACAATTTGGGAGCTATCAAATTAAAAGACGCCTAAATACTGATCAATCTCCCATTGATGGACTTGATTTTTATACACTTCCCACTCAATCAATTTTGCTTCAAGGAAGCGATTAAAGATATGTTCACCCAGTGTTTGCCTGCAGAATTGCTCTTTATCAAATTCGATCAATGCTTCATATAAAGACTCCGGCAAACTGCCAATGTTCTCCAGTGCCCGTTCCGCTGGCGACATTAAATAGACATTTTTTTGAATCGGTTCACTAGGCTCAATTTGATTAATAATTCCTTCTAATCCGGCTTTAATCAATAGACTAAACGCTAAATAGGGATTGCAACAGGGATCCGGATTTCTGATCTCAATTCTTGTACTGTCGCCACGTCCCGCCGGAACCCGAATTAGTGCGCTTCGGTTTGATACGGACCAGGTTTGATATACCGGGGCCTCATATCCGGGTATAAGTCGTTTATAGGAATTGACTAATGGATTTGTTATTGCTGTAATTGCTTTAATGTAACGTAATATTCCTCCAATAAAGTACCTCGCTTCATCACTTAACTGATATTTACCCTGACTATCAAAGAAAACATTGCGATTGTTTTTAAACAATGAAAGATGGATATGCATACCCGAGCCATTGATTCCAAAGATCGGTTTTGGCATAAAAGTAGCATGGAGATTGTTACGCATGGCAATAATTCTAGTCACGAATTTCAAAGTAGTTACTCGATCAGCCGCACTTAATGGTTCCGAGTATTTAAAGTCTATCTCATGTTGTCCCGGAGATACTTCATGGTGTGATGCCTCAATCTCAAACCCCATCTCTTCGAGTGTTAACACTATTTCGCGTCGTGCATTTTCACCCAAATCATTTGGCGATAAATCAAAATAGCCACCCCGATCATGAGTTATAATTGAAGGTGTTCCATCCTCCTTCAATTTGAACAAAAAAAACTCGCATTCCGGACCAATATTTAATGTATATCCTAAATCTGCAGCTTCTTGAATTGTCCGTTTCAAGACATAACGAGGATCTCCTTCAAAATGGGTCCCTTCCGGCGTATAAATATCACAGATTAGGCGCGCAACTGCTCCTTCCCGCGGACGCCAGGGAAAAATAGTGAAGGTATTTAAATCAGGTTTCAGTATCATATCTGACTCTTCAACCCTCGTAAAACCTTCAATTGAAGACCCATCAAACATTATTTCATTATTTAAAGCCCGTTCCAACTGACTGATTGGTATAGCAACGTTTTTTACAACCCCTAAGATATCAGTAAATTGTAACCGAATAAACCTAACATCAAGTTCGGTACATTTTGTTAAGATCTCTTGTTTTGTCATTACTGAATTCTCCTTATTTACGTTTGTGTTTCAACATATTAATCAGCGCCTCTTGATTATTAACCGGATACAATGATGTTAGTCGTGGCGTAGCTGGACGTTGTGGATTGAATACGATTGGATTAGCTGTTTCTATTACATTATTACTGCTTTCAACCGGTTTCGCTCCATTCATTATCTGTTTGATTCCATCTAAATTTAGCCCTTTTTCTAATAATGACTTAATCAACAATAAACTTTCAACATCCGCATCAGTGTACAACCGTTGATTACCTTTTGACCGGGCCGGCTTGATCAATTCATGTGTTTCATAATATCTGATTTGCCGCGCAGTCAAGTTTGTCATACTCATAACCACACTAATTGGATAAATTGAATCGTTTTTTTTCCCCATTTTATCACCTAATTTATAATTTTTTAAAAATACTTTTAAGGAAATTCTTTAATGGGTTTATAACTATTTAGTATACTCCAATGTTAATAAAATGTCAATTTTATGACATATATTAACATTAATATTTCCTTTATTCATCTCCAATTAAAAAATAATCTTGCATACCCCTAATTTAATAAATTCTGAAGCTTAATTTTCTTCATTAAATCAGCAGTCTTAACTTCTTTAAACCGCTCTTGTTGCTTTTGGATTTGCATTTGATATAGATCGTTCTTAACTTGATTGACTTTTTTGATATAACTTATTGTCTCTTTATAATTTGGAACTCTTCCTAATTTTCTAACCCTGGTCGGACCTGCATTATAAGCAGCTAAAATTAATTCTTCACTTTTGAATTGTTCACTTAATATTTTAAGATAAGAACATCCTCCGTAAATATTATCGTTAATATTATAAATATCAGAAATATTCATCATCTTGGCAACAGTTTTACTAATTTGCATTAATCCGCTTGCGCCGCGTTTTGATTTTACCAATGGATTAAACGAAGATTCCACACAAATAATACTCGTAATCAAAAACGGATCAATATTTGTACGATTACTTTCTGCGATAATGGTCGTCACTATTTCATTTTTTTTGGTATTACTTAATTTATTATTATATTTTTCAATCAATTCTTCAATCACTGCCACAGTTATAGGATCATTACTTTTTTGCTCTGAAATAGTTTTTACTTCTATTAAATTATCCTGTTGACTATTTGCTTCAACATCAGATTCAAATATTATCAGCAGAATCACTAATAATGAAATTATTGAAATAAATAATGTCGTCACTACCTTTTTCATTACAATACCCACCCTTACAAAATTTATTACATAAGTGAGTATTGACTATAATTGTTTCAATTATACTTACAATATACTATCTGTCGTATTGAATTCTTTTCTTAAATCAATTTTTAAATAATTCTGGTAATATTTTTGGAATATTTTTTGTATTCTTAAATGATAAATTCCCTTCACTTTTTTCCCAAAAATATTGTACAATTATAATGTATAAAACATTTTTCTTAAGATCATCATCACTGAATTTTTAGGAGTTATCAATGATACATTTCAATCATATTATTAATAAAAATTTTTGGCTGCTTTTTTTCAAGAGCAAAATAATCTGCCCCAGTTTTCTGTTGATTCTGACTTTATTCATAGTTTTTAATCCTAATTCAATATTTGCCAATACTAAAGCCTACATAAATTCCGATTATGTTAATTGCCGTGCTGAAGCTTCTCTGGGTGCTCCAGTTATAACAACTCTCAATAAAGGGACGGAAATCACCATCCTGGAATCCACAACTTCTTGGTACAAAATTGCTCTAGATGATAATACCAGCGGATGGGTTTTTTCAAAATTTATTTCCCTTGGACCGCTTGACTCAGATGAAAATAATCCATCTTTAGCCGATCAAATTATTTCTTATGCCAAAACATTTCTCGGAATTAAATATGTCTATGGAGGAGCATCAATAACCGGATTTGATTGCTCGGGTTTTACGATGCACGTTTTTTCTAAGTTTAATATCAATCTACCCCATAGTTCCATTTCCCAGTTTGATTATGGTGAAAAGATCGGTTTAAATAATTTGATTCCAGGAGATTTAGTCTTTTTTAAAACCTTAAACTCCACTAGAGTCAACCATGTCGGTATTTATCTCGGAAACGGCCAATTTATCCATGCTTCTTCGGGAGCTGGTTATGTTAAGATTGATACTTTGCTTTCCGGTTATTATTATAATCGGTTTCAAGGTGGCAGACGCATTATTAAACCAAACAAAAATACCCCATTATATATAATGGAGTATTAATATTCTCATTTCATTAAAGTCTGATTATTTCTTCCTTCAGCGATTATTTTTCCCGCCAATTACATTAATTGATTTCCTTTTTCCCTCATCTTTAACATAATACCAGATTCAAAACCATTAATTAATTTTTAAATCCAGTATTCCTACGATTCGGCTTCTGCTGCATTTGCAAACAGAGCTTTCCCTCTTTCTTTTAAATCTCCACGAGGTAATGGTTCACATTGTCCTTGGAGAAACGCACCGTCCTCAACAATTAAGAATACCATTTTGGCATCAGCCATTACTTTCGCGGTTGGCATTAATTCTAATTTTCCCCGGGCTTCAATTAATCCTTGAACCTCACCGGCAATAGTAATATTTTTTGCAGAGATCGTCCCAACAACATTTCCTGATTCACCAATAATCAAATCGCCACCAACAATTAATTCGCCTTCAAAATAACCATCGACCCTAACCGAACCATTGGCTGCCTCTAATCTTCCTTTTATCGAAAAATCCTTACCAATTAAGGTATCTCCTTTTTTAATACCTGAACTCTCTTTTTTTTTAGACATCATCAAAATCTCCCCCCATTATAAACGTAAAAACATCATCGGATTTACAGGTTGACCATCCACATGGACTTCATAATGAAGATGTGGTCCATTACTTGTCCCTGTGCTACCCGAAAAGGCAATCAACTGCCCTTTTTTTATCTCTGTACCTTCTTCAACCTCTAGTTTAGAATTGTGTGCATATAATGTTTTATAGCCATAACCGTGGTCAATTATTATCGTATAACCATAACCACCCCGATATCCGGAGAAAACCACCTTACCATCAGCAGCAGAATATACTTTGGTCCCTTGAGACGCCTTAATATCTATCCCTGTATGTTGTCGATATGTACGATATACCGGATGAAACCTATTTCCGAACGGAGATGTAATATTTCTTGAATTAATTGGCCAGATTGACGGTGTATGTTCCAGTTTCTTTTCGATTTTTATTAATTCACTTGCTAATTTTTCTTGTTCCTTTACTTCTTCAGCTATGTATTTTTCCAACTGATCAAATGTTTGATTTATTTTTTGCAACGAAATATTATCTTGATACCCAATTTTAAAATCAGTATTCAACTTAGTTAGATTATTTCTAACTGATATTCCACGGCTAACTTGACCTACCCTACCGCCTCTTTGGAGTACAATTCTTAATTGATTTTGCATGCGGTCATTTTCGGCTTTAATTCGCTCTAATTCCTCCGCTATTTTCATTCCACGTTCAATTGTAGGTTTTAATTCCTTTCGTTCTTGTTCAAGTTGAGCTATATATTGGTCATTCTTCTTAATTGCGGTTTGAAAATGCTTGATTTCATTAATTTGCATCCAAAATTTAATCAGAAATACTCCATTTGCAATAAATATTGCTACTATTGTAATAATTAAAGCAATTGGCACTCGGATACTCTTAACTTCACCGGTAGAATTAGGGACAACCAGAAGAGTAAAGCCTTTTCCTAATCTTCTTCTTATCTTTGTAATCCTTTTACCCATGCTATCCTCCCAAAAGAGCAAGAAAAAACGGGTCTACTTCCCGTTTGTAACCTATTTTATCTCTATCAACCAATCCATCTTAAACTATTACTAATTATTACATTTTATAATATTTCTAATCATAAATATTAATTAGGAAGTATTTTTTTATTCTACATAAATATAACTTATTCCTGCCAATTATAGTTATTATTTGTTTATTTATCATTATTTATTCCCGTTGTCGCCTTTTTGATCGCTTCCAATTCCTCTTTAGACAGAGCATAACTTGATTTACAGGCTTCTACGGGTTTACAATATACTCTTGATTCATCTCTGCCAAACAGACTACTAAGGACCACTCCGTTTCCTTTTGCATCTAATAAGGCCAATGCAAAACTCTGATCCCCTCCCGTATTGTGAAAAGCTTGGAATCTTACCACTCCACAATTTTGAATATGGGTTTCCTCTTTAATTAAATTTTTCTCAAAAGCAACCTGTAATTCTCTCAAATTTTTTTCTACTTCTTTAGAACGCTCGCCTATCTCCAACAACAACTCTTCTAACTTTTGATCTTCATTATTTTTAACAAGAAACCTGAATTTATTTAATTTTCGTTTAATTGAAAAATTACTTAGTAAAACAATCAGAAAGAAGACCAAATTTATAATCGTCGCTATCAGAACCTGGTATTTGTTAACCCATTCAACAAAATTCTCCATATTTACTTCTATTCCTCCACATCTCCTACAGCATTTAAAATTAATATCATTGCAATTTTATAGATCATTTGTTTCACGTGAAACTCATATCTTCATTTCTATTTTATTTTTTGAGTAATTAAAATTAGACCACCATTAAATCAAAAAAACATTAACATATAAATCATTTTTACTTAAACATTATAATAATACATTAAAAATAGGCGACTTTAATTTTTAAAAGTTTGATTTATGGGGAATTTCTTTATATTTATGGCAATAATTTCAGCAATATTGTCAGCAAAGACCCTGGCCTTGTAAGTTTAGGTAATGGTTTTAAATCAATAAAACACACATATAAATTTCTTTAAATTTAAAGTATTGATTCTTTTGCTACATTTTTAAGATCAAACTTTGATTTGAGAGTAATGACATTTTCTACTACTCAATTATTAAATTAAAAACTAATATTCTTTTTTTCTCCAAACAGACACGAGCAAACATAAATTATATTCTAAAAACTCTTCCTGCATTCAACACTTCTGTCTGGTATAAAACACTCTTTCTTAAACAAGACTTACAGGTAATAAAAATTGATTATTTATGCTTTTAATCTTTTAAAATGTTGCTTAATATTTAATAATTCTTTCGCAAATACGCTCAAATTCCTCTAGTGAATAATAATCAATCTCGATTTTTCCAGTCAGACCATTTGGTTTAATAGTTACTTTAGTACCTAATGCATGTTGTAATTCATCTTCCATCTCAAGAATATTAGCATCTTTTTCAATAAATTGATTGGGATTTTTCTTTTTTGTTTCACGTGAAACAGAGGGAGGTTCGACTAATTTTCTTATTAACTCTTCTGTTTCTCTTACTGAAAGTCCTTGAATTTTTATCTGATTCCATATTTTCTTTTGTTCTTCGGGAGTCTTTAGGCTTAACAATGATCTTGCATGACCCATCGTCAATGTACCGCTATTTAAATCTGATTGGACTTCTCTAGGCAAATTCAATAGTCGTAAAGTATTAGCAACTGCTGGTCGGCTTTTACCAACTTTTTTTGCAATATCATCTTGAGTGAGATGAAATTCATTCATTAACCTGCGATAAGCTTCAGCTTCTTCGATCGGACTAAGATTCTCGCGTTGGAGATTTTCAACAAGTGCAACCTCCATCATTGTCTGCTCGGACATTTCTTTAATTACAACCGGTACAGTGCTAAGTCCAACAAGTTTTGCAGCTCTGAGGCGCCTTTCTCCAGCGATCAACTGATACTTACCTGCATTTTCTCTCACAACAAGTGGCTGAATGATCCCGTGAACTTTAATTGAATCGGCTAACTCCGTTAATTTTTCATCCGAAAATTCTTTCCTGGGTTGATAAGGGTTGGGGACAATTAAATTAATATCGACCTCTGTCTGAGCAATCAGATTCTCCTCTTCCAACTCCGGAATTAATGCGCCTAATCCTTTACCTAATCCTCTATTCTTATTCATCCTTAATCACTTCCTTTGCAAGTTCGGAATACGCCTCGGCTCCTTTGGATTTTTCATCATAAAGAGTTATAGGTAGGCCAAAGCTTGGAGCTTCACTTAATCGAATATTTCTTGGAATTATCGTATTATATACTTTTCCGTTAAAATAACGCCTTACCTCTTCAGTAACTTGTTGTGAGAGATTAGTCCGATTATCATACATTGTTAAAACTACACCTTGGATTTTTAAATCAGGATTTGAGTATTTTTGAACCAATTGGATCGTTTTCATTAATTGGCTTAACCCTTCCAATGCGTAATATTCGCATTGAATCGGTACAATAATTGCATCGGCCGCAGCCAGAGAATTAATTGTTAGATTACCAAGTGAAGGGGGACAATCAATTAAGATAAAGTCATAACTGTTACGAATCGGTTCGATTGCTCTCCTTAATCTTTGGTCCCGAGCCATCATTCCGACTAATTCAGCTTCGGCACCGGCTAATCTGATTGTCGCAGGAGCAACTTGTAATTTTTCAATTTGGGTTGGTAAAATGACCTCTTCAAGGGGGACTTCATTTATTAATACATCATAAATACAGCTTTTGATGTCAGATTTTTTTAATCCGATTCCACTGGTGGTATTTCCTTGTGGATCATGATCAATAACCAATACCTTTTTATTTTGTTGGGCAAGACAAGCACCTAAATTCACAGCCGTAGTTGTCTTTCCAACGCCACCTTTTTGATTTGCAATTGCATAAACCTTCCCCATCGTAATAAAAGCCTCCTTCCAACCCCTTGGATCCTGTTTATTAGATTGATTATTATTATTCAAAATTTCATTTTTAATTACTTTTTCTGCTTCGTCGCCCAATAGTTCGAACGCTCGCTGCTTAAGTACTTCCATAAATTGCTTAGTGTTTCGCTTCAAGATTATCACCTAATTATTGCAACTATAACTGAGTTTCATTTATAGTTGCGTCCCCGACAGCAAAATAATATAATTAATCAATTTTCGAGATTTGAATAGAACCTCCTTCTTTAAATAACAACTTTCTCTTGGAAATAAAATTAAAGAAATGTTATAACGGTTTTTTGAGCGGTATTCCAGGATTTCTGGGATAGAGATCACTGGTGTTAGAAACCTTTTCTATTACTATCAAACTCCGCTCGCCGTGATTATCCGGTAAACAATAGTTAGTTATTGCTTTAATCTTTGCACCTAAAGTCCGAATTGCATTCTTTGATAGTTCAATTTCTTTCTCTACCTCTTTCCCTTTATAAAAAACAGCATGAGAATTTACTTTGATAAATGGAATTGTCAACTCGGCCAATACATTTGACGCTGCAACAGCACGGGCAATTACTAGATCAAATTGTCCGCGATATGAAACATCCCTAGCTAATACTTCGGCTCTATTCCAAATACACTTAATATTTTTTAAATTGAGAAGATTAACTACTTCTTGTTGAAAATTGATCTTCTTTTTTGTAGCTTCTAAAGAGATAAACTGCTTCTCGGGAAAACAGATCGCCAATGGTATACAAGGAAATCCCGCTCCGGTACCAATATCAATTATTTGAGTAGCATTTCGAAATTCATTAATATTATAGATTAATAATGAATCATATAAATGTTTAAAGGTTATTTCCTCAAAATCAGTGATCGCCGTTAGATTGGTGTGTTGATTCACCTCTAATAATAATTCAATAAATTGATTTAGCTTATGAATTTCTCCATCAGCTAATTTTAATCCCATCTTTTCAATTTCATTTCGGAGCTTCAACAAATATTCATTCATTATTCTTCAACCTTTTCCTGTTTTCAATATAAAACAGCAATGCTGTGATATCGGCCGGATTGATTCCACTGATTCGATAAGCTTGCCCAATCGTTATCGGCCGGTATTTTTCCAGTTTTTCTCGTCCTTCTCTGGCAAGGTTCGGTACCAGCTGATAATCAATATCATCAGGAATTTTTTTGTTTTCCAACGATAACATCTTAGTTACTTGCTCGTGTTCTTTCTTTAAATATCCTTCATATTTCAGTCTGATTCCTACTTCTTTTAAAATCTGATATTCCGCATTTAATTCGGGTACTATTGCTATTATATTTTCAGGAGTGGTTTCGGGACGACGAAAAACATCAGCAACATTAAAGCGGTTTTTTGGTACAATCAGATTAAGCTTATTGAATAATTCTCTGATCGAACTGTCTGGGGTTAAGAATGTCTCATTTAATTTATTTTGTAATTCCTTTATTTTTTCGTACTTACGATAAAATTGTTCGGCCTGATCATTATTGATTAACCCTAATTTAATACCATAGGGAGTCAGTCGTTCATCAGCATTATCTGTTCTTAAGGTTAAGCGGAACTCGGCACGTGAAGTTAAAAGGCGATATGGCTCTGTATTTTCCTTAGTCACCAAATCATCAAGTAAAACACCGATATATCCTTCGGAACGTTTGATAACTAAAGGTTCTTGATTTCTAGTATATAATACCGCATTAATTCCGGCGATAAGTCCTTGAGCGGCAGCTTCTTCATATCCCGAACTACCATTTAATTGACCGGCGCTAAATAAACCGGGAATATTTTTTAGTTCAAGCGATGGTTTTAATTGATTACCGGGTATATAATCATATTCAATTGCATAACCGGGTCTTACAATTTCCACATTTTCAAGTCCTGGTATTGTCCTGATAAACTTTTCCTGAACATACTCAGGAAGACTGGTTGAGATACCGGCTAAATACATCTCATCAGTATCGATCCCTTCCGGTTCAATAAAGACTTGATGCCGTTCTTTATCAGGAAACTGGATCAACTTACCCTCAATTGAAGGACAATACCGGGGGCCGGTTCCAGTAATCGCTCCGGTGTATAACGCTGCTTCATGAAGATGCTCTCTAATTATTTGATGGGTTTGCGGATTGGTATATGTCAACCAACAAGGAAAGTCTTTTCGAACTTGCCACTTTTGCCAAAAAGAAAAACCGTGCTCTTGATATCCTCCGGGCTGAATTATGGTTTTACTGAAATCGATCGATCTTTTTCTGACCCTGGCAGGGGTTCCCGTTTTAAACCGTTCCAATTTGATCCTGGAATTAATCAATGAGTCAGATAAATAGTCGGCAGGTAATTGTCCCATCGGACCCGAAGCATAATTTAAAGGGCCAATAAAGATTCGGCCTCGTAAAAATGTTCCGGTAGCTAAGACGACCGCTTTCGCATTATAATTGATCCCTGTCCTGGTCTTCACACCGGTGATCGCGCCCTGCTCATTAAATAATAATTCAACGATTTCAGCCTGTTTGATAATCAGGTTTGCGATTTTTTCCAGCTCATTTTGCATTGTCCGTTGATAAATACTTTTATCGGCTTGAGCCCTGAGAGCCCAGACGGCAGGGCCTTTTTGGGTATTTAAGATCCGCATTTGAATATAAGTTTGATCGATTATTTTACCCATCAAACCGCCCAGAGCATCAATCTCGCGGACCAAATGCCCTTTTGCCGGTCCACCAATAGAAGGATTACATGGCATAAACGCAATATTATTAAAATTAAGCGTAAATAAGATTGTCTTACATCCCATTTTAGCTGCGGCATGTGCTGCTTCGCAACCGGCATGACCGGCACCAACCACTATTACATCAGCTTGATATTCCATTGTTAAATGATTTTTCTCCTTCAAATCTAAAATACATCATTAATAAAGCTTTATCTGAGTCAGTAATATCGGGAATTCTTAATGCTTGTCCGATATTTGAGGGCTTAACCAGATTCAATAACTTTTTGGCACTGGAGCTCATTCCCTTAATTTGATCATAATCAAACTGTTCTGGGATTGAAAAACTTTCCTTATAAAGATCTTCATTCAATTGTTTGATCTGTCGTTGTAAATATCCTTCCAACTTATATTCATTCCATATATATTGTCGAATTGGTAACGGTATTGCTTTTAATTCCGGAAAGGCCGTTAATAATAAATCTTCGGTCATCTCTGGCCGTAAAATTAATTCTTTAAGCCGATAACCCCGATTCGCATTTTTAATGCCCAATAAATTCAATAATTCTGAATCGGGACGGATTTTGGTCGTTTCACAGAAATTTTTGAATTGCTCAGCCTGTTTGATCAAACCTTCCCTTTGGGCGATCTCTTCATCACTTAAGATTCCAATCTGCTTACCGATATTATGAAGGCGGTGCAGTGAATTATCAAGCCGCAGGAAAATTCGGTATTCGGCTAAGGAAGTCATCATACGATATGGTTCTTCAGTTTCTTTAGTTACAAGATCATCAATCAAAACACCAATATAGGAATTGGTTCTGCTTAAAATAACCGGTGGCAGACCGTTAATCTTTCTTGAAGCGTTGATCCCGGCAATAATTCCTTGTACCGCAGCTTCCTCATAACCGGAAGTTCCATTGATCTGACCGGCAGTAAAGAGATTGGTAATTACTTTTGACTCTAATGATGCAGAAAATTGGTAAGAGTCTAAACAGTCGTACTCAACCGCATATCCGGGTCGAATTATTTCGGCATTCTCCAATCCGGGAATTGTTTGAATGATTTTTTCCTGAACTTCTTCCGGCATTGCTGTTGTTAAACCTAACAAATACATCTCTTCGGTATATTGACCTTCAGGTTCAATAAAAATAAGATGGTCAGTTTTCGATGGAAACTTTAATACTTTACGGTCAATTGAAGGGCAAAATCGCGGCCCCTTTCCGGTAACAGTACCGGTTTTAATCGGAGATAAATTAAGATTAGCAGCAATGAACTCAATTGTTTTTTTGGTTGTTGCTGTTACCCAACAAGGTTGCTGCTTTCGGTTTTCAGATAAACCATTCCACGAAAAACCCCACTCCAGTTCTATAAGAGGCTGGGCAGATATCTTACTGTAATCTACCGAGCGACTACTGATTCTTGGCGGAGTCGCTGTTTGAAAACGACGTAGTTTAAGTCCGTGTTTTACTAAACTGTCACTTAATTCATCCGCAGCCGGTTCCCCTTGGCGCCCCCCGGAATATTTGATATTTCCCATTACAATTTGTCCGCCTAAAAAGGTACCGGTAGCCAAAACTAACGCTTTACAAAAATATTTTCGTCCGGACTTTAACTGAACGCCTCTGATCCAACCATCTTCAACAAGGAGATCGGTTACCAGTCCCTGCTTCAGTTCCAAATTCGGTTGCCGTTCAATCTGGAGAGTCATTTCTGCCTGATATAATCTTTTATCAGCCTGGGCTCGAAGCGCAGAAACCGCCGGACCACGGGTTTCATTTATTGTCCTGATATTTAAATAGGTCTTATCAATCACTTTAGCCATTGCTCCGCCTAAAGCATCCAACTCTCTTACCAAATGACTCTTAGCGGCAGGTCCACCGATCGCCGGATTACAAGACATTGCTGCAATTGTATCCGGCGAAATAGTAATTAACAATGTTTTTGATCCCAAACGAGCAGCAGCCAATGCCGCTTCACAACCGGCATGTCCTGCTCCAACGACAATTACATCATAATTCATTTTAACACCTTTACTTTTTTATTTTCCGATGCAGAAATTAGCAAAGATCCCATTAATAACTTCATCACTGACACTTTTACCGGTTATCTCTCCTAATGCACTGAGTGCGGCACGCAAATCAACTACCAGTAAATCTTCACTTAGATTATTATTAAGTCCATCAACAAAATGGTTAAGCGCTGATAAAGATTCTTCTAAAGCCTGTTTATGTCTGATGCGTGATAACATTGGTCGATCATCAACTGTCAATTCTCCAATTCCAACCATTTCAATGATCTTTGCTTCTAATTGATCAAAACCACTGCCGGTTAATGACGAAAGCTCAACAATATTATTAATCTGTAATGCCTTTAATGTTTCAGCGGTAACTTTTTGGGGTAAATCAGTCTTATTAATGACTACCAGCAGTTTTTGATCTTTGATCTTTGATATTACCAGATGATCTTCATCAGTTAAATGATCACTGCCATCAATCACCAATAAAACAAGATTGGCAGTCTTAATATATTTTTCAGTTTTATCGATTCCCATTTTTTCAATGATGTTATCTGTCTCACGGACACCAGCAGTATCAATCAGGACAATCGGTACTCCTTTTAGTTGAATTTGAGCTTCAATAACGTCTCTGGTCGTACCCGGAATATCGGTAACAATTGCTTTTTCTTCCTGTAAGAAAGCATTTAAGAGGCTGGATTTACCGACATTCGGTCGTCCAACAATCACAATTGAAATACCTTCGCGAATTTTCCGGCCTTCATCAATATTATTGATGATTAAATCCAGATTTTCTTTTATCTTGTTTACTCTATTAATAATATCTATCTTTTCCAGGTCTGGAATTCCCTCTTCCGGGAAGTCCAAAACTGCTTCCATGGTAATTAATATCTGATAGAGATCGGCTTCAATCTTATTAATCTCTTTTGAAGTTAACCCACTTAACTGATTTATTGCCAGTTGGTGTGCTTTATCTGTCTTAGCGCGGATCAGATCAATGATCGATTCCGCTTGTACCAAGTCAATCCGGCCATTAAAATAAGCTCTTAATGTAAATTCACCCGGTTCGGCCAACCGAGCGCCATTATTCAGAACTAACTTCAAAATTTTAGATAATATCAACATCCCACCATGAGCCTGAATCTCTATGGTATCCTCACTGGTGTAGCTTTTTGGCTTTTGTGCATAAAAAAAGAGAACTTCGTCAATTACTTGCTGATTTTGATGATCATATACTTTACCATAGTACATCTTCTGGGGAATAAACTTGTCAAAAGAATTCCCTCTTTTAGTAACCAAAATTTTTTGTGCTATATTTTTGGCATCATCACCGCTAATTCTGATAATTCCAATTCCACCTTCACCAATCGGAGTCGAAATAGCGGCGATTGTATCAGTAAAATTCATTTAAAAATAACACCTCAATAAAGATAAATGGGGAATATTTTCGTATAATAGTTTAACATAATTGGTTTTAACTTAAAAGCATTTCAAACCGGTAATATAATCTATTATTTTTAAACATGAAAAAACCCGGTTTACCGGGTTAAACAATTATTCATTATCCTGTGGTGAGATTATCACATGACGGTAAGGGTCAACACCTTCACTATAAGTAAATACGTCTTTATAATCCTGTAAAGTGGAATGGATAATTCTCCGTTCATGCGGTGACATTGGTTCTAATACTTCTTTCCGTCTTTCTCTTCTGACTTTTTCCGCAATTTTAATTGCCAGTCTGCGAAGTGTTTCTTCGCGACGACGGCGATAGCCTTCAATATCAATAATAATTCTTTCTTTGTACTCTTTATCTTTATTAACAGCAAGATTAATCAAATATTGCATTGCATCCAAAGTTTGTCCATGTTTTCCAATCAAAATTCCTAAATCTTTCCCATTAATATTTAAAATCACATTATCTTTACGTCTAAAAATTTCTACTTGAGCAGTTATCCCCATATTCACAAGCATTTCCCGTAGAAATAATCCTGCTTTTTGACCAACGTCTTCTTTTACGGTTACTTTAACTCTATAAACTTTTGAGCCTAAAAAACCAAGTATTCCCTTGGAGGTCTCTTCAACCACTTCAATGTTGACCTTATCGGCGGTAACATTTAATTCCTGCAATGCTTCTTGTAAAGCTTCTTCCTTGGTCTTACCGACTTTTTCAACAGATTTCATCTAACTAAATACCTCCCTCAAACTAATCTATTATAATTTAATTTAGTTATTATTTTCCTGTCTTTCTTTAATATGTTCTTTAACAATAAAATACTCATTGATAATATATTGTTGAATTATTCCAATAATATTACTTGCTACCCAATAAATTCCAATGGTTGCGCTTAATGTAAATGTTATGTAGCCAAATAACAACGGCATAAAATATAAAAACGATTGTGATTGTTGATCGGATCCGGTTGCAGGCATGGTTAACTTTTGTTGTAGAAAAGTTGTTAATCCTGATATTAGAGCAATTTGCCAATATTGATTTTTTTTCAGAACCAATCCTAAGAAAGTCGCATCTCCAATCATTTCAATAAAATTCTTATCCTGGAGGACACGATAAAAAATGATTAAGATAACCATTTGAAAGATCATTGGCAAACAACCGCTAAAAATACTGACATTTTCTTTCTGATATAACTCCATTGTTCTTCGGTTTAACTCTTCAGGTTTATCTTTATATTTTTCCTGAATCTCTTTTAACTTTGGCTGGAGTTGTTTCATCTTGTGCATACTTCGATATTGTTTTACTGATGATGGAAAAAGGACTATCTTAATCAAAACTGTTAAAATGATTATTGACCATCCCCAGCTGTTTGTTTGTTCATAAAAAAATACAATTGCTGATTGGAAAAAATTCTTTATTATATCCAAATTTCAACTTCCTTTCTTTCAAGAATAGGAATCCTTTTAACTTATTTATTTATCAAAAACTATTCTTCAGGTACCGGATCATATCCTCCACGACTCAATGGATTGCACCGGACTATTCGTTTTAAACCATATTTCATTCCTTTAATAATCCCAAAACGTTCAACCGCCTGATACATATATGTCGAACAAGAAGGATAGTAAATACAAGTCCTTGGAAACAAGGGTGAAAGTATTCTTTGATAAATAATTATAAAAAGAAGGATTACTCCTCTCAATGGGAATCCCTCCTATTGACCATTGTATTTAAGAGTTAAATACTTTTTTTAATAAAGCGGTTAAACTAGATTCAATTTCATTATATTTGGCATTTAAAATTGGATATTTAGCAACTATAATAATATCAAAAGATCTAGAAGTAATATTTCCCAAAATATTTCTGACTATTTCTTTTAATACTCGTTTAAGATAATTTCTTTTAACAGCATTTCCGATCTTTTTACCGACACAAAATCCATACCGATTTTCCGAAAAACTGTTCTGATGAAAATAGACCACTAAATATTTATTATGAATTGAGTGGCCTTTTTCAAAAACTATTTGAAATTCTTCATTCTTCTTTAAAATTGTAATCACGGACAAAACCCTTAAATCACCTAAAACAAACCTTAAACTAATTGTTTATCTTAGTTTCAGATTTTATGCAGATAATCTTTTTCTTCCTTTGGCACGACGTCTACTAATAACTTTTCTACCGTTTTTAGTTGACATTCTTACCAAAAAACCATGATCTTTCTTGTATTTTCTTTTATTTGGTTGATAAGTCATCTTCATAGTAATCACCTCGCATAGTTATGTAAATTCTTAAAAGAAATATAAAAGCTCAATTATAAATGAGCTTAAACTTATAAATTAAATTAA